>NZ_LMNB01000034.1:0-136976 GCF_001422895.1 Methylobacterium sp. Leaf106
GAACTTCTTCTGGATGTCGGGGACGAAGAACGTCCAGCCGTATTGCAGGTTGGCGATCATCACCATGCAGATCACGCCGATCACCAGCTGACCCCAGCGCCCGAAGGGCGGTGCGGACGCCGTGCCCAGGGTCGGTTGGGCGGTCCCGCCCGAACGTGGGGTGGCGGCGCGAACGGTCATGACCGTCTTCCTCGGTGTCTCGTCTGTTGTTTGCCGAGTTCTAGCCGGGAATATTTTGAATTCAAGAAACTTTGCTGGCAATGGCGCCGCAAGCCGAAACAAAAAATTTGGATCACCCGTATAAAAAATTCAAACTCTTGCTGCCGAGGCCTTTAACTTCACACCAGTGCTGCGATGCGGAGTTCCTCACCCGGATCGGTCGGGAATCGTACAATTCCACGGCCTCGGATCGGAACATTTCAGCAATTGTTATCGTTCGGCTTTCGACTTCGCGGTGCCCGGCGCATGCCGCGTCCCGGCCTCCCCACGCGATCATGAGGATCATTTCGATGAGCAGCACCACCGACAAGATCAAGGGTCTCGCCAACGAAGCCGTCGGCAACATCAAGCAGGGCGTCGGCTCGGTCACGGGCAACGAGAAACTGCAGGCCGAAGGCAAGGCGCAGGAGCTCAAGGGCGAGGCCCAGAAGACCGTGGGTGATGCCAAGGACGGGATCAAGGGCGCGGCTCAGAGCGCAGCCGACGCCGTCAAGAAGATCTGACGATCCGGCCCGAAGGCCAGTCCGGAGAGGGAAGTATCCGTCCACTCACCGTTGGACCGACGTCCAGGCGACGTCCGGCCGAGACAAGATCGAAGACCGAACAACGATTCCGGAGCCTAGACCATGGTTCAGGGCCGAGGCCCGGATCGGTGCGACGGCAGGATGGATCGGGCTTACGCCCTTCCATCGGATCGCGAAAGGAGATGTGTCCATGAACAGAGATCATTTCGACGGTAGCGTCCGCAACCTTCAGGGTCGCGGCAAGACGGCTCTCGGCGCGGTGACCGGCCGCGCGCGTCAGCAGGTCGAAGGCGCGTACGATCAGGCCGCCGGCGCAGCGCAATACGCGTATGGCGAAGCGCGCGACACGGTGAACGACCTGCGTCGCGATGGCGAGCGCTTCATCGACGAGGCGAGTGCGCGTGCCCATGCCCTGGCCGACGAGGCAGAGCAGCGTCGCCAAGCGATCGCCGACCGTGGGTATGCGCTCGCTGACGAAGCTCAGCGCCGCGGCCGTCATTACCGGGGTGAAGCCGTGCGGCACAGCCGGGCCGTGGCGGCTCGGGCGGACGAGAACAAGGCCGTCACGCTCGCCCTCGTGGCGGCAGCGGCCTTCGGGCTGGGATGGCTGCTGCGCCCCTCGCGCTGAGTCCGAGATCCGGACACCCTTCTTGTAGAGCCCCATTCGGCCTAGAAGACCACCCTGGCGGCGCGGGGCCGCGAGGGACACGACGACCATGGCGGTGCGGAACTGGTTCGATCTCACGACCGGCGAGATCGCGTCCGCCATGGACCGCTCGATCGCGGTTCTCCCCGTGGCAGCGGTGGAGCAGCATGGACCGCACCTGCCGCTGTCCACCGACGTCACCATCGCCGAGGGCTATCTCGCCCGGCTGGCCGAACTCGATGCGGGCGACCTCGATATCCTGGTCCTGCCGGTCCAGAGTATCGGCAAATCGGACGAGCACGATGCGTTTCCCGGCACGCTGACCCTCACGGCCGAGACGGCCCTGCGGGCGTGGGGCGAGATCGGCCGCAGCCTCCATCGCGCCGGATGCGGCAAGCTCGTCATCGTCACCTCCCATGGTGGCAATAGCGGGCTCATCGATCTCGTGGCGAGCGACCTGCGCAGTCTCGGCATGCTCGCCGTCACCACGGCCTGGAGCCGGTTCGGCTACCCGCCGGGCCTCTTTCCCGACGACGAAATCAGACATGGCATCCATGCCGGCGCCGTCGAGACGGCGCTGATGCTGGCGCTGAAGCCCGATGCGGTGCGCCGTCCGGCCGTCGCCGATTTCGAGCCCCGCACGGTGGCGATGGAGCGAGACTTCACCCATCTGCGCGCCAGCCGCCCGGCAGCCTTCGCCTGGAAGTCGCAGGACCTTCACCCTTCGGGCGCCATCGGCAACGCGACGCTCGGCACGCGCGAGGCCGGCCTCGCGGCCCTCGACCACGGTGCGAGAGCCTTCCTCGAACTTCTGCGCGACGTGGACCGCTTCCGCCTCGATCCGTGAGGCGCCTTCGCGGCGCCTAATCCTCGTCCTCGGTCTCCGGGGTGCGGCCGGGCCAGGTGACGATCTGGTCGAGGAGTTCGTCGGTGGTGAACTCCTCTTCGTTGCCCGAGATCCGGCCGCGCACCGAGATGCCGGCTTCGTGGACGCTGGCCTGGCGGCCTGAGACGAGGGGATGCCATGGATAGAGATCCTGCCCGTCGCGCACGAGGCGATAGGCGCAGGTCGGCGGCAGCCAGGGGATGGTGCGGACCGCCTCCGGCGTCAGGCGGACGCAATCGGGCACCCGTCTCTGGCGGTTGACGTAATCGCGGCAGTTGCAGGCGAGCCCGTCGAGGAGGGTGCAGCCGACATCGGTGTGGTAGACCTCGCCGGTATCGTCATCCTCGAGCTTGAGCAGGCAGCACCGGCCGCAGCCGTCGCACAGGCTCTCCCACTCGGACGACGACATCTCGTCGAGGGTCTTCTCCCGCCAGAACGGCTTCGATGGCTCGGGCGCCATCGCGTCCGGGGCAAGGAGGGGGGATGTGCGGTCCCTCATCGGGAGCACCTTCGGGGTTCGGAACGGGAGGGCGGAGCGCGCAGGCTCCTTGACGCATGTGGGCCTGATCGGCAAGCCGCGCCACCTCCGCGCCCCATTCCCGGATCAAGGTTGACGAAGGGTTATTCTCGCCGACGTCGCGACGTTTTCGCTTTCCGACGCATTATGATGGGAAGCCGGCCGTGCCGCCCCCGCGGAAGGGCGGACGATGTGCTTTGCCGGGCCTCGCGAAGACGCGCGGAGCTTGGTAGTGCTTGACCTGCGGCATCGGTGAGCGGTGCCGGCCGTGCGTTGAGGGACAGAGATCACGTCGTGCGCCTGCCCAAAGCCACCTCGCTCCTGACGCGCCTGAAACGCGCCGCCCTCGGCTTCGACGCCTGGGTGAATGCGAGCCTGTACGACAGCGGCCGCTCCACCGCCGAGATCTACGAGCGTTTCCAGCAGCGTATGCAGGTCTTCTCGGTGCGCGGCTGGAAGCGCGTCGCCCTCGACCTCACCAGCGAGGGGGTGACGCTCGGCACCGGCGGCGCCGTGCTGATGCTGGCCCTCGCGCAGCCCGCCTTCAACCTCACCAGCGAGAATTGGCTGAAGCAGCAGGATCTCGCCGTCACCTTCCTCGACCGTTACGGCGTCGAGGTGGGGCGGCGCGGGATCAAGCACGACGACTCGCTGAAACTCGACGACTTTCCCGACAGCATGATCAAGGCGCTGGTCTCCACCGAGGACCGGCGCTTCTACGAGCATTGGGGCATCGACCCGATCGGCACGGCGCGCGCGCTCGTGTCGAACTCGCGCGGCGGCGGCAACACGCAGGGCGGCTCCTCCATCACCCAGCAGCTCGCCAAGAACCTGTTCCTCACCAACGAACGCTCCCTGGAGCGCAAGATCAACGAGGCGTTCCTGGCGCTGTGGCTCGAGAGCCATCTCAGCAAGAACGAGATTCTCAAGCTCTATCTCGATCGTGCCTATATGGGCGGCGGCACCTTCGGGGCGGTCGCAGCGGCCGATTACTATTTCGGCAAGCCGCTGAAGGACGTGAGCCTCGCCGAAGCCGCGATGCTGGCCGGCCTGTTCAAGGCGCCGACGAAATACGCGCCGCATGTGAACCTGCCGGCGGCCCGCGCCCGCGCCGTGGACGTGCTGCACAACATGGTGGAAGCCGGCTTCGTCACCGAAGGCCAGATCCAGACGGCATTGCGCAACCCGGCGACGCCGGTGACCCGCACCCGCGACATCACCGCCGATTACTACCTCGACTGGGCCTTCGGCGAGATCAAGGGCATGGCGGATTCCGGCAAGCTGCGCGGCGACCGCGTGCTGATCGTGAAGACCCCCCTCGATATCAGTATCCAGAAACGTGCCGACCAGGCGGTGGAGAACATCCTGCGCCAGTACGGCGACCAGTACGACGTGGACGAGGCTGCCATGGTCATCCTCGATCCGGACGGGGCGCTGCGCGCCATGGTCGGCGGGGCCGATTACGGCGAGAGCCAGTTCAACCGGGCCACCGATTCCCTGCGCCAGCCGGGCTCCTCGTTCAAACCCTACGTCTATGCGGCGGGCCTCGCCGCCGGCCTCTACCGGCCCGACACCCGGGTGGTGGACCGGCCGATCTGCCTCGGCAATTGGTGCCCGCAGAATTACGGCCGCTCGTTCTCCGGCGCCACCAACCTCACCGTGGCGGTGGCGAAATCCATCAATACGATCCCGATCCAGATCTCGATCGCGCTGGGCAAGGCCATCGGCATCAAGGGCGACTTCCCCGCCGCCAAGGCCGGGCGCGCCAAGATCATCGACATGGCCCATCGCATGGGCATCACCACCCCGCTCACCGATTCCGTTTCGCTTCCCATCGGCTCGGCGGAGGTGAACGTCATCGATCAGGCGGCGGCCTATGCGGTGTTCGCCAATGGCGGCCGCAAAGCCAAGCCCTATGCGGCCATGGAGGTGAAGAACTCCTCGGGCGAAGTGATCTACCGCCATGCCGACGAGAAGCCCGAGCAGATCCTCTCGCCCCAGGTCGTGGCCGACATGAACTTCATGTTGAACAAGGTGGTGGAGGAGGGGACCGGCCGTCGCGCGCAGCTCGACGGCATCAAGGTCGCGGGCAAATCCGGGACGACCAACGCCTACAAGGACGCCTGGTTCGTGGCCTATACCGGCAATTACGTGGGCGCCGTCTGGTTCGGAAACGACGATTCCACCTCCACCAACAAGATGACCGGCGGTTCGCTTCCCGCCATGGCCTGGCACGACGTGATGGAGACGGCCCACCAGGGCATCGAGTTGAAGGCGATGCCGGGCCTCAAGGAGAACACCCGTCCGATGGCGCAGGCGGGGTCGTCCTCGCCGCCCAACGCGGCCGCCAGCGCGGCCGGCAAGCTCTCGCGGCGCTCGTTCGAGGTCATCGGCAGCATGAACGGCCTGTTCCGCACCGTGGAGGCGGGGACGCCCGCCGGCGCCCGCGCCGCCGCTGGGGAGACCACGGGCGCCGTCGCCGATGGCGCCCGCCCGGTCGGCCGCATCGGCATTCCGTAGCGACGGTGTCCACACGGCCCCAGGATGTCAGCCGCCGCATGAGCACCACAGATCACCCTGCCCGGTCCGGCGCGATGCCCGGCATCGCGGGCGTCGCCGGCCAGGGAAGCCGCGCCTTTCGCGCCGTTTTGCGCCGAACCTCGCGCGTCGGGCTCGTCTTCTACACCCTCGCCCTCGGCGCGGGCTTGGGGTTGGCGACGGCGGATTACGCCACGCGGGGCGGCTATCCGTTCGGCGGAGTTTCGGTGGGGAGCTGGATCGCGTGGCCGCGCACGGGCTCCCTCGGCGCTGACCCCTATGCCCGCGCGGTGAATGCCCGGCGCGGTGAGATTCCCCTGGCGGTGGGAGAGGGGCTGCTTCTCACCGCCTCCCAGGACGACGAGGGCCGCGCCCTCAATGCCGCCTGCACCTACCGGATCGCCGGCGCGACGCCTCCCGCCAGGGCCTGGACCATCACCGTCGCCGGGCGCGGCAAGCGTGACCCCGAGCGGACGGTGCTGCGCGAGGGCTTCACCTCCACGGAGGTTCTGCGCGACGTGGACGGGCGCTTCTCCATCGTGCTCGCCTCGGACGTCCAGCCCGGCAACTGGCTGCCCATGCCGCGCGCCGCCGGGCCGGTGCGGCTCGCGCTCCGTCTCTACGACACGCCGGTGGCGGCCAGCGCCGGCACGGTGGAGCGGTCTGCGGTTCCCACGATCTCCCGCACGGAATGCGCGGAATGAACCCGACCGGGCGTTTCCTCCTCGCGACCCTCGCCGGGCTCGTCCTGGCAGGGCTGGTCCACATCGCCGTGGTGCTGGCGATCCCGAGCCTGTCGGAATCCGACGCCCTGACGAAGGCGCGCACCAGCGAGGCCCTGGACCACGCGATGCCGGTCTATACGCTCTCCACCGGCATCAACCCGGCCCCCACCGAGGCGTGGCTGCCGATCCCCGATCCCTCGGTCGCGGTGGGTATATGCGCCTACAACCTCGCCGATGGCCCGATGCGGGTCTCCGCCCGGACCGGCGCGCTGATGCTGTCCCTGGCCGTCCATGGGCGGCGGGGAGCCTTCTACGCCGTCACCGACCAAGCGGCGGTGCGCGGCGCCCTGGACCTCGTGATCCTCACCCGCGCCCAATACGACGAGGCCCTGGCCAACGAGGACGAGAACGACGTGAGCCGCGACGTGCGCATCGTCGCCACAGAACGGGAGGGTTTCGTGGTGGTGCGCGTGGTCGCGGCCCTTCCGAGCCAGCGGCAGGCGGCGAACGAGGCGGTCCAGGCCGTCTCCTGCACCATCGACAGTCCCACCGAGGACGCCGCGAAATCCGGCGGCTGACGGCCGACCGACGCCCTGTCCGGGCGGGCAGACCGTCTCAGTATTTCGCGACGATGGGTCGGGCGGCCTGGGGGGCGGGTGCCTCCACCAATCCGCAGCGCGCTTCGGCCGCCGCCGGGAGCAGCGGGTCGAGCATCACCCGGCGCCCGTCGAGACCGGCGAGACTGCGCTCGACCGATACGGCCTCGACCGAGGGGACCTCCACGAGGAGATGCTGCAGGGCGTAGCGGTAACGCTCCGCGCGAACCCCCGTCTCCAGCCGGACCCAGGCCACGAGGCAGCGGTTCTCGGCCACCCGCATGGCGGCCTGCCGGATGCTCTCGTCGTCGAGGCTCTTCACGAAGGGCAGGCTGCGCAGGCGCAGGGTATCGGCATTCGCCACCCGCGCCGCCGTGGCCACGAAGAGCGGGATCAGGCGCGCATCCGCCGTGATGTCGTCCGCCAGTCGGCGATAGCGCGAGACGGGCGAGCGAAAGGGTTCCGCGACCAGGGCGGCATGATAGCTGGTGACGTCGTCCTCGCGCCAGCTCGGCGGCAGCACGCGGGTGCGCGTGAGGTTGGCCAGGGCGTCGGTGAAGGTCTCGCTCTCGGCCGCCGGCATCAGGAAGCGCCAGGCCCGGTCGCGCAGGGTGCGCTCGTCGTCGGTGAGGGAAAAATCCGAGGCCGGCTCGTTGCGATATTGCGCGGCCAAGGTGCCGGTGGTCGCCACGAGGCTGTTCCAGGCGCTCGGGGCCGGGCGGCCGAAATCGCCTTTCTGGGCGCAGCCGCCCATCAGCAGCATCGCGGCAGCGGATGCGGTCTTGATCAAGCGCCCAGTGGGGGGGACGGGGTGGGACGCCGGCATCGCACTTCCTCGGGTTGACGGTGCCTGCTCGGGCCTCACGGTGACCGGAGGCGTGGGGTGTCAGGAGTGCCGGCGCTGCCGGGGAGCGGACATCGCCGGTTCGGGCATGCGCTCGTAGCGGACGCCGGTGAACAGCAGGATCTCGCCGCGCGTGGCTCTGTCGTTCTCGTCATCCCGGCGGAACCGGCGACCGGAGCCCTGGCGGAACGCCACGACGCTGGCCGTATGCAGCGGCAGCGAACGGTCTCCCAGACCGCCCGACGGCTCACCGGGGTGTGTTTTGGCACTCTGGGACTTGCGGTCAGGCGTCATCGCTGGCGATCCCATCGATCCTCGATACGCACCACCCGAACCCGTCGGAAACGTCCCCTCGAACTCTCCCGGGGCGGATCCCGTCGAATTCTCAATCGATCGTGATGCAGAGCGGAGAGCATCACGAGGTGGTTAATGAAAAGTTTCCGCTCTCCATCGAATCGCGGGAGAGAGCCGGGCGGTGGCGGCAGGGACCGAATCTCCGTGGCAATATCGCCGCAGCCGCGACAACCGTCGGAACTGAAGCCACGGAATCTGCTCTGGCTTGCAACTTGCTTTGAATTTTACTGCCCATGGCGGGCGTTTCCTCCCTTGCACTCGGCCCCGCTCCGAAATGAGCGGGGCCTTTTTGTCGAGGGATCTCGAAAAACTGTGACCGGGGCGCCACGCCCATGGTTCCGCTCATATCCAGCCGGAACCGGGACGGTGTCCCGCGCGCTTGCTAAGCCATGGCTGCGCCCGATATGCCGCCACACTCCGATCCGAGCGAAGGACAACGCAGAATGCGCGTGGCGACCACACGATCCTCCAGCCCCTCGAAGGGCCGGTCCCTGGCCCTGAAGGCTGCACCCTTCGCCCTTCTGCTTCTGGCCGCCGGCCCGGCCCAGGCCCAGCGCGAAGACCAGGGCCTGCAACTCGGCTGCGCCAACGATTATTTCCGCCTCTGTGCCGGCGTCGATCCCAACAGCAACGAGGCCGAGAAGTGCATGGAGCGCAACCGTCCCCGCCTGTCGGCCGAATGCCGCAACGCCATCGGCGATTACGACCGTCGCAGCGGTGGCAAGTCCCGGTAAGGGGCAGGCCCGGTCCCGACATCTCCCGGCAAGAAGCCTGTCGACGGAAGCCAGGCCATCGAATAGGCCTGCGACTCCGGTGGAAGACCGGGGGGGCGGCCCCCCCGACCTTCTACCATGCTCGATCGTGAATGAGGCTCGTGCGCCATGGCCCTGACCGTCGCGGTTCAGATGGACCCGATCCAGGCGATCAGGATCGCCGGTGACACCACCTTCGCTCTGCTCTTGGAAGCGCAGGCGCGGGGACACGATCTCCTGTTCTATACGCCGGACCGGCTCTCCATGCAGGGTCAGGTGGTGACGGCGCGGGTCGAGCCCCTCCGGGTCCAGGACGTGGAGGGCGCCCACGCGACCCTCGGGGCCATGCAGCGTGTCGATCTCGCCGATGTGGATGTGGTCCTGATGCGCCAGGACCCGCCCTTCGACATGGCCTACATCACCGCGACCCACATGCTGGAGCGGATCCATCCGCGGACCCTGGTGGTGAACAACCCGGCCGAGGTGCGCAACGCGCCCGAGAAGCTGTTCGTCCTCGACTTCCCGCAGCTGATGCCGCCGACCCTGATCACCCGCGACAAGGCGGAGATCGAGGCGTTCCGCGCCAAGCACGGCGCCATCGTCATGAAGCCCCTGCACGGGCATGGCGGCGCGGCGGTGTTCCGGGTGTTGCCGGAGGACGCCAATTTCGGTTCGATGTTCGACCTGTTCTCGGTGACGTTCCGCGAGCCCTGGGTGGTCCAGCGCTTCCTTCCCAAGATCACCGAGGGCGACAAGCGCATCA
This sequence comes from Methylobacterium sp. Leaf106, assembly GCF_001422895.1. Classification (NCBI taxonomy): domain Bacteria; kingdom Pseudomonadati; phylum Pseudomonadota; class Alphaproteobacteria; order Hyphomicrobiales; family Methylobacteriaceae; genus Methylobacterium; species Methylobacterium sp. Leaf106. The sequence goes on from NZ_LMNB01000034.1 coordinate 9,365, forward strand.
TCTTGGTGGACGGTGAGCCCCTGGGCGCCATCAACCGTGTCCCGGCGCTCAACGACATCCGCTCCAACATGGTGCGCGGCGGGGCGGCCGCCGCCTCCGATCTCACCGAGCGCGAGCGGGACATCTGCGCCACGATCGGGCCGGAGCTTCGCCGGCGCGGCCTCATCCTCGTCGGTATCGACGTGATCGACGGCAACCTCACCGAGATTAACGTCACCTCTCCCACCGGCATCCGCGCGATCAAGCGGCTCGGTGGACCGGATCTCGCGGTCTCGGTCTGGGATGCGATCGAAGGGCGGCTCTCCGTCTCGGTTTGACGGGATTAAGCCGCCTTTAAGCGCGGCAGCCTAACGATTGGGGCCGGTTTCAAACCCTCCGGCCCGGTCGATGCACCCCATCACGCAAAGCCATTCTTCCGGCCGGTTCTCCGGAACCTGTCGGTGAGTGGTCGCGCCCTGCCCATACGGCTCGCCCGGATGTTCCTGGTCGGCGGTATCGCGACCCTGCTCTATGCCTGCCTGAGCCTAGTGGGGACGACGGTGGTCGGGCTTCCGCTTCCCCTGGCCTCGCCCCTTTCCTACGGCCTCGCCTCGCTCTGGTCCTATGCCGGTCATCGCTGGCTGACCTTCGGCGACAGACGGCCGGCGCCTCGCGCGGCGTTGCGGTTTTTCCTTCTGACGATGGCCGGCTACGGCGCGGCCGCAGCGATCCCCGCCATCGTCGGCGGGATCTTCGAGGGGCCTTCCTGGCTCTCGATCCTCGCCGTCTGCACCGGGATTCCCGCTGGGAATTACGTAATCCTGAGCCGGCACATCTTTTCCGAGATGCCACAGGATCCTCGACAGCCGGTAGGGCATACGGGATGAGATCCGATCCGGCCTCCATCCCGGTCTCGAGGCAGTCCCCCGACGGGGCGTCACGACCGTTCGTGCCGGGGGCGTGGGGTGCCTCGTCGATCCTCGTGTTCCTGGTCGTGGTCCTCACGTTGTCCATCCGCGCCGGTCAGCTGCTCAACGATCCCGACAGCCAGTGGCACATGGCCATCGGCCGCTGGATCGTCGCACATCGCACCGTGCCCTGGACGGACCTGTTCTCCCACACCTTTGCCGGATCGCCCTGGATCGCGAAGGAATGGGCCTCGCAGGTGCTGTTTTATGGGGCCTATGCGGTCGCTGGCTGGTGGGGCGTCTGCATGCTCACCATCCTGGTCGTTGCCGGCTCGCTGGCCGGCCTGCACCAGTGGCTGCAACGCCGTGTTTCCGCCACCGCGGCGCTGTTGGCGGTCACGGCCGTGTTCGTGGTCCTCGCGCCGCACCTGCTCGCACGCCCGCACATCCTCACGGTGCCGGTCCTCCTCGTCTGGATGACGGGCCTCGTGGCGGCACTGGAGCGAGGGAGGGCACCGTCGTTCTGGCTCATCCCGGTGATGGTGGCCTGGGCCAATCTACACGGAAGCTACCCGATCGGCCTCGTCATCGCCGGTATCCTCGCAGGCGAGGGCGTGCTCTCCGGCCCCCGCTCCGAATGGATCGGCAGGGCTTTGCGATGGGCACGCTTCCTCGCCGTCGCCACAGTCGCGTCCTGCCTGACGCCCTATGGCTACGTGCCGTTTCTCGTGAATCTCGGCCTGTTCAACAGTGGCGAATCCCTGCCCTTCATCGACGAATGGCAACCCCTCGGACTGAACGGCGCGGGCATCGTCGCCGTCGCGATGTTCATCGGCAGTATCGTGGTGCTGCTGACAGCCCCCCGAAAAACCCTGTTCCGGCTCGGCGTGGTCACGCTCCTCGGGGTGATGATGATCCGCCACGCGCGCTTCGCGGACCTGTTCGTCCTGGCAGCGCCGATCCTCGTGGCGGGGCCTGCCATGGCGCGATTCCCTGCGCTGCGTGGCGTTCCGACCATCGCCGCCTCACGGGGGCTCGGCCTCATTATCCTGGCCTGTACCGTCGCGGCGATCACGGTGGCGGCCCTGGTCTCGCCGCGTCCCAGCGAAGCGATGACGCCACAGGCCGCACTCGACGCGGCGCGCGCACGGCGCCTCACCGGCCCGGTCTACAACGACTACGATTTCGGCGGTTTCCTGATCCGCTCCGGCGTGCCGACCTTCATCGACGGGCGCAGCGATCAGCTCTTCCTCGGCGGCTTCATGAACGGCCTCGACCGGGCGCTGGCCGCATCGGAGCCCGAGCGCTTCGCCGCCATGCTGGCGCGTTACCGCGTCACCTGGGCTCTCGTGCGGAGGGAGGGGCGAAGCGCCGATCAGCTGCGCCGCCTGGAGGGCTGGCGCCTCCTCCATGAGGACGAGACCGCTGCGGTGTATTATGAGGCCGGCGACGCGCCCGCCGCGCGGTAACAGCCCGTATGTCCCCGGCCGAAGCGAATGCCGGCCGGGATCCGCCGAGCATCGGATCCCGCGCCACTCCGCCTCGGACGCAGCGGCCTCGTCGCTTCAGCCCTTCGAGGCGTGGACCGCCAGTTCCGGCTTGTGGTTCAGGGTCTGGAACACGACGCAATAGCGCTCGGTCAGCTTCAAGAGCTGGTCGAGCTTTTCCTGCGGCGCATCGGTGTCGAGGGCGAAGTTCAGGCGGATCGCGCGAAAACCCACCGGCGCTTCCTTGTCGACGCCCAGCGTGCCGCGGAAGTCGAGGTCGCCCTCGGCGCTGACAGTTCCGGCGCGCAGCTCGATCTCGAGGGCGGTCGCCACCGCTTTGATCGTGACCCCGGCGCAGGCGACCAGCGCCTCGAGCAGCATGTCGCCCGAGCAGAGTTCGAGCCCCGACCCGCCGGTGGCCGGGTGAAGTCCGGCGACGGCGAGCGCCCGGCCGGTCTCGACCTTGCAAGCGATGGAGCTGTCGTCCAGCGTGCCCTTGGCTTTCAGCGTGATGACGGCGGATTCCGGCGCGCTGCGGTACTGGTCTTTCAGCGGGGCCTGGAGCGAGCGCAGGGTGGTGGCGTCCATCGGGTGTATCCTCGATCGTCTTGGTGCGATTGTGATCTTTTTCTTTGCTTGGGCATCTAACCTGGGATGGAGGCAGACGCCAGAGAAGCCCTCACCACCATTGCGCCGCCTCGGTGGGCGCCGCCGCCTGGGCCGGCTTCAGCGAGCGGTCCAGGGCGGCGAGGATGCGCCGGGTGGCGGCCTCGCTATGCGGCGAGGCCGGATCGCGCGGGCGGGCCAGCGCCAGGGGGATGGCATCGTCCAGGCGGCCGGGCTTGGGGCGCATCACCACCGCCCGGTCGGCCAGCGCCACCGCCTCTCCCACATCGTGGGTGACGATGAGGATCGTCGGCTTCGTCTCCTGCCAGAGGGCGAGGAGATGGCCGTGCAGGTCCTTTCGGGTGAAGGCGTCCAGCGCCGAGAACGGTTCGTCGAGGAGGAGCACGCTCGGGTTCGCCACGAAGGCACGGGCGATGGACACGCGCTGCTGCTGCCCGCCCGAGAGTTCCCTCGGCCAGCGGCGGGCATGTTCGCCGAGCCCGACCATCTCCAGGGCATGGGCGACGCGAGCCCTGCGCTCGGCCTTGGGGAGATGGCTCAGTCCGAAGCCCACATTGTCGGCGACATCGAGCCAGGGCAGCAGGCGGGGCTCTTGGAAGACGAGGCCGACTCCTGGATGCGGCGCTGCGATCGTCTCCCCGTCGAGGGCGATGCTGCCCTCGCTCGCCCGGTCGAGCCCGGCGACGAGCCGTAGCAAGGTGGTCTTGCCACAGCCCGATCCGCCGATGAGCGCCACGATCTCGCCCTGTGGCACGGCGAGGTCGATGCGCTCCAGCGCCCGCGTGCCGTCGGAATAGGTCTTGGACAGGCTATCGAGGGTGAGCATCGCGGGGCGCCAGCCTTCTTCGAACCGGTGAGGGGACCTACAACGTCTCCCGCGCCGTGTCCTGCCAGCGCGTGAGAGGCCGGGTCACGGCGACGAGAACGGTATCGGCGAGCTTGCCGAGGATGGCGAAGGCGATGATCGCGGCAAGGATCTGGTCGGCCTTGCTGAATTGCTGCCCGTCGATGAGGAGGTAGCCGAGCCCTTCGGAGGCTCCCATCAGCTCGGCGGCGACCACGAACAGGAAGCCGAGGCCGAGGCCTGTGCGGAGCGCAGTGAGGGTCGCCGGAAGCACGGCGGGGAGCAGGATGCGCCGTGCGAGCTGCAGGGTCGAGAGTCGGAAGATGCGGCCCACCTCGATCAGCTTGCGGTCGACGGAGGCGATGGCCCCCGCTACCCCGATATAGACCGGGAAGAACACCCCCACCGCGATCAGCGCCACCTTCGGCGTCTCGAGGATGCCGAGCCAGAGGATGAACAGCGGAACCCAGGCCAGGGACGGCACGGCGCGCAACGCCTGGAGCGTCGGATCGAGGATATGGCGGGCGATGGGAAGCGCGCCGGTGAGGGCACCCGCAGCGATGCCGGCCACCGCGCCGAAGGCGAAGCCGAGGGCGACGCGCACCAGCGTCGCCTGAACGTGCATCCAGAGGTCGCCGGATGCGGCGAGATCGTAGAGGGTCACCGCGATCCGGCTCGGCGGGGGCATCAGCCGCCCCTGGGCGAGGCCGGTATGGACGGCGGATTCCCAGCCGATCACCAGGGCGAGGGGCAGGATCAGGCCGAGCGCGAGACGACCGCCCCGATGCCAGGCCGTGTCTCCCCGTGGCTTGGGCGAAACCGTCCCGTCAGCCGTGTCGTGCGCGGGTGACATCGAGGACTCGGTCGCAGCGTTCTCCTGCACGGATCAGCGGGCGGCAGGTGCGAATTGCGGATCGATCAGCCCGTCCACCGCCGCCTTCACGTCGGTACCTGCAGGGATCACCCCCGCCTGCTGCAGGGCGATGCCGGCGGCGGCGATCGATTCGGCCTGGGCCCTGCCGATGGCGGGCTGGGTCAGGTCGGTGCGCTCGATCTGCCGGGCGATCACCGGTTCGGGCAGTTTCGTCACCGCCACGAGCGCGCTCTTCAGGGCGTCGGGATTCTTGATCGCATAGGTCCGGGCGGTCTCGTAGGCGGCGATCACGGTGCGGACGAGGTCCGGGTTGGCCTTGGCGAAATCCTCGCGCACGTCGAGGACGCCCCAGGTGTTGGCGGCGGCGTCCCGGTGGAACAGCACGTCGTCGTTCTCGATCTCGGAGGCCGCCATCATCGGGTCGAGGCCGGCCCAGGCATCGACGTCGCCCCGGTCGAGGGCGGTACGCCCGTCGGCATGCTGGAGCAGAACGAGCTTGGCGTCCTTCTCGGTCAGGCCGGCGCCCTGGAGCGCGCGGATGAGGAAGATGTGCGGGTCGGTGCCACGGGTCACCGCGATGCGCTTGCCCTTGAGGTCGGCGGGCTTGGTGATGCCGCTGTCCTTGCGGGTGACCAGCGCCGTCCATTCCGGCCGCGAGAAGACGTAGACCGCCTTGATCGGGTTGCCGTTGATCCGGGCGAGCAGGGCCGCGGCCCCGGCCGAGGACCCGAAATCGATGGCGCCGCCATTGAGGAATTCCAGTGCCTTGTTGGAGCCGAGGGACTGGGTCCAGCGCACCTTAATGCCCTTGTCCTTCAGGGCCTCTTCCAGGAAGCCCTTCTCCTTCAGGATCAGGCTCACCGGGTTGTAGGTCGCCCAATCGAGGCGGATCTCCTTGACCTCCGCCGCCTCACCGGGGCGCGGCATCAGCAGAAGCGACGCGGCGCCGCAGATGACACTCAGGATGGCGCGACGGGACAGAGTCATCGGTCAATCGTCTCCATGGTCCCGGCAGTGACGCGGGGCATCCGAGGTAGCCAGGACCGTTCGTTTCGTCAAACGAATTTTCCGGCAGAGAGAACGATATCCTACGGATTGCCTATCACATCTACGCAGCTGCCTAGCGTTGTCTCTGGTGTCCCTCCGGGAACATGATAACGGGTTTGCGCATGTTCGACGCCGCCGACGCCCTCAAGACGGTCCTCACCACTCTCGACCGCGACGTGCGCGAGGCGACGCAGCTGCGCGCGCTTCTCGTTCCGGAGCTTCGGCGCATCATCGAGCTCGGCCATGCCGATGCCGAAGCCCGGTTGATGGAGGAGCGCGACGGCACCGCCTGCGCCCAGCGGATCAGCAACCTCACCGATGCGGTGATCCGCACGATCCACGATGCGGTGGTGTGGCGGCTCTACCCCAACGACAATCCCTCCACCGGCGAACAGCTCGCCGTGGTGGCCACCGGCGGCTACGGTCGCGGGACGATGGCGCCGGGGTCGGACATCGATCTCCTCTTCCTGCTGCCCTACAAGCAGACCGCCTGGTCCGAGAGCGTCGTCGAGGCGATGCTCTACGTGCTGTGGGACCTCAAGCTGAAGGTCGGCCACGCCACGCGCTCGGTGGAGGAGTGCCTGCGCGAGGGGCGGGCCGACATGACGATCCGCACCTCGCTCCTCGAGGCGCGCTACCTCTTCGGCGCGAGGGCGCTGTACGAGGAGCTGGTGACCCGGTTCGACACCGAACTCGTTATGTGGACGGCGCCGGAATTCGTCGAGGCCAAGCTACGCGAGCGTGACACCCGCGTCACGAAGGCGGGCGCCTCGCGCTACCTCGTCGAGCCCAACGTCAAGGACGGGAAGGGCGGCCTGCGCGACCTCAACACCCTGTTCTGGATCGCGAAATACACCTACCGCGTCCGTGACCAGAGCGAACTCGTCCCCGCCGGCCTGTTCACGCCGGAGGAGTACCGGGTGTTCGAGCGCTGCGAGGAGCTGCTCTGGCGCGTCCGCTGCCACATGCATTTCGTCACCGGCCGGTCCGAGGAGCGCCTGTCCTTCGGCCTGCAGCCGAGGATCGCCGAGCGGTTCGGCTACGAGCCTCGCGGCGGCCTGTCCGGCGTCGAGCGCTTCATGAAGGCGTATTTCCTGATCGCCAAGGAAGTGGGCGATCTCACCGCCATTGTCTGTGCGGCGCTGGAGGCCCGCCACGCCAAGCGCACCCCGGTCCTCGACCGCTGGATCGGCCGCTTCCGCGATCGCTTCCGCGCCACCGCCATCGAAGCGGAGGATTTCATCGACGATCACGGCCGGATCAACCTGCGCACGGCGGATGCGTTCTCGCGCGATCCCGTGAACCTGATCCGCCTGTTCTGGCTCGCCGACCGCCACAACCTGCCGATCCATCCGGATGCGACGCGGGCCGCCACCCGTTCGCTCCGGCTCATCGGGCATTCCCTGCGCTCGGACACGGAAGCCAATGGGCTCTTCCTCGACGTGCTGACGTCGAAGAACTCACCGGAGACGATCCTGCGGCTGATGAACGAGGTCGGCGTGCTCGGCCGGTTCATCCCCGATTTCGGCCGCATCGTCGCGCTGATGCAGTTCAACATGTACCACCACTATACGGTGGACGAGCATCTGCTGCGGTCCGTCGGCGTCCTGGCGGCCATCGATTCCGGCACGGTCTCCGAGGACCACCCCATCGCCACGCGGCTCATCGACACGATCAGCCACCGGCGCGCCCTCTACGTCGCGGTGCTCCTGCACGACATCGCCAAGGGGCGCCCGGAAGACCATTCCATCGCCGGCGCGGCCATCGCCGAGAAGATCGGCCCGCGCTTCGGCCTCACCCAGACCGAGACCGAGATCGTGGCTTGGCTGGTGGAGCACCACCTGTTGATGTCGATGACGGCCCAGAGCCGCGACCTCTCCGACCCGAAGACGATCCAGAAGTTCGCCTGCGTGGTGCAGACCATGGAGCGGCTGAAGCTCCTGATGATCCTCACCGTCGCGGACATCAAGGCGGTGGGACCGGGCGTGTGGACCGCCTGGAAGGGGACGCTGCTGCGGACCCTCTACGACGAGACCGAGGTGCTCCTGTCGGGCGGTCATTCCGAGATCGCCCGGACCGATCGGGTCCGCCTCATCCAGATGGGGCTGCGCGAGCAGCTGGCGGATTGGGATCCGGCCTTCTTCGACGCCTATTCCGCCCGGCACAACCAGGCTTACTGGCTGAAGGTCGACGCCGTCCGCCAGTTCAAGAATGCGGGGTTCGTGCGCGGTGTCATGGAAGACGGGCGCACCGTCGCCACCGTCTACGAGACCGATCCGACCCGGGGCGTGACCGAGATCACGATCTACTCGCCCGACCACCCGCGCCTTCTCGCCATCGTCACCGGGGCCTGCGCGGCGCTCGGCGGCAACATCGTCGACGCGCAGATCTTCACCACCACCGACGGCTTCGCCCTCGACTCGATCTTCATCTCCCGCGCCTTCGAGCGGGACGACGACGAACTGCGCCGCGCCAAGCGCATCACCACGGCGATCGAGCGGGCGCTGAGGGGCGAGATCCGCATCGCCGATCTCGTGGCGGACCGGCACCCGCCGAGCAATCGCTCCAACACCTTCCTGATCCCTCCGGACATGGCGATCGACAACGCCCTGTCGAGCCGGGAGACCGTGGTGGAGATCACCGGCCTCGACCGGCCGGGCCTGCTCTACGAGCTGACCACCGCCCTCGGGCGCCTGAGCCTCAACATCACGTCGGCCCATGTGGCGACCTTCGGCGAGCGGGCGGTGGACGTCTTCTACGTCACCGACCTCACCGGGACCCGCGTCACCCAGCCCGACCGGCAGGCCGCGATCCGCAACGCGGTGATGGAGATCTTCGCCAGCGACGTTGCCGCTTTGAGGGCGGAGGGGCTGGAAGCACTGGTGGAGTCCCCGCCTCCGCGGGAAGCCTGAGCCCCCTGCAGACCTGAATCTCGCGGGGGGCTGAGGCGGAGAAGGGGGGTGGGACGGCGCTCGGCTTGATTTCATCCCGCGCGCGTCTGATATCAGCTGCGATCCCGGAGCATGGTGCCGAACCCCGTCGAGCGGGTTCTCGGCGCCGTGGCCCGGCCCCATTCCGATCGACCGCGTGCCGACGGTCTCCGGCGAACGAGACCGGCGACTGGCGCGGGGCGAGCAACCTTGCGATCGACGAAGAGCGATGATGGCGAACGACATGGAGCATGACGGGCAGCGCGCCGAGACGGCGCCGGAGACCGACGTGAAGCCCGAGGCGCGCACGGAGGACAACGCCGTCGCCTTGGCGAGCCTGATCACCGAGCGCGACGAGCTGAAGGATCGCGTCCTGCGCACCTTGGCCGAAATGGAGAACCTGCGCCGGCGCACCGAGCGCGAGGTCGCCGATGCGCGGACCTATGCGGTCACGAATTTCGCGCGCGACATGCTGAACGCGGCCGACAACATCCGTCGTGCGCTGGAGAGCGTGCCGGCGGAGGCCGCCTCCACCGCCGAGGGTCCGCTCAAGGCGCTGATCGACGGGATCGAGCTCACCGAGCGCGATCTCGCCAAGACCCTGGAGCGGCACGGGGTGAAGCTCATCGAGCCCCAGGGCCAGCGCTTCGATCCCAACCGGCATCAGGCGATGTTCGAAGTCCCCAATGCCGAGGTTCCGAACGGGACGGTGGTGCAGGTGATGCAGTCCGGCTACGTCATCGGCGACCGGGTCCTGCGCCCGGCCCTCGTGGGTGTCGCCAAGGGCGGACCCAAGGCGGCGGCCAATCCTGCGGATGCCGCCTGAGGCATCCGCCCGAACGAATGGCCTCGTCCCGGATGATGCGTCCGCGACGAGGCGACGAGGCCGTTACTTCACCTCGACGCTGTCGATGACCTCCCGGAACTTCGACAGCATGGCGCTGCGCTGGTCGGCCCGCACCACGCCGAGCGCGCGGAGGTAGCCGTCCGGCGCGAAGCGGATGGTCTGGGACACCACCACCGGCGTGTTCGAAGGGCCGTCGACCGCGCGGGCGACGATCTCGTGCCAGTCGACGCCGTTCTGGCGGTAGGTCTGCGAACGCTCCACCGCGAAATCCTTCATCGTCTGGTTCGAATAGAGCGCGGCGCGGGCGAAGGCATCGCGCTGTTCCGGCTGCGGCGGCTGCTGGACGGCCTGGGCCAGGACCAGGATGGGCTGTTCGAGATTCAGCATCTGGTCCTTCGGGCCTTGCGTCATCAGGACCGAATTGCCCGCGAGCACCCGGACGGGCCGGAACCCGGCCGACTCGCGGATGCGGAACGGCAGGGCCGCGACCTGCTCGTCCAGGGTCAGTTCCGGCCGGATCTTCACGCTGGTCAGCATGTTCCGCATGGTTTCTGGCGTCTCGGCATCCGGCACGGTCTGGGCGATGATGATGCCCGTGACCGTGGTGTCGCCGACGAGCAGGAGCCATTTCTTGATGGCCGGGGTGGCCGCGCCCTCAGGCGCTGGCTGCTCTCCGGTGAAGAGCACGGCGTCCACGTCGCCCGCCACCTTGATGGCCTCGCGCGTCGCGACGACGAACCCCTGCGTGCGCAGGTTCTCGTCCGTGAAGCTCTTCTCCAAGTCGACGAAGGCCGTCGGCGGCAGCTCGACGATGGAGAGCGTCGCGCCGCCTTCCAGCCGCTCGAAGCCGGAGAACCGCTTGGACAGCGCCATGTCCGATGCGGGCGAGAAGCCGAAGCGCGAACTCGATGGGAAGACCGTATCGGCGGCCCGAGCCACGGAGATGGCGCCCGACGAGAGCCCGGCGATCAGGGCCAGTGCCACGACCGGACGGACGAGATTGCGCAGACGCATCGGATGGATTCTCCGGGGCGGAGCCGATGATCGCGACTCCGGGTCAGGTGTTCGGACGCGAGACGTCTCCGGTCAAGGCGAAGCGCTCGCGCGGCCTTCGTGAGGAAGGCTCGCTCGACGATGGGTCGGCCCACACCTCTCCACTGTCAAGCGTCCCGGGAGGGCGGCGGCGAGCCCGTGGCGCCGCACCGCCCGGCCGAGCCCGTCCGCCTTGCCGCCTTCAAGGACACAGGCTTTCGACCGGCGGAGGGGGGCACCGCGATATGCCGTCAGGCGTCGTGGTCGATGTCCCGCTCGAGGACGGCCTTGCTCTCCACCGTGGTGTCGGCCTTGAGCTGGTAGACGAGCGGGATGCCGGTGGCGATCTCGAGGCTGGCGATGGTCTTCGTGGTCATTCCGTCGAGCACCATCACGAGCGCGCGCAGCGAATTGCCGTGGGCGGCCACCAGGACGCGCTCGCCGGCCATCACGCGCGGCAGGATCGTCTGGATGTAATAGGGCAGCACACGCGCCGCAGTGTCCTTCAGGCTTTCCCCGCCGGGGGGCGGAATGTCGTAGGACCGGCGCCACTGGTGGACCTGGGCGTCGCCCCAGCGCTCACGGGCATCGTCCTTGTTGAGGCCCGACAGGTCGCCATAATCGCGCTCGTTGAGCGCCTCGGACCGGACCGTCTCGATGCCGCCCTGGCCCATCTCCTCCAGGATCAGCGCGCAGGTATGCTGCGCCCGCTGCAGGTTGGAGGTGAAGGCGACGTCGAACGCATAGCCCTGCTGCTTCAGCCAGCGGCCGGCGGTCCTGGCCTCGGTGATGCCGAGCTCGGTGAGTTGCGGATCGCGCCAGCCGGTGAAAAGCTTCTTGAGGTTCCATTCGCTCTGGCCGTGGCGAGCGAGGACGAGCAGGCGCTCCATCGGACGTCCATCCTATTTCTCGGTGAATGGTGCGACGCAACAGAATCTGCGCCTGCGGGGCTGGTGTACCGGCCGACCTGAACAGTCAATGACCGGGCGCTCGTATCAGAGCCCGAGGACGTCGGCCATGCCATAGAGGCCCGGAGGTTTGTCATGGGCCCACAACGCCGCCCGCACGGCGCCACGGGCGAAGATCGCGCGGTCCTCGGCATGGTGGCTGATGGTGATGCGCTCGCCGGGGCCGGCGAAGGTCACGCTGTGGTCGCCCACCACCGTGCCGCCGCGCAGGGTGGCAAAGCCGATATCGCCGGGGCGCCGCGCGCCGGTATGGCCGTCACGGGTGGAGACACGGGTCTCGGCGAGGCTGACGCCGCGCCCCTCAGCGGCCGCCTCCCCGAGGAGGAGCGCCGTGCCGGAGGGCGCGTCCACCTTCATGCGGTGATGCATCTCGAGGATTTCGATGTCGAAATCCTCGCCCAAAGCCGCGGCGACCTTGCGGACCAGCCCGGCGAGCAGGTTCACGCCCAACGACATGTTGCCCGAACGCACGATGCGGGCATGGTGCGCCGCCGCAATGAGCTTGGCGATGTCCGCTTCGGCGAGGCCGGTGGTGCCGACGACGTGGACGATGCGGGCCTGGGCGGCGAGTTCGGCAAAGAACGTCGTGGCCGCCGGCGTGGTGAAGTCGAGGACGCCGTCGGTGGCGGCAAAGACTGTGAGCGGATCGTCGGTGACGGTGACACCGAGGGGCGGCAGGCCGGCCAGCGCCCCCGCATCCTGGCCGAGGGCCGGCGAACCCTCGCGCGCGATGACGCCGCTCAGGGTGCATCCCTCGGCTTCCGCCACCGCCCGGATCAGCATCCGCCCCATGCGCCCCCCGGCGCCAACCACTGCGAGCCGCATCCTGTCGCCCTTCCTCGAAACGTCGCGCCTGCGGTACAGCCTCGGCCGGCCTATGCCAAGGCGAGGGGGATGAGGGGTGAAAGCTCAGTGTCTCGTGGCGAGGATCGGTCCAAGCACGTCGCCGACGCCGTTCACGGTGATCTGAGTGCCGATGCAAAGCAGCAGGAAGGCGAAGAGCCGGCCGAGGACCCGCGCTCCCACCGGGCCGATGGCCGTCACCACCCTGTCGGCCGAGCCGTAGGTGAATCTCACCAGGATCGCGATGGCGAGGGCCGCCAGCGACATGCCGAGATAGAAGCCGATGCGGTCGGGGCCGGGAGCGGGCCGGTTCGACCCCAGGGCGATCGCTACCGCGATGGTGCCGGGGCCGGTGGTGAAGGGCAGGGTCAGGGGGAAGAACGCCACGTCGGCGACGCTGTCGGTGGTGTCATGGGTCGCCTCGGCATGTTTCCGGGCCTCGCGGACCTCGGGTGCGCTCAGCAGCGTCCAGGCTGAGGCCGCGACCACGAGGCCGCCGGCGATCCGCAGCGCACCCAGGGACACCCCGAAGAAGTTCAGGATCGGCGCCCCCGCCCATAGAGCCGCGAGCATGATCAAGGCGGAGTAGAAGCCGATGCGCTTGGCGATCTCCACCCGCTCCTGATGCGAGTTCTGAGCGGTGATCTGTGAGAAGATCAGCGCCGAGCCCACCGGGTTGACGATCGAGAACAGGCTGGAGAAGGCGAAGACGAAGCTGTGGAGCGCCGCCTCCGGGTCGATGAGGCTGAACATGGAAGCGAATGCCTTGAAGCGGGTGTTCGGGTTCAACCCGGAGAAGGGGTGGGAACGAGGACCCTCGCCGGAGCGAAGCGGGCGGCCCGTTGCACCTGACGGACCGCCACCGGACGGTAGAGCTGCTTCGTGGCGTCGATGACGTGGAGGCCTGCGAAGGGGAGGGAGAGGCCGGTGCCGACCTTCTCCCAGGCGCCGGCCGTCCTCAGCCAGAGCCGGCTGTTCACCGGAGGCATGTAGAGGGCCTCGGCCCATCCTTCCGGCGAGAACTGGGTGGTCCGCATCAGCCGTCCGAGCTGGGAGCGGCTGTAGGGCTGGCCGTGGCCGAACGGCGTCGTATCGCGGCGGGCCCAGACTCCGCGCCGATTGGGCACGACGAGGATCATCCGCCCGCCGGGCGTCAGCACCCGCCAGACGTCCTGCAGCAATTCGGTGGGGCTCTCCACCGATTCGAGGGCGTGGACCAGGATCACCCTGTCCACCGCCGCTTCCGGCAGGGGCATCATGGTCGGGTCGGCGAGGGCCGAGCAGGATCGTCCGCCGCCGGGCCAGTTCACGACGCCCTGGGTCGCCGGCATGAAGGCGAGGGTGCGCTCGGCGATCACGTGGACCGGCCCGAGATAGGGCGTCGCATAGCCGAGGCCTAGAACCCTCAGGCCGGAGACCGAGCCGAGGAACCCATGGATCGCCCGCCCGACGATGCGATGGGTCACACCGCCCAGCGGACTGGCATAGAAGGCGCGCAGATCGGTCACGTCGAGGCGCATGGGGCGGCTTGCTCCGGCGCGGCCGGACGTTGTCGAGGTTGCAGGGTTCTTTGACGCAGGGTCGGAATCGGATCAATGGGGACGAGACCGCTCGCCCACAAGCCGGCATGCCGCGTCAGGGCGGAACTCCGCCCTGACGCGTCGGTTTCTGCCTCAGGACAGCAGCGCCACAGACAGGAACGCCTCGTGACCGTCTCCCGCCCCGAGATCCGCACCTTCCTCTGCCGCAGCGACAATATCGGCGTTCTGATCCGCGACCCCGCGACGGGCGCCTGCGCCGCCATCGACGTGCCCGAGGCGGCTCCCGTGCTGAAGGCCCTCGACGAGACGGGCTGGACGCTCACGGACATCCTCGTGACCCACCGGCATCTCGACCATGTGGAGGGGATCCCGGAGGTGAAGCGGCGCACGGGCGCGAGGGTGACCGCCCCGCGCAAGGCAGGCCCGCACGTGCCGGAGGTGGACGTCTCCGTCGCCGAGGGGGATCTCGTCCGGGTGGGTGACCTCGAGGCCGAGGTCTGGGAGACGCCGGGCCACTGCCTCGACCACGTCACCTACTGGTTCGCCGAGGCGGGGGTCGTCTGCGCCGGCGATACCCTGTTCACCCTGGGCTGCGGACGGGTGGTGGAGGGCACGCCCGAATCGCTGTGGCGGTCGCTGCAGCGGTTTCTTCCTCTGCCGGACGACACCCTGGTCTTCAGCGGCCACGATTACGTACTCGCCAACGCCCGTTTCGCCCTGGCCGCCGATCCCGACAACCAGCCGTTGAAGGATCGCATGGCTCAGGCGGAGGAGGCCAAGGCCGCGGGCCGTTTCTTGATCCCGACGACCATGAAACACGAGCGCGCGACCAATCCATTCCTCCGTTCCACGGAGCCCGATTTGGCTAAAGCAGTGAATCTTGCTCCTAATTCACCATCGGAGGTAGTGTTCACTGCATTAAGGGCCTGGAAGAACAGCTTCTGACCGGCTATGGCCCTCTGGCTGTCTCGGACTCAGCGAGACAAGCGGGGACGACGCCGACTCCGGATACGGCCCGCCCTCCTTATCAGCGCCGGCTGGAGTATCGATGGAGACGGCAGGTACGTCCTTTGTGGTCGGCTATGATTCGGCCGGCAGCGATGATGCTTCACCCATGATGGGTCTTCGTCCGCCCGACAGGTCCAAGGCTCGAATTGGCCGGACCAGCCCCGCACCGCTCTCGGTGGATGCGCGCCTCCTCGCGATTGCGACGGAACATCTGGCGCGCCTGGGGCACAAACGGGTGACGGTCGTGGCCGTGGCCGCCGAAGCGGGCATGACCCATGCCAACGTCTACCGATATTTTCCTTCCAAGGACGCCCTGCTCGATGCCGTCGCGGGGCGCTGGCTCCGGGATGTGGAGGCGGAACTCGCCCGCATCGCCGATGCGCCCGATCCGGCCGACGACAAGATCGAACGCCTGCTGATGGCCCTGGCGAGCGCCCAGCGCGAGGTGCTGGCGCGGGAGCCTCACCTGTTCGCGGTCCATCTCGACGCGACGGTGGCGGCACGGCCCATCGCCCGGCGTCATCGGGTGCGCCTGCGCAGCCTGGTCGAACGGGTGGTGGAGGAGGGGATCGCGGCGGGCGCCTTCGTCGCCAGGGACCGCGAACGGGCGATCGCCTACATCTTCGACGCGAGCTACCGGTTCACCCATCCGCTGGCGATGCAGCACGATTCCGACCTGCCCGTCGACCTGATTCAGGCACGCTTCGGCGCCGTGATCCAGGCCATCCAGAAAGTGCTACGGATGGGCGCACTTTAGGCGAAGTGACAATTATCTCAGCCTGTCACCGAAGCTTTGCCGTCGAACCGGCGGGAGCTTCGGCTGCCTAAATCCTTCGACCAACAGGATTTTATCACAACCACCTTCTTTCGGCCCGATCCGCCTCTGGCCCGAACTCTGCTTGGCGCCGACCACGTCGGGTTGAAGCATGGGGACTTTTCCGCCACACCGTCGCGGCGAAATCAACGTGCGATCGCGACCTCGACAATGAGCCCGTCCGTTCGGACGGAGCATCGCGGATCGGCACCGATACTGGAGGTTCGTTTTCCATGGCACGCAGCAAGATCGCGCTTATCGGCGCCGGGCAGATCGGCGGAACCCTCGCGCATCTGGCGGGCCTGAAGGAACTCGGCGACGTCGTCCTGTTCGACATCGTCGACGGCGTTCCCCAGGGCAAATCCCTCGACATCGCGGAATCCGCTCCGGTCGACGGGTTCGATGCCACCTATACGGGCGCCAGCGATTATTCGGCCATTGCCGGGGCCGACGTGGTGATCGTCACGGCCGGCGTGCCGCGCAAGCCCGGCATGAGCCGCGACGACCTGATCGGCATCAACCTCAAAGTGATGGAAGCCGTCGGTACCGGCATCAAGGAGCACGCTCCGGACGCGTTCGTGATCTGCATCACCAATCCGCTCGACGCCATGGTCTGGGCCCTGCAGAAGTTCTCCGGCCTGCCCACCAACAAGGTCGTCGGCATGGCCGGCGTGCTCGATTCGGCGCGGTTCCGCCACTTCCTGGCCGACGAGTTCAAGGTCTCGGTGGAGGATGTCACCGCCTTCGTGCTTGGCGGCCACGGCGACGACATGGTGCCGCTGGTTCGCTACTCCACCGTGGCCGGCGTGCCGCTGCCGGACCTCGTCAAGCTCGGCTGGACGACCCAGGAGAAGCTCGACGCCATGGTCGAGCGGACCCGCAAGGGCGGCGGCGAGATCGTGAACCTGCTCAAGACCGGTTCGGCGTTCTACGCCCCGGCCGCCTCCGCCATCGCCATGGCCGAGAGCTACCTGCGCGACAAGCGTCGGGTGCTTCCCTGCGCCGCCTATCTCAGCGGCGAGTACGGCATCGACGGCATGTATGTCGGCGTCCCGATCGTGATCGGTGCCGGCGGTGTCGAGCGCGTCCTCGAGGTGGAATTCAACGCCGACGAGAAGGCCATGTTCGACAAGTCGGTGGGCGCCGTGAAGACCCTGATCGAAGCCTGCAAGACCGTGAACCCGGCGCTGGCCTGAAATCTCACAAGAAGCGTCGCGCGCCGGCGGGTTTCCCGTCGGCGTGAACGAGGCCGGTGTGTCGTGTCTTCCAATCCCGCGCGTTGCCGCGGGACGAGGCGAGGAAATGTCCTAATGAACATCCATGAATATCAGGCGAAGGCGGTGCTCAAGGAGTTCGGCCTGCCCGTCTCCCGCGGCGTGCCGATCTTCAAGCCGGAAGAGGCCGAGGCAGCCGCCAAGGAGCTGGGCGGTCCGGTCTGGGTGGTGAAGTCGCAGATCCATGCAGGTGGACGTGGCAAGGGCACCTTCAAGGGCGCGCCCGCCGGTGCCAAGGGTGGCGTGCGCGTCACCAAGTCCATCGACGAGGTCAAGCAGTTTGCCGGCGAAATGCTGGGCCAGACGCTGGTCACGATCCAGACCGGCGAGGCCGGCAAGCAGGTCAACCGCCTCTACATCGAGGAAGGCGCGCAGATCGCCGCCGAGTTCTACCTGTCGATGCTCGTCGACCGCGAGACCGGACGGGTCGCCTTCGTCGTCTCCACGGAAGGCGGCATGGATATCGAGACCGTGGCGCACGACACGCCCGAGAAGATCATCACCTTCTCGGTCGATCCTGCCACCGGGATCATGCCGCATCACGGCCGGGCCGTCGCCAAGGCTCTCGGCCTCACCGGCGCGCAGGCCAAGGAAGCCGGCGACCTCACCACCAAGCTCTACGCGGCGTTCACCGCCAAGGACATGAGCATGCTGGAGATCAACCCGCTGGTGCTCACCGGCGACGGCCATCTCAAATGCCTGGACGCCAAGATCTCGTTTGATTCGAACGCGCTGTACCGTCATCCGGACATCGTGGCGCTCCGCGACGAGACCGAGGAGGACGCCAAGGAGATCGAGGCGTCGAAATACGACCTCGCCTATATCGCGCTGGATGGCACCATCGGCTGCATGGTCAATGGCGCGGGCCTGGCCATGGCGACGCTGGACATCATCAAGCTCTACGGTGAGGAGCCGGCGAACTTCCTCGATGTCGGCGGCGGCGCGAGCGAGGAGAAGGTGACGGCGGCGTTCAAGATCATCACCGCCGATCCGCAGGTGAAGGGCATCCTCGTCAACATCTTCGGCGGGATCATGAAGTGCGACGTGATCGCCAACGGCGTGATCGCCGCGGTGAAGACGGTGGGCCTCGAAGTACCCCTGGTGGTGCGTCTGGAGGGCACCAACGTCGAGAAGGGCAAGGAGATCATCCGGAATTCCGGCCTCAACGTGATCCCCGCCGACGACCTCGACGATGCCGCGCAGAAGATCGTCGCCGCCGTGAAGAAGGGCTGAGAGTACCCATGTCCATCCTGATCGACGCGAACACCAAGGTCATCTGCCAGGGCTTCACCGGCAAGAACGGGACCTTCCATTCCGAGCAGGCCATCGCCTACGGCACCAAGATGGTCGGAGGCACCTCCCCGGGTAAGGGCGGCGCGAGCCATCTCGGCCTCCCGGTCTTCGACACCGTGGCCGAGGCACGCGAGGCCACCGGTGCCGATGCTTCCGTCGTCTACGTGCCACCGCCCGGTGCCGCCGATGCCATCTGCGAGGCAATTCAGGCGGAAATCCCCCTCATCGTCTGCATCACCGAGGGGATTCCGGTCCTCGACATGGTGCGGGTGAAGCGCTCCCTCGAAGGCTCGAAGTCGCGCCTCATCGGGCCGAACTGCCCCGGCGTGGTCACGGCCGGCGAGTGCAAGATCGGCATCATGCCCGCCAACATCTTCAAGCCGGGCTCGGTGGGCATCGTCTCGCGCTCCGGCACGTTGACCTACGAGGCCGTGTTCCAGACCACGAATGCCGGTCTCGGCCAGACCACGGCGGTCGGCATCGGCGGCGATCCGGTGAAGGGCACCGAGTTCATCTCGATGCTCGAACTGTTCCTGGCCGACGACAAGACCGAATCGATCGTCATGATCGGCGAGATCGGCGGCTCGGCCGAGGAAGAGGCGGCGCAGTTCATCGCCGACGAGGCCAAGCGCGGCCGTCGCAAGCCGATGGTCGGCTTCATCGCCGGGCGCACGGCCCCTCCGGGCCGCCGCATGGGCCATGCCGGTGCCATCATCTCCGGCGGCAAGGGCGGCGCCGAGGACAAAATCGCGGCGATGGAAGCCGCCGGCATCCGAGTTTCGCCCTCGCCGGCACGCCTCGGCAGCACCCTCGTCGACGTCCTCAAGGGTTGAGGCTGAGGGGAATCTGTCACTTGTGTTGCGGTGCAAAATCGTCCCGCAGCCTCTATCTAAGAAGCGACGCGGCCTGAGCGCCGCGTCGACTCGGACATCCCCATCGAAGCGCCCGTCGGCGCCACGGGGGGGAGCAGGGGCGGGCCGCAGGGGCGGCTTCCCCGACAAAAGCGGTAGGATGATCGACGATGGCCCGCCAGGACGCGCTTCTCGAAACCTCGTTCCTCACCGGCGGCAACGCCGCCTATCTCGAGGAATTGCAGGCGGCCTATGCCCGCGATCCGCATTCGGTCGATCAGCAGTGGCAGGATTTCTTCAAATCCCTCGGTGACGAGAGCGGCCTTGCCGAGAAGAACGCCGCGGGTGCCTCCTGGCAGAAGCCGAACTGGCCGGTTCATGCCAATGGCGAGATGGTCTCGGCCCTCGACGGTAATTGGGCCACGGTCGAGAAGGCGGTGGGCGACAAGATCCGCGCGAAATCGGACACCGCCAAGCTCGATGGCGCCAAGGTCGCCAACGGCGCGGCGGTGGTCGCTGCCAGCGGCGTATCGGTGGAGCAGGCGACCAAGGATTCCGTCCGCGCGATCATGTTGATCCGCGCCTACCGCATGCGCGGCCATCTCCACGCCAAGCTCGATCCCCTCGGCCTCGCCCCGCGTGGCGACCACGAGGAGTTGCATCCCCAGCATTACGGGTTCGAGGAGAAGGATTGGGACCGTCCGATCTTTCTCGATAACGTGCTCGGCCTGCAATATTCGACCATCCGCGAGATCGTCGAGATCCTGGAGCGCACCTACTGCCAGACCCTCGGCGTCGAATTCATGCACATCTCCAACCCGGAGGAGAAGGCGTGGATTCAGGAGCGCATCGAGGGCAAGGGCAAGGAGATCTCCTTCACGCCCGAGGGCCGGCGCGCGATCCTGAACAAGCTGGTGGAAGCGGAGGGCTTCGAGAAGTTCCTCGACCTCAAATACACCGGCACCAAGCGCTTCGGTCTCGACGGCTCGGAATCGATGATCCCGGCGCTGGAGCAGATCATCAAGCGCGGCGGCGCGCTGGGCGCCAAGGAGATCGTTCTCGGCATGGCCCATCGCGGCCGGCTCAACGTGCTCTCGAACGTCATGTCGAAGCCGTTCCGCGCGATCTTCAACGAGTTCAAGGGCGGCTCGGCCTCGCCCGCCGAGGTCGAGGGCTCGGGCGACGTGAAGTACCATCTCGGTGCCTCGTCGGACCGCACGTTCGACGACAACAACGTCCACCTCTCGCTGACCGCCAACCCGTCCCATCTCGAGATCGTCGATCCGGTGGTGCTGGGTAAGGTCCGTGCCAAGCAGGACCAGCGGGCCAAGCCGAACGTGCAGCGCACCAGCGTCGTGCCGCTTCTCATCCATGGCGACGCGGCCTTCGCCGGCCAGGGCGTGGTGGCGGAGTGCCTCGGCCTGTCGGGCCTGAAAGGACACCGCACCGGCGGCTCGATCCACTTCATCATCAACAATCAGATCGGCTTCACCACCGATCCGCGCTTCTCGCGTTCGTCGCCCTATCCGTCGGACGTCGCCAAGATGGTGGAGGCGCCGATCTTCCACTGCAACGGCGACGACCCGGAGGCCGTGACCTTCGCGGCCAAGATCGCCATCGAGTACCGCCAGAAGTTCGGCAAGCCCGTCGTCATCGACATGCTGTGCTACCGTCGCTTCGGCCATAACGAGGGCGACGAGCCGGCCTTCACCCAGCCGAAGATGTATCAGCGCATCCGCAAGCACCCGACGGCGCTGGAGACCTACGCCAAGAGGCTCATCGCCGAAGGCGTGCTGACGCAGGAGCAGTTCGACACGCGCAAGGCCGAATTCCGCGCCATGCTCGACGGGGAGCTGGAGGTCGCTGGCAACTACAAGGCCAACAAGGCCGATTGGCTCGACGGTCGCTGGTCCGGCTTCAAGGCGGTGCGCGAAGACGTGGACGATCCGCGCCGTGGCAAGACCGGCGTGCCCGCCGACACCCTGCGTGAGATCGCCCAGCGCATCACCACGCCGCCGCCGGGCTTCCATCTCCACCGCACCATCCAGCGCTTCTTCGACAACCGCGCCAAGGCGGTCGAGACGGGCAAGGGCATCGATTGGGCGACCGCCGAGGCTCTGGCCATCGGATCGCTCCTCATCGACGGTCACCGGGTCCGGCTGTCCGGCCAGGACGTGGAGCGCGGGACGTTCTCGCAGCGCCATGCCGTGGTGATCGATCAGGAGAACGAGCAGCGCTACACCTCGCTGAACTCGATCCGCGAGGGCCAAGCGAATCTCGAGGTCATCAACTCGATGCTCTCCGAGGAGGCCGTGCTCGGCTTCGAATACGGCTACTCCCTGGCCGAGCCCAACGCCCTGGTGCTGTGGGAGGCGCAGTTCGGCGACTTCGCCAACGGCGCGCAGGTGGTCATCGACCAGTTCATCTCATCGGGCGAGCGCAAGTGGCTGCGCATGTCCGGCCTGACGCTGCTGCTGCCGCACGGCTACGAGGGCCAGGGGCCGGAGCATTCCTCCGCGCGCCTCGAGCGCTTCCTGCAGATGTGCGCCGAGGACAACATGCAGGTCGCCAACTGCACCACGCCCTCGAACTACTTCCACATCCTGCGCCGACAGCTGAACCGCGAGTTCCGCAAGCCACTGGTGCTGATGACCCCGAAATCGCTCCTGCGCCACAAGCGAGCGGTGTCGAACCTCGACATGCTGGCCGAAGGGTCGACCTTCCACCGCGTGCTCTGGGACGATGCCGAGCACGAGGAGGACGGCGTCCGGCTGGTGAAGGACGACAAGGTCCGCCGCGTCGTGCTCTGCTCAGGCAAGGTGTATTACGACCTCTACGACGAGCGCGAGAAGCGCGGCGTCAACGACGTCTACCTGATGCGCGTGGAGCAGCTCTATCCGTTCCCGCTCAAGGCGCTGGCCAACGAGATGGCGCGATTCCGCAACGCCGAGGTGGTGTGGTGCCAGGAGGAGCCCAAGAACATGGGCGCCTGGTCCTTCGTCGATCCGTATCTCGAATGGGTGCTCGGCCAGGCCCAGTCCCAGGTGAAGCGGGCCCGTTATGTCGGCCGCCCGGCCTCGGCCTCGACGGCGGTCGGCCTTCTCTCGAAACATCAGGCCCAGCTCCAGGCCTTCCTCAACGAGGCGCTGGCGGCCTGACGCCTCCGGCACTCCCCTTCATCCGACACGACCAACCATTCGGGCGGACTACACACCATGGCAACCGACATCATCGTCCCCACGCTTGGCGAATCCGTGAGCGAGGCCACCATCGGCCGCTGGTTCAAGAAGCCGGGCGACGCGGTGGCGGCGGACGAGCCCCTGGTGGAGCTGGAGACCGACAAGGTCACCCTCGAAGTCAACGCTCCCGCCGCCGGCGAGCTCGGTGAGATCTTGGCGAAGGACGGCGAGACCGTGGAGCCCGGCGCCCTGCTGGGGTCCATCGTCGAGGCCGGTGCCGGCGGTGGCGCGAAGGCCGCCGCTCCGAAGAAGACCGAGACCAAGGCCGAGACCCGCACCGAGGAGCCGGCGAAGTCACAATCCGAAGGGGCAGCGAAGGCGCCGGCTGAAGAATCCTCTGCGGCTTACGGCAATCACGGCGACGCCGCCGCGCCGGCATCCGATCGCCCGGCGGGAGATAACGGCCCGGCTGTCGCCAAGATGGCGCGGGAATCCGGCATCGACCCATCGACGGTGAACGGTTCCGGCAAGGACGGCCGCGTCACCAAGGGCGACATGATCGAGGCGACCTCCAAGGCGCCGTCCGCTCCGGCCCCTGCTCAGGAGCCGGCCCGCCAGGCCAAGGCTCCCTCGCCGCCGCGCCCCGCCTCGAAGCCCGACGATGCCGCGCGCGAAGAGCGCGTGAAGATGACGAAGCTGCGCCAGACCATCGCGCGCCGCCTGAAGGACGCCCAGGACACGGCGGCGATGCTGACGACGTTCAACGACGTCGACATGTCCGCCGTCATGGCCCTCCGCTCCCAGTACAAGGACATCTTCGAGAAGAAGCACGGCACCAAGCTCGGCTTCATGGGCTTCTTCACCAAGGCGGTGATCGGCGCCCTCAAGGACGTGCCCGCGGTCAATGCCGAGATCGACGGGACCGACCTCGTCTACAAGAACTACTACCATATCGGCATCGCGGTCGGGACCGATAAGGGCCTCGTCGTGCCGGTGGTGCGCAATGCCGACGACCTCTCCATCGCAGGCATCGAGAAGACGATCGCCGGGTTCGGCAAGAAGGCGCGGGACGGCAAGCTCTCCATCGAGGAGATGCAGGGCGGCACCTTCACCATCACCAATGGCGGCATCTACGGCTCGTTGATGTCGACCCCGATCCTCAACGCGCCGCAATCGGGCATCCTCGGCATGCACCGCATCGAGGAGCGTCCCGTCGTTCGCGCCGGCAAGATCGAGGCGCGGCCGATGATGTATCTCGCGCTCTCCTACGATCACCGCATCGTCGACGGGAAGGAGGCGGTGACCTTCCTCGTGCGCGTCAAGGAGGCGCTCGAGGATCCGGCACGTCTCGTGCTGGATCTCTGATCCGGCTTCCGGCGCAGACGCGATGAATCGGCGCCTCGTGCTCACCGCCGTCCCCGCGTTGGGGTTGGCGGCGCTGGCAGCGGTATGGTGGGGCCGGACGAGGGAGCTGCCGATTTACCCCGTCGACATACCGGCTGGCCCGAACCTTTCGGTCACGGCGCTCTCCGAC
The DNA here is from genome assembly GCF_001422895.1 of Methylobacterium sp. Leaf106. NCBI lineage: Bacteria > Pseudomonadati > Pseudomonadota > Alphaproteobacteria > Hyphomicrobiales > Methylobacteriaceae > Methylobacterium > Methylobacterium sp. Leaf106. The sequence goes on from NZ_LMNB01000034.1 coordinate 33,245, forward strand.
ACCATGCTGGCCGAGCGCGCCATCACCCGGCTGCCGCTCGGCGAGGCGGAGTTTCCGACCGGCGCCATCGTCGCCACCGATCCGGCCGTGCAGCCGGAGCGGCCCGCCTTCGCCCGCCGCGTGCCGCCGGGGCGGTACCCGATCACGATCTACAAGGCGCAGGACCGGGTTGCCCTCGCGGAAATCCGCTTCGCACGAGGCACGCCGTCTCACTGGCAGATGGCCCTGCTTCCTGGGCAGGATGCCCGGACGTTGAAGGACGACGAGGTGTACGGCTTTCCTGTCGATGCCGGGCTCGGCGCCCTGATGGACGTTGCGGCGCGGAGCGCTTTCCTGTGCCGCGACGCCCAGGAGCAGAAGCGGCCCGGTTATGGGTCCTCCTACGACGACATCATTCACGCTCCCCTCGAAGCTGCTGGCGGCACCGAGGTGATGCTCAAGCCGCTGGCTGACGACCCGGCGACGCTCGCCGTGTTCCAGAGCGGCTGGGGCGACGGCGTCTACGCCTCCTATTGGGGCCTCGACGAGGAGGACCGGCCGGTCCTCCTCGTCACCGACCTGTCCGTCATCGAGGACGGCAACGGGGCTCCGTCCAAACAACCTTCGCTCTCCGGTTCGCCGGAGAGCACCGCATCAGGAACCGACCGCCCATGAGCACCTACGATCTCGTCGTCATTGGCACCGGCCCCGGCGGCTATGTCTGCGCCATTCGCGCCGCCCAGCTCGGTCTCAAGACCGCCGTGGTGGAGAAACGGGCCACCCATGGCGGCACCTGCCTCAATGTCGGCTGCATTCCGTCGAAGGCCCTGCTTCACGCCTCCGAGGCGTTCGAGGAGGCCTCGAAGCATTTCGGTGATATGGGCGTGATCGTCAGCGCCCCTGAGCTCGACCTCAAGAAGATGATGTCGTTCAAGCAGGACGGCGTCGACGGCAACACCAAGGGCGTCGAGTTCCTGCTGAAGAAGAACGGGATCGACGCTTATCACGGCCTCGGCCGGGTCGCCGGTGCCGGCCGCGTCGAGGTGTTGTCCGAGGATGGCGGCAACCAGATGCTGGAGACGAAGAACATCGTCATCGCCACGGGCTCCGACGTGACGAAGCTGCCCGGCGTGACCATCGACGAGACGATCGTCGTCTCCTCCACCGGCGCCCTCGAACTTCAGGCCGTGCCGAAGAAGCTCCTCATCATCGGCGCCGGCGTGATCGGCCTCGAACTCGGCTCTGTCTGGCGCCGTCTTGGCTCCGAAGTGACCGTGGTGGAATATCTCGACCGCATTCTGCCGGGCATGGACGGCGAGGTCGGCAAGCAGTTCCAGCGCATCCTCGGCAAGCAGGGCATCGTCTTCAAGCTGTCGTCGAAGGTCACCGGCGTCGAGGTGAAGGACGGCGCCGCCACCGTGTCGGTCGAGCCGGCCGCCGGCGGCGATGCCGAGAAGCTCGAAGCCGACGTGGTGCTCGTGGCCATCGGCCGCGTGCCCTACACCGAGAAGCTGGGTCTCGAAACGGTGGGCGTGCAGCTCGACAACAAGGGCCGCATCCAGACCGACAGCCACTACGCCACCAACGTCACCGGCATCTACGCCATCGGTGACGTGATCGCGGGGCCGATGCTCGCTCACAAGGCCGAGGACGAAGGTGTCGCCGTGGCGGAACTCCTCGCCGGGCAATCGGGCCATGTGAATTACGGGGTGATCCCGAACGTGGTCTACACCTATCCGGAGGTCGCCTCAGTGGGGAAGACCGAGGAGGAACTGAAGAAGGACGGCATCGCCTACAATGCGGGCAAGTTCCCCTTCACCGCGAACGGCCGCGCCAAGGTGAACCACACCACCGATGGCTTCGTGAAGATCCTGGCGGATGCCAAGACCGACCGGGTGCTCGGCGTCCACATCGTCGGCGCGGATGCAGGCAACCTCATCGCGGAACTGGCCGTCGCCATGGAGTTCGGTGCCAGTGCCGAGGACGTGGCCCGGACCTGCCATGCCCACCCGACGCTGACGGAGGCGGTCAAGGAAGCCGCCCTCGCCGTCGGCAAGCGGGCGATCCACATCTGAGAAGCAGGGGCACTTTTTCCACCCCGCGCACCTCATCCTGAGGTGCGGCGACAGCCGCCTCGAAGGAGACCTCCAGGGATCGCTGCGCGAACTGGAGCCCTCCTTCGTGGCATCCGCTTCGCTCCTGCACCTCAGGATGAGGTGGCTGATGGGATGCATGTCGTACTCAGTGGTTTGAAACCTGAGCGAGCCGGATGCCCTACGAACTCTATTATTGGCCGACGATTCAGGGCCGCGGCGAGTTCGTCCGCCTCGCCCTGGAGGATGCCGGCGTCGAGTATGTGGATGTCGCCCGGGGGCGGGAGGAGGACGGACAGGGCCTCGGCGCCATTGCGGCCTTGCTGGAAGATCCGTCGATCGCCCGGCCCGCCTACGCGCCGCCCTTCCTCCGGGATGGCGACGTCGTCATCGGCCAGACCGCAGCGATCCTGCTCTATCTCGGTCCCCGGCTCGGTCTCGCACCCGCCAGCGAAGCCGACCGCCTCTGGACCCACCAGATGCAGCTGACCGTTGCAGATGTGGTGGCGGAAGCTCACGACACCCACCATCCCATCGCGGTGAGCCTCACCTACGAGGACCAGCAGCCCGAAGCGCTTCGGCGGGCGAAGGATTTTCAGGCGAACCGGATTCCGGAGTATCTCGCCTGGTTCGACCATGTGCTCGGCCGTAACGACGGCCTCCATCTCGTCGGAGGGGCCACGACCTACGCCGACCTGTCCCTGTTCCAACTCGTGGACGGGTTGCTCTACGCCTTCCCACGCGCGACGGAACGGACCCTCACCGAGAACCGCCACGTCGCCGCCTTGCACGACGCCGTCCGGCAACGGCCGAGGATCGCGGCCTATCTGGCGAGCCCGCGCCGCATTCCCTTCAACCAGCAGGGGATCTTCCGGCACTATCCAGAACTCGATCCGTAGCGCGCGCACCCGCACGGGGATGGGCTTGATCGAACGCATCCATCAGGCGTGCGGCGTCGACCTTGGTGTAGAGCTGCGTCGTCGAGAGCGAGGCGTGGCCGAGCAGTTCCTGGATCGCGCGCAATTCTCCCTGCCGGGCCAGGAGGTGGGTGGCGAAGGAGTGCCGCAAGGCATGGGGGGTGGCGCTGTCCGGCAGGCCGAGCGCGCCGCGCAGGGAGGCCACCGCATATTGGATGATCCGTGGGGACAGCTTGCCGCCTTTCACGCCCACGAAAAGCGGCCCTTCCGGATCGAGCGCATGGGGGCAGGCGGCGAGATAGGCCGCCACCGCCTCGGCCACCACGGGGAGGATCGGCACCATCCGCTCCTTGCCGCCCTTGCCCATCACCGTCACCGACTCCAATCCCGGTACGGGGGCATCGCGGCGGGTGAGCCCGAGGGCTTCGGAAATGCGCAAGCCGGACCCGTAAAGCAGGGCAAGGACGGCGGCGTCCCGCGCGAGAACCCAGGGCTCGCGCGTCTCCCCCGCGCGGATGTCGATATCGGTCAGGGCACGGGCGGCGACGATGGGGATCGGGCGCGGCAGGCGTCGCTCGACCTTGGGCGAGCGGATCGCGCCGAGGGCGGACACGCTGCCGTGGCCGTCCCGTTCGAGATGGCGCGCGAAGGAGCGCAGGCCCGCGAGTGCCCGCATCAGCGATCGACCGCTCACGCCCTCCGCTCTGCGCGCGGCCATGAACCCACGGATGTCGCGCGGCTTGAGGGCGACGAGCCCGGCGATGCGCACGGTACCGGTGCGGCTCTGCAGATGGCAGAGGAACTGCCTCAGGTCGCGGGCATAAGCCTCCACCGTGTTCGCGGCCATCCGGCGCTCGCGCAGCAGAGAGTCCTGCCACGCCATGGCGACGAACCGGACCGCATCGTCGCCGGGGAAGGCGACGGCGCAGGCTTCCGGAAATGGGGGAGGGACATGGAGCATCGCGCGGTGATCCGGAGGCGAAAAGCCCACTCAACGCCACCGAGGTTGACGGAGCGTTGCCGACGGAGCGAGTCCGTTGCGGCGATGGCCGGCCTTTTCGCGGAACGGCATGCAGGCTAGGCGCTTGACCAACGCATCCGAACCCTGTCGTTCCTCCCGATCCGAGCCCGCATGTCCGAGACACGCATCGTCTGCATCCGCCACGGCGAATCCACCTTCAACGCAGCCCATCGCCTCACCGGACGCGATCCCGGCCATATCGACGCCCGGCTGACGGACCGAGGCCTCACTCAGGTCGCGGCGGCCCGGGAGAGGCTGCGGGACATCCCCTTCGATCTGGTGGTGACGTCTCCGCTCACCCGCGCCATCCAGACCACCGCCGGCATCTTCGGCGATCATCCGGCCAAGCCCGAGATCCTGGTGGAAGTGCTCCATCGCGAATGCCAGGAGAGCAGCTGCGACGTGGGGCGCGCCGCCTCCGTGCTGAAGGCGGAATTCCCGCATCTCGATATCGATCACCTACCGGAGATCTGGTGGCATGCCGAGGGCGAGCCGATCGCGGAGGGCGTGCATGTGGAGCCGCGCCACCTGTTCGATCGCCGCGTGGCGACGTTCCGCGACTGGCTGACCGAGCGGCGCGAGCGCACCATCGCCGTCGTCGGCCATGGCACGTTCTTCTTCCACCTCACCGGCATCTGGCTCGACAACTGCCAGACCACCGAGCTCGACCTCGCATCTGGGCCGGTGGCGGGCTAACTCATCTGCCGGAGACGGCAGGCGTTCGCGCCGCGCCCGCCCGCGCCGCATCCAGCCGCTCCCGCGCCTGAACGAGATCGATGTCGGGCGCCCGTCGCCCGATGGCGAGGGCCTCGTGGAGGATGGTTGCGGCGCTGTCCCAGATGCCCTCGGCGAAGGGTGTTGCACCTTCCGCGACCTCGGCGGCGCAACGGGCATCGGTTGCCGATTTCACCGCGGCCGCCGCGCTGCGAGCGACGGAAGAGGCGAGGGCGCCCCGTCTCCAATCTCTCTGCCGCGAGGCAGCCTGCGCGATCGCACCTCCGCGCCACGCCGCGTCATGGGCCGCCGAGACACCGGCATCGAGATCTCGCGCTTCGTCGCAACGGGCGGCGAGATCCGCGAAACCCGCGCGGTCGAGGAGGGGAGGCAGGATGCGGCGGATGCTCTCGAGGGCGAGAAAGCGAACGCGCCGCTCCTCCACCTCCGGGGTATCGGCGGAGCCGGACAGGCGCAGGACGAAGGCCATCAATCGGGGGCGCTGGTCGTCCGGCATCGCATCGTTGAGGCCGAGGGCGTAGGCGGCGAGCGGTGCCGAGAAGCACGGCGGGCAATCCGACGAGGAACGGATCGCCCGGTAGGGCAAGCCTGCGGCGACGATTGCCGCCTCGTTGATGCAGGTGCCGCCATCGGGACCGGGGAAAGGGTGTGAGCCGGCCAGCAGACGCCAATGGAGGATGTGCTCGAAACCCGTTGCCATGCGTGCCGGCTCCCTCTGGTTTCACGGGAAAACCCCAGCGCGAACCGGCGGGGTACCCGGAACCTGCCACGGGATTGCGTGCCGTGACGAGGAAAATCTCAGTCGCCCACGCCCACGGCGAGCCCTGCCAGCATGGCGATGCCCAGCACGAGGACGAAGGCCCCGGCCAGGAGTTCGAGCCCGCCCACCGCAACGGCGCCGGACGCGCCGCGCCCGCCCGCGAGACGCAGGGCCAGGGCCTTGGCGAAGACCGCCAGGCTCGCCAGCACCCCGGTGGTCAGAGCCGTGCCCAGAGCCATGGCGAAAGTCGCCGCGATGCCCGCCGCCAGGATGCCCTGCGATGCGGAAAAGACGAGGATGAGGATCGCGCCGGCGCAGGGGCGTGAGCCGGCCGCCAGCACCACGCCCGCCCTCTCGCGCCAGGAATCGAGGCGGCCGATGGCGCTGGCGTCGGTGAGGTGGACATGGCCGCAGCCGGGCGCGCAGGCGGCAGCGTCACCGCCGTGGACGAGTCCCGCCAGTCGTCCGGCCTTCCGCCACGTCACCGTGAGCCCGAGGAGGGCGACGAGGGCGAAGCTCACCGTCTCGATCACCGTGCCGGCCCGCGTCATCCCGGCGGCGGTGGCGTTGAGCAGGAGATTGCCGATGGCGACGATGCCGATGGCGACGAGGGCCTGAAGCAAGGCCGCGGCGGCGCTGAGCGAGAAGCCGCGCGCCAGCGCCCGTTCTCCGGCCACGATGTAACCGGCGATCACCGCCTTGCCATGGCCCGGCCCGGCGGCGTGGAACACGCCGTAGCTGAAGCCGATGAGGACCATCGGCCCCCAGCTTCCGCCCTGCTTGATCGCGGCGACGGTGGCCTGCAGGCTGCGCGAGAAGCTCGATTGCATGGCGAGCAGCCAGCCGCCGATCCCGGTGGCCGAGGGCGCCGCCTCGCGAAATCCGACGCCGAATGGGGAGCGGGGCGGCGGCGGAGCCACGCTGGAGCCGAGGAGCCACGACAGCGCCGTGAGGACGAGGGCGACAAGGGCGATGGCCACCAGGGCCAGGGTAATCCGTAAGGCGATCCGGCCGCGCGGATGATCGGCCCATGCGGCGGCCACGCCTACGGACATGCGACGATGATCCGGTTCGCGAACTGGACGCCGTAACTCGATGCGTTGGTCAGCGCTTCGAAGAACGCTTCCGACAAACCCGGCTTGGCATCCGCGGTCTTCGCCTGCTCGGATTTGGGCCGGGTGATCGTGGCGGCGCAACCGGCCGGCGAGCCGACGAGGCGCGCAGTGTCCGCATCCTCCGAGAGGCTGAACGCGACGAAATAGGTCGGGTCGAAGACTTCCAACGCCGCGACTCCGCGCCCCTGCGCCACCGGCGATTTCAGCGGCAGAAGGAAGCTCAGGGTCAGCCTGTCGCCGTCCATTCTCATGCGCGGCTCGATCGGATCGGCGAAGGTCTGCTCCTTGCCGCCGATCTTGAGCTTCGTGAAATAGGCGAATTCCGCGAGATTGGCGGTGTTGTCCGTAGCGAGGCCCGCGAGTTCGTCGGGAGAGACCGTGCCGTCGCCGTTCGCGTCGAGCCCCTGGGTCGCCGAGGCCGAGTAGCTCGCATCGAAGGTCCAGGCGTGACGGATGCCCGTCACCTTGCCGCCCTCGCCGTAATCGATCTCGGCCTTCGAGGTCACCCAGACATGCGGATGGGCCGATGCCGGAGCGGCGGCCCCGAGGCTGAGGGCAAGCGCCGCCAAAGAGGACGCGACGACGGAGCGAGCGGAGAGGAGAGCGGTCGGCGAAGCCATGCTGGACGCTCGCGAGTCAGGGTAAAGAAAGTCTGAACGGGTGCTGCGACGGGGGCCGGGAGTCCGGCCGCCGCCTCGATCTCCTCCGATTTCAGTGGGGCGAAAGCGAGGCGCGACCTTTCGTCAAGCGGCCCGGACGCTGGCGAGAAACCCCGCAATGCTTTCGTCGAGGGCGAGGCTCGCCGCCGCCACGCGGCCGGCGACACTCCTAACCGATTCGGCGGCCTGTGCGCTGGACGCGGCGGCTTCTTCGACCGTGGCGATGCCGCCGGACACGGCGTCGGCGCTGGCCTCGGCATCGGCGACGCTGTCTGCGACGCGTGCGCCCGCGATCCGCTGGGCCTCGAGAGCGAGGGCAACGGCCGCATCCGCGCCCGCCATCTGATCCATCGTTCCGCCGATGGCCTCCACCGCCCGGAGGGTGTCCTGCGCGGCGCCCCGCATCGCTTCGATCTGTCCCTTGATCGCCTCGGTGGCGCCCGCCGTCTGGGCGGCGAGCGCCTTCACCTCGCCGGCGACCACCGCGAAGCCGCGTCCGGCTTCGCCCGCGCGCGCCGCCTCGATCGTGGCATTGAGGGCCAGGAGATTCGTCTGCGCGGCGACGGTGGCGATGGTCTCGACCACGGTACCGATCTCGCGCCCCGCTTCGGTGAGCAACGCGGCGGCGCGGCGCGTGGCCGTGACCTCGCGGTGCGCCAGTTCGCCCAAGCCATCGCGGATGCGCGACTGCCGGTCGATGGCCTCGCTACCTCCCGCGACATCCGCGCTGGCGGCCGCAGCCCTGCGCACCTGTTGTCCCGCGCCGGCCGCACCTTCCGAAACGATGGTGGCCTGATCCCGCGTGAGCCGCACGGCGTCCGACACCGCCTCCGCCGCGCCCGCCATGGCAGTGGCGGCGCTCGACAGATCCTGCGCCACCTTCTGAGCCTCCTGCTCGAAGGCCTGGGCGGCTGCCTCCAGGCGCGCGGCCCGCTCGGCTTCCAGAGCGGAATGGGCGAGCGCGCGCGCATCGCCTTCGACTTTGTCGACGATGACGGTCCGCAGCACCGCAATGGAGCGGGCCATGGTACCGATCTCGTCTCGGCGTTCCATCAACGGAATGGCCCGGGAGAGATCCATGGCGGCAAGGGCATCGATCGCCGATCCGAGGCGGGCCAGCGGTTGGCGGATCTCCTTGAGGACGAGCCAGTGAGCGAAACCGAAGGTGAAGAGGATCACCGCCCCGGAGGCCACGAGGCTTATGCTACGGGTCTGCTCGATCTCCGCCGCGGCGTCCGAGCGTTCGTCGGCGAGACGCACCAGGGTGTCCTTGCCGATCCGCGTGATCGCGGACACCATTCTGGCGCGGCTCGCCACCGTGGCCTCGTCGGTGCCCTGGATCAGCGCCGCCTTCGGGGAGATGGTGAGGCCGAGCTCCGCCGTATCGGTCTGATAGGCCAGGAACTCCTTCAGCATCAGATCGAGCTTGAGGCGTTCCGTATCGGAGACATGCCCCGTGATCCGGCCCAGGAACACGTCCTTCTGCTGGCCGACCTCGGCGAGGGCGGTCTTCAGGCCGCCGAACTTGGCCTTGGCGTCATCGGTATCGTCCGCCGTGTAGACCGTCGTTGCCGCGACCACGGTGCGTTCGATCGCGAGGGCGAGGCCCTGGGCCGACAGGGTGCGTTCCCATACCGAATCCATCTCGGCCGTCCGCGCCTGCTGATGCAGGACCATCCGATCGTTGAACAGGGACAGGGCGCAGGCACCGAGCGCCAGAACGCCCATCACAGCCGCGAGTTTGTTGCCGAGGGAGAGGCGCATGGACTCGTTCCGTCATCGAGGGCTTTCCGAAGCTGATGACGTCCCGAACCTTGCCGGGAGTTTAAATCGAGGCGGCTAACGAGCTGTAATACCTCATAAAAACGCTTGAGGCCGCCCGTTTCGGGGCGGCCTCCGGTGTTGGTGACTGATGAGGAGTCGCTGAAAAGCGTAGCTCAGTAGGCCGTGGAATCGGCGGAGGCGACGTCGACCCGGTCGCCGCTGCGCGAGAAGGCGATGGTGGTCTCGCGTCCGTCAGAACCGAGGGTTCCGGGCACCGAGAGATGCACCGTCTGCTCGGGGTTGAGGGTGGTCACGAGCCGGATCACCTGCGGCTGGTCGTTGCCGGAATTGACGCTGGCCAGGGTGGCGACGACGCGGTAGCGGCCCTTCTCGACCGTATAATAGGCTGAGCCCCGATAGGCACCGAGGTCGACGCTCTGTGCGCTTGCCGGCGAAAGTTCGGTCGCCAGGGAGGCCGTGGCGGAGGCGAGGGTGAGCGCTACGGCAATGAGGGTTTTGGACGAGATGCGCATGATGAGTGAACCTGTGCGGTTACTGTCCGCCGGGAGTGCCCGTTCGGAGAGCCGGTTGCACCGGGAGACCGACATATGCGGATTTTATGCTGCGCTGCGAAGAGGAGAATGTTGCAATGCGTCAATGCATGGATTGCATGACTCGTCAAAAAATATCTTGATACATGTCAATAATACATAGCTCGACAGCATGACAGATAGAAACTGCCGCTCCCAGGACGGGAAATGGACGTTCGATCGAAAGGCGGTTCGATTCGGGATTGGCCTAGGAAGATAACATGCTGCGATGCAGCGCGAGCGTTACGTCACTCGCGCCGGGTCAGCGCGGCGATCTCGGCTTCTTCCGCCGGGCTCAGCTTGGTCTCGTGATCCGCGCGCCGGCGCGACAGACGCCAGAGCCCAAAGACACCAAGGCCGAGGGCCATGAGGGGCGTCAGCCAGAGCAGCAGCGTGTGCAGGGCGAGGACCGGGCGCAGCAGGACGTATTCCCCGTAGCGGCCGACCACGTAATCCTGCACCTGCCGGTCGTCGTCCCCCGCCTTCAGGCGCTCTCGCACGATCAGCCGGAGATCGCGCGCCAGGGGCGCATCGGAATCGTCGATGGACTGGTTCTGGCAAACGAGGCAGCGCAGGCCGGAGGAGATGTCGCGCGCCCGCGCTTCGAGCTTGGCGTCCGGCAGGACCTCGTCCGGCTGGACGGCCAGGGTCGTGCCCGTCGAGCTGGCGAGAAGCGCCAGCGCGACGAGCAGGCGGGGAAGACGGGGCGCGCTCATTCGGCGGGGGCCATGGTGCCGGGCATGGTCTTGGCCTTTTCCTTCGCCCGTGCGGGCGCGCCCACCCGCATCCTACGGTCGGTGAGGGACACCGCCCCGCCCAGCGCCATGACGACGGCACCGAGCCAGATCAACAGCACCAGGGGCTTGTAGTAGAGCCGCAGGCCGATGGCCCCGCCGGGGACCATCTCGCCGAGGCTGGCATAGACCTGGCTGACGCCGACGGTGAGTAGGCCGGATTCCGTCACGTTCATCTTGCGGCTCGGATAGAACCGCTTGCCCGTCTCCACGGTGCCGATGAAGTCACCGGCCGTGTTGCGGATGGTCAGGAAGGCCGTCGTCTCCTCGTAATTCTCGCCCGTGCGCGGGCCGACCCGGTCGAGGGTCGCCACGTAAGGGCCGGAGGCGAGGGACTCGCCCGGCTTCACCGTGCTCAGGGCTTCCGTGGCCCAACCTTGCGCGGCGATACCGAGAACTACGATTCCGACGCCCGCATGAGCGAGCGCCGTGCCCCAGGCCGAGCGGGGCAGGCCCAGCGCCCGTCGCATGACGCCGCTCACCGTCCGTGCCCGGCTGTTGCCGTAGCCACGGGCCCGCGACACAATCTCCATGGCCGAGCCGACGACGAGATAGGCACCGAGGCCGATGCCGATGGGCGCCATCATTGGGCCGCCCCAGGTCCAGGCGAGCACCGCGAGGCCGACGGCGAGGGCGACACCCATGGCGGCGAACAGGCGCTGCGAGGCCGCGTGCACGTCGCCGCGCTTCCAGGCCAGGGTCTGGCCGAAGGGGACGATGAGGAGGAGCGGGATCGCCAGGGGGATGAAGGTGTAGTTGAAGAAGGGCGGCCCCACCGAGATCTTCTCGGAGGTCAGGGATTCGAGGAGCAGCGGGTAGAGCGTGCCGACGAAGACGGTGGCGCAGGCGGCGGCGAGGAACAGGTTGTTCATCACCAGGGCGCCCTCGCGCGAGATCGGCGCGAACAGGCCGCCCTGCCGCAGCATCGGCGCGCGCCAGGCGAAGAGGCTGAGCGAGCCGCCGATGAACAGGATCAGGATGGCGAGGATGAAGACGCCGCGCGTCGGGTCGGTGGCGAAGGAATGCACCGAGGTGAGAACGCCCGAGCGGACGATGAAGGTGCCGAGCAGCGACAGCGAGAAGGTGAGGATGGCGAGCAGCACCGTCCAGACCTTGAGCGCGTCGCGCTTCTCCATGACCACGGTGGAATGAAGCAGCGCCGTGCCTGCGAGCCACGGCATCAGCGAGGCATTTTCCACCGGATCCCAGAACCACCAGCCGCCCCAGCCGAGTTCGTAATAGGCCCAGTACGAGCCCATCGCGATGCCAAGGGTCAGGAAGCTCCAGGCGATCAGCGTCCAGGGGCGCACGGCGCGCGCCCAGACCGCGTCGATGCGGCCGTCGATCAACGCCGCGATGGCGAAGGCGAAGGTGATCGAGAAGCCCACATAGCCGACGTAGAGGAGCGGCGGATGGATCGCGAGGCCGAAATCCTGCAGCAGCGGATTGAGGTCGTTGCCCTCGACCGGCGCCGGGCTCACCCGCATGAACGGGTTCGAGGTCGTGATGATGAACAGCACGAAGACGAAGGTGATGAGACCCTGGACCGCCAGGGTGTTGGCGCGGAGCACCGGCGGAACCGAGTTCCGGGACACGGCGACCAGGGCGCCGAACAGGGCCAGGATGAGGACCCATAGCAGCATCGAGCCCTCATGGTTCCCCCACACGCCCGAGAGCTTGTAGAGGAAGGGCTTGGCCGTGTGCGAGTTCTCGATCACGTTCTGGACCGAGAAGTCCGAGGTGGCATGGGCGTAGGTGAGCGCCCCGAACGAGAACAGGATGCAGGCGAAGGTGCCCAGCGCCGCCGGAGTGGCTACGGCGCGCAGGGCCGCATCCCCAGAGCGGGCGGCCCAGACCGGCATCACCGCCTGGACCAGGGAAAGCGCCAGCGCCAATGCCAGCGCGAAATGTCCGACTTCGATCAGCACGTCGGATTGTCCTTCCTCAGGGTCATACCGGTCATCGTTCGCTGCGTCGTCCGAGCGTCGGCTCGCCGTCGGCGGTCCTCACGCCCTCGGCGGCTTTCCCGGCGGAGGCTCCCTTGGAGCCGCCCTCCTGCCACCGTCCCTGCGCCTTGAGCGCATCGGCGACCTCGCGGGGCATGTAGGATTCGTCGTGCTTGGCCAGCACCGTGTCGGCGCGGAAGATGCCGCCCGGCTCGAGCCGCCCTTCGGCGACGATCCCCTGGCCTTCGCGGAACAGGTCGGGAAGCAATCCGCGATACTGCACTTGGACCGTCGCGTTGGTGTCGGTCACGGTAAAATTGATGTTCTGGTCCGTGCCGCGCTGGAGCGAGCCTTCCTTCACCAGCCCGCCGAGGCGGAAGCGGGTGCCCGGCGCCACGCCCTGCGCGGTCACCTCGGTGGGCGACCGGAAGAACACGATCGACCCGCTCATGGCGGACAGGATCAGGCCGAGGGCCAGGGCGAGCACGGCACCGCAGGCGGCGATCAGGATCAGGCGGCGGCTCTTGCGAGTCACGAGTTTCGTCCCGTTTCTGTTCCGGCGCCTCATGATGGGCGCTGAGGAGGCCCGGATTGGTGGATCCGGCTGTCCTGTCGTCTGGCGTCTTTTAGGTACTGGCGTATCTTGGGTTTCGGCCCCATGGCACTCCGGGTCAAGGGCCGTGGCCGGGGCGGATTGTCAGGGGGCGTCCTGCGGCGCGGCCCGCATCACGGCTTGTCGTTGCCGCCGCGCAGGCCGAGCTCCTGGGCCAGGATGTCGAGCTTCTCCATGGCGCGGGCATCCGGGCTGAGGGCCATGCGGCCGCGGTCGAGGGCATGGCTCGCCTGCTGGCGCTCACCCAATACGCTGTACGAACGCACGAGACGCAGCCAATCATCCACCGTGCCGCCCTTGGAGGCGAGGCGCCGGTCGAGGCCGGCGACCATGCCGCGGATGGCCGCGTCCCGTTCGGGCGCCGGCATCGCCTTCACGGCAGCCACGGCGGCGTCCGTCCCAGCGCGCTCGGCCGCATCCGCAGCAGTTACCGGCGGTATGGGCGCCGAGGCGAGGCCGAACTCGCGGGCGAGCTCATCGAGCTTGGCTCCGGCTCCATCCTCGCTGCCGACCGCGTTCCGCGCCCGGTCGAGGGCCGCCTTCATCTTTTCGCGATCTCCCAGCACGCCGTAGGATCGGACGAGGCGGACCCATTCGTCGGCGGTGCCTCCCTTTTCCGTCAGGCGCCGGTCGAGCCCGTCGACCATGCCCCGGATCGCCGCGTCGCGATTGGCGGCGGGCATCGCCTGCAGATCCGCCGCAGCACTGGAATCGGGAGCCTGGGCCGATGGGCCGGGCTTGGCGGCCGTGGCCGGCGCCTCGCCTTGCAGGCGGGTCAGGGTCTCGCGCACGAGCGGCAGCCAGGGCGCATCGGCCGGGGCGCTCTCCATCAGGGCGGTCAGCCGCCGGACCGCGCCGGGGATGTCGCCCTCGAGTTCGGCGGCGCGCGCGAGGTAGAAGCGCGGCTTGGCGGCGCCGGCATCGAGGCTCGCCGCGCGCTCGAAGATCTCCTTGGCGCGGGGCGTCACGGTCCCGTTGGCGCCGGCGACCAGGGCCTCGCCCCAATCGGAGAGGCGCTGCGGCGACTCGCCGAGCACGCGGGTCGCGGCCTCGTAGGCATGGGCCGCATCGTCGAAGCGCCCGAGCCGGACATAGACCGGCGCGAGCACCGACCAGCCGCGGCCGTCGCTCGGATCGCTGGCGAGCCGTGCCTCGATCTGTCCGATGGCCTTCAACATGTCCTGTCCGCCGGACTGCACCGCCTGCCGGTCGGAGGCCGTCTGGGACGGCATGTGCGGCGAGCCGTAGAGCCCGTAGGCGATGAGCGCCACGAGGGGGATCGTCGAAAGCGCGAAGGCCGAGGCCGCCCGACGCTGGCGCAGGGCCGGCTCGGCGATCCCGTCGGAGACGGCTTCGGGGTTTTCGCGGCTCGCACGCAGAAGACGGCGGCCCGCCTCGGTGCGGGCGGCCTCGGCCTCACCGGGGGCGATCAGCCCCCGCGTCAGGTCGCGCTCGATTTCGCGGAGCTGATCCTCGTAGAAGCCGGTCTCGGTGACGAGCGTCCCAGCCGGTGGCGGGGAAGCGGCGTCCGCCCGCCGTGTCTTGGACCACAGCGACATCGGCCAGAGCAGGGCCAGCACGGTGCCCCCCGTCATCACCGCCAGTATGAACCAGATCGCCGTCATCTCACCCCGAACTCATGCCATACCATGTAAGCGCCGGACGGGTCCGAGCGCAGGGACCGGTCCGGCGACACGGTGTCACGCGAACCTGTGCCGTTTCAGACGGGCCGGCCTCTGCGGCATCCCCGCCTGAAACACCATTCGGCGCGTTTCGCATAGCCCGACGCTCATCCGGCGCTGGCATTCGGCGCGTCTCCGGGCACCTCGATCACGGCCCGCACACCGCCGAGCGTCGCCTCCTCCAGGCGGAAGCGGCCGCGATAGAGCGCCGCCAGATCGGCGACGATGGAGAGGCCGAGCCCTGAGCCTGGCTTGGTCTCGTCGAGCCGCCGGCCGCGGCCGAGTACCGCCGCGCGGTCTTCCGGCTGCAGGCCCGGCCCGTCATCCTCGATGGATACGAGAAGGTGGGGATAATGGTGCTCGCTCACCGTCTCCGCCCGGATCGAGACGCGGCTGCGCGCCCATTTCGAGGCGTTGTCGACGAGGTTGCCGATCATCTCCTCGAAATCCTGGCGCTCGCCGCGAAAGCGCAGGCCCGGCGGCACGTGGACCTCGTAGGCGATGTCCTTGTCGCGGTAGATCTTGCCGAAGGTGCGCACCAGCCCTGCGAGTGCCGGCTCCACCTCGGTGGAGGTGCCGAGGGTGCCGGCCAAAGCCGCCGCCCGCGCCCGGTCGAGATGGTAGTTCACCTGGTCGCGCATCACCGCGGCCTGCTCGCGGATCTTGAAGGCGAGGTCTTCCTGCGCGTCGCTGGCGCCGACCTCGTTGACGATGATCGACAGCGGCGTCTTCAGGGCATGGGCGAGGTTGCCCACCTGCGTGCGGGCACGCTCCAGGATCTCGCGGTTGGTCTCGATCAGCAGGTTCACCTCGCCGGCGAGCGGCGCGATGTCGCGCGGATACTCGCCGTCGATCCGGTCGGCCTCGCCCCGGCGGATCGCGCCCAGAGCCGTGCGGAGCTTGGCCAGGGGGGCCAGGCCGAAGCGGATCTGCAGCAGGGTCGTGAGCGCCAGGAACAGGCCGAGCAAACCGAACGTCACCATCAGCGAGAAGCGGAAGCGGCCGACATCGTTCTCGATCTCGTCGGCC
This sequence comes from Methylobacterium sp. Leaf106, assembly GCF_001422895.1. Classification (NCBI taxonomy): domain Bacteria; kingdom Pseudomonadati; phylum Pseudomonadota; class Alphaproteobacteria; order Hyphomicrobiales; family Methylobacteriaceae; genus Methylobacterium; species Methylobacterium sp. Leaf106. The sequence continues at coordinate 48,942 of NZ_LMNB01000034.1, forward strand.
GGGCCGGCGACGCGCACGGTGTAGCGCCCCTCCTCCCCGAGATCGACGTCGCGCTCGATGATGCGCAGGGGCCGGTCGTCCTGGGCCTTGCCGTAGCCCTGGCGGATCTGGCCGATCCCGGCATTGTTGTCCGGCGTGCCCGCCGGCTTCAGCGGCACGCCCACGAGGGAGCGCGAGGTGCGCAGGTCGCGCGGGCGCGCATCCGGCCGCCCCACCTGCCAGTACCAGCCCGAGAGGGGCAGGTCGAAGCGCGGGTCGCTCAGGTTGAAGGAGCGGCTCTCGGGATCGTTGGGCGAGACGAGATCGGTGGCGAGGTTGTTGGCGTAGACGAGGAGCCGGCTGTCGAAGGAGCGCTCGGTGTTCTCGCGGTAGAGCGTGGTGAGGATCCAGGCCGCGATCAGCAGGATCGCCGAACTCGCGATCAGAGCCGAGCCCGCCAGGCGCACGGCGATGGAGCGCCGCCGGAACGGCAGCCAGGAGGGGAAGGCGATCATCTGGGCGCGGCTGTCGTGGGGGCTATGCCCTGGTACACGACAGGTGCCGGAAAGGCGCGTCTTGCGAGGCACAGAGATGGTGTAGACGGCCCGTCCATATTATGTACACATCTCTTGGAAGAGGAACGGACCATGGCTCTTCATATTCGCGACGAGGAAGCGGATCGTCTCGTGCGTGCTCTTGCCGAGCGCAAGCACATTTCGCTGACGGACGCCATCAAGCTCGGTGTGGGCAACGAGCTCAAGCGCGAGGACGAGAAGCTGTCCTTGTGGGAGCGTATTCGTCCGATCCGGGAACGCATCGCGTCTCGGCCGGATACCGGACTCAAGGCGGACAAGGCCTTCTATGACGAGATGAGCGGCGACGTCTGATGTTCGTCGATGCGTCGGCACTGGTCGCCATCTTGACGGGAGAATCCGATGCGTCGGACCTCGCTGCCCGCCTCGAAGGCGCGACGACGCTGATCACGTCGCCCATCGCGGTCTACGAATCCGTTCTTGCCATCGCACGGACCAAGCAGGGCGGTATTGGGGAAGCCCGAATCGATGTCGAGATGTTCCTTGCCGCTGTCCCGATCCGCGTCGTTGCAGTGACGCCTCTCGATGCGTCCACCGCTCTCGACGCGTTCGAGACATACGGAAAGGGCAGAGGGCACCCCGCACAGCTCAATATGGGTGATTGCTTCGCCTATGCGGCGGCTAAGAGCAACGACGTCCCGCTCCTCTTCAAGGGCCAGGATTTCATCCACACCGATATCGCGCAGGCTCCAGCCTGAACCCCATCGAAGCTACACCCGCGGCGCGGGCTGGTTCGGGTCGACGAGGTAGCCCAGACCGCGCACGGTCTGGATCAGGTCCACAGCGAGCTTCTTGCGCAGGCGGCCGACGAAGACCTCGATCGTGTTGGAATCCCGGTCGAAATCCTGGTCGTAGAGATGCTCCGTCAACTCGGCGCGGGAGACCACGCGGCCGGTATGGTGCATCAGGTAGGCGAGCAGGCGGTATTCGTGGCTCGTGAGCTTGATCGGGTTGCCGTCCACATAGACGCGGCCCGAGCGGGTATCGAGCACGACGGGCCCACAGGAGATCTGGCTCGTGGCGTGGCCGGTGGCGCGGCGCAGGAGCGCGCGCACGCGGGCCATCAGCTCCTCCATGTGGAAGGGCTTGGTCACGTAATCGTCGGCCCCGGCATCGAACCCGTCGACCTTGTCCGACCAGCGGTCGCGGGCGGTGAGGATGATGACCGGCGTCTTGATGCCGGCGCGGCGCCATTTCTGCAGCACGGTGACGCCGTCCGCCTTCGGCAGGCCCATGTCGAGGATGATCGCGTCGTAGGGTTCGCTCTCGCCGAGATAGGCACCCTCTTCGCCGTCGAAGGCCTTGTCGGCGACGTAGCCGGCCTCCTCGAGCGCGCTGACCACTTGCCGGTTGATGTCCCGGTCATCCTCGACGACGAGCAGACGCACTGCGATTCACTCCCAAGATGAGGCGGCGCTGAGGCCCCCGTCGCGGAGAACGATAGGCGCCCCCGCCTTTATTTGCCGATAACCCGCCCGGTGGTGGCATCCACCAACACGTGGACGAACTGTCCGTCCCGGCGCAAGGCCGTCAGGAGATAGGCGAGGCCCTCCCCGTGCCGGCAGAGCCGGGCGCGCTGGATCTCGGCCCGGGAGATCACCGTCCGGGCGGCGCGGATCGCGGCCACCGGCTCGATCACTCGCTTGTCCGCCACCGCCTCGCGCAGGTCCGCCGGGCTGAGACAGCTCTCGCTCGGCGGGACCGCTTGCATGGGCGCCGAGACCTCGGCCGTTCCGGGCGTCATCGTCTCCTCCGCCAGCGTGCGAATCGGCCCCGTCGCGAAAGCCGCGACGGTCAGGCCGATAAACAGCAGGGCGAGGAGGATACGCATGGATTGAGTCAATGGTCTTCGGGCACTGAATGCGCCCTGAATGCGGGGTCCGTCGCGCCCCTTGTCCGAACGATCGGATCGTGGCGCGACAGGCGGTGAGCGGGCAAGCCGATGGCGCGCCCTCCGGTTCCCGGACGGCGGCGTCACGAGGGGCCGGCGCGCTGCGCGACGAGGCGCTGCAGGGCGAGGCCGAGGAGGTGCTGGCGGTCGATATGGTCGAGGGCCGCCCGGCACAGGTCGGTCATCGAGCGCTCGAAACGGGTCTCGGCGGCCCGGAGGCGGCCAGAGGCGGCGCGCAGGCGCGAGGAAGGCGGGAAGAGGCGGGTCATCGGGTGTTCTCCGTCGTATGGGCACGGGGCGTCATCGCCCCTCGTGGCGGGTGTCCGACAGGCGGCGCAGGATCTCGTCGAACTTCTCCCGCGCCCGCTCGTCGCTGCGGTCGACTCCGCGCGAGATCTCGCTCGCGAGACGGGACAGGTCTTCGAGCACCCGCGTCCGGCTTTCGATGGCCAAAGCCACGGCGGAATTCGCCTGGGAGGCCCGTTCCAAAGCCGTCGCGGTGGCGCCGGTATCGCCGATGCGGGCCTCCTGGGAGCGGCCCACTTCCCGGTAGAGGTGCAGGCAGGCGAAGCCGAGAAGGGCGGCGACGATCCAGCCCGCGCCCTCCTCCGAGAACAACAGGCGGGCGGCTTCGAGCGCGATCCTGTCCATGGGAACCTCCCTTCCGCGCTGCCCCGAATGGATTCACCCGTCTGCTCGGCGGCTGCTCCCACTATCCACGAGAGTTCGGCACGAGGCGCGACGTGCTCCATTTCCTTCTAGGAGAGGGCACCCGCGCATCCCGCGAGATGTGTGAATGCCGTAGCCTTCCGGGATAGGGGACCCGTCGTACGCGCGAGATGAGTGAATAGCGTAACCCGCTGCCCGCGGAACGCGGCTCAGGTCGGCGATGCCCGGTCCCGGCCCGCTCGCAGGGTGTCGAGGGCGGGGGGCAGGGTGTTGCCGGTCGTGGCCTCCTCGTCGAGGGGCAGGCTGCGGAAGACCTTTTCGGCGAGGCCCTCCGCCCCGCCCGCCGCCGTCACCAGCCAGGCCGGCGCCTGGTCGAGCGCCCGCTGGACCGCCTGCGCGATCACCGCTGAGCCCACCGGCACCGACAATGTCCGCCCGCGCACCGCGCCGGCCACGGCATTGATCGCGTAATCGCCGACGTTGCGCACGAGGCGCTCCACGAGGGAGGTCGTGATCAGGACCTGCAACGGGCCGGCGATCCGCGCCACTGCGGCGGTCGCTGCGGTGATCGCGAGCGGCACCAGGAAGGCGGTGATCAGATGGGCCAGCGCGATCGCGCCGTCGCCCCAGGGCAGGAGGACGGTGGCATCCGTGGGCGACGCCATGCAAGGCGAGGCGGCGCAGGAGGAGAGGAGGGCGGCAAGGCCGGCAAGGACGAGGGGCGAGGGTCTCATGGCGATCTCCGGGATGCGGCAGGGGAGGGAGAACCGGGTGCTCCGGGCTCAGGCGCGTGCGCCGAACAGCGCCCGGAGCGAGGTCTTGAGGCGCGCCCAGGCACTCACGGGCGCGGTGCTCCGCTGGGGCGGCGCGGCCCGCACCGAGGGCGTGCGAGGGAGGGGGCGGCGCTCGGAGCCGATGGCCGGGTTCGGAACGATCCCCGGCCGCTCCATCACCGGGCCGGCCGGGAGCGGTACCGCCTCGGCGGGCCGTGGGATCGCCGTGGGATCGGTGGAGCGGGCGCGCGGCAGGGCCGTCGCGTAGGGCGTGCGGAACTGGTCGTACTCGGCCCGCCGACGCGGGATCAGCGAGGCGGGCCGGTTCCACATCAGGATCGCTTCGGCGGCCCCCGCCCGGTCCCCGGCCTTCAGGCGACGCACGACGGTCGAGCGCCGGAACGCGCCCTCGCCGATGTTGAAGCAGAGGGAGACCAGGGCATCGAAGGCATGGTCCGGCAGATCGGCGGGTGCCACCGCCGCGACGGTGCGCACGAAGCGGCCGACGTCGCGGGCGAAGAGCGCGTCGCATTCCGCCGCCGTCAGGCGCAGGCCCGGTGTCACCAAGGGTGGCCCCGCCGCGCTGGTATGGCCGATGCCGATGGTCCAGATGCCGACGGAATCGCGGTAGGCCTCGAGGCGCCGTCCCTCGCGGGCAACGAGCACGGCATGGCCGATGGCGCTGAGATCCATGGTTCACTCCGGGGTTGGGAACGGGGAAGGCGCGTCGTCCTGCGACGCGCAATCGGGAGGACACGGCCTCCCGGGCGGCTCAGGGCATTGCGAGGCCCCAGAACGCCGTGTCGGCGGCGAGGATGCCGCCCTCGGCGCTGGTGAAATGCGCGAACACCTCCACCGTGTCGCCCGCCGCCAGAGTGAGGGTGGCCGTGAGGGCGAGGGTCGAGACGCCGTCCACGAGACCGGTCACGCCCGCCCGGTGGCGGGGGGACGCCGCGCCGTTGCGGTAGAACCGGGCCTGGAGCGCGGTGGGCGACGCGCTGCCGATCCTGCGGTAGGCGAGGCCCACGCCGAACGTGTAGGTGCCGGGCTCGGGCGCGACGAACCGGTTCGTGGCGGGCACGAACGCGCCCTGGTCGTTCACCTCGGCAGTGTTGAACGCCACCTTGGTCCAGGCGCCCGCCGGAATCGTCGCGTCCGCGCTCATGGCGGCTGCGAAGCGGGGCAGGTTGGTGAGGCGGGACCAGCGCGTCCCGTTATAGCCCTTGAACGCGGCGGCGGTGCCGTCGAACAGGATCTGTCCGGGCGCGAGACCTGCGCCGGGCGTGCCGGCGCGGGCGACGAGTTCCAGGGCGCCGTTGCCCCTGACCTTGACCACGGACCGGCGCGTGCTCGTGCCGATCTCCGTCGTCTGGAAGTCGACGAGCGTCCCCTGTGCCGTGGCCGTGAAATCCTCCTCGGCGAGGCCGTTGAAGGTGACCATGTTGCCGGAGAACCCGCCCGTCGCCTGGTAGCCCCGGCCGAAGAAACCGAAGAACCGGTCTCCGGCGAGAATGCCGGTGGGGGCGGCCGGGGTGCCGCGGGCGATGCGCGTGGTGATGTTGGCCACCGGCGAGCCGGCGCTGTAGCATTCGAGCTGGAGCAGGGCGGAACTCGACGAGCCCGAGACGAAGAGCGGGGCGGCCGGCACCGGGCCGCCCGGTGCCGCGGACGAGCCGAATCCGACATTGCCGCTATTTCCCAGCGCCCGCCAGGCATGGGACCAGTTGTTGCCGTCCGCCGAGACCTTCGCCGTCAGGCTGTCGTCGCCCACGAGACCGATCTCGGCGCGGCCTGAGAAGCCCGATTGCATCAGCAGCGACAGGACGTTGCCCGTGGCCGCCTTGTTCAGGGCCAATCGCAGGTCACCGGTGCCCCCCTCCGCCGTGGCGCGTGCGGTCCAGAGGGCCTTGTTGAGCTTGGCCGAGAACGGGTTCTCCGCATCCGCCTGGGTGCCGAGGCCGAGGAGGACGAGGTTCTGCAACGCGGAGATCGTCGCGGCGAGGCCGGTCCAGGCGATGCCGTCGAAACGGTAGAAGGCGTCCTCATCGGTCAGATAGGCGAGCCACCCGGCCCTCGGCGCGAGCCCGTTCCAGACGCCGTCATGGAAATGGACGATGTGGCCGGAGAGACCGGTCCAGGCGCCCGTGGGCGCGGCGCCGGCGACGAGGTAGCGGTCTCCCTCGGCGCGCGAGGAGGGCGGGGAGGTCAGGTCCTTGTCGAGGCAGGCGAGCTGCACGAGCCTGTCGAGGACCACCAGGGCCTCGTTGTGGGTGACGTGTTTTCCCGCCTGCGCCGCCGCGATCAGCGGCAAAGCGAGGTTGTCTGTCGTCAGCGACATGGGGGTGACTCCGGGTCGGTCGGGTCGCTCAGGCGGAGCGAACGGGCAGGAGGGCGCGGCGGCTCGGGCCGGGTCCGGCGACGGTCCCGACCTGGGCGACGCTCACGTCGAGGCGGGTCTGCTTCGCGCCGAAATCGGCAGCCTCGTCGGCGGTGGCGTAGAGGAGCGCCGGCTCGTTCGTTCGGGCGGTCCGCAGGGTCGATCCGTCCGCCGCATGGATTTCGACGAGATAGGTCTCGCCCGGCTCGTCCTGCGGGATCTCCACCGGCTCCCAGCCATCCGCGTCCCGCCGCGCCCGACGGAGCCAGGACAGCCTGATCCCGCCGGCCTCGCGCCGCGCGGCCGGATGCACCGGCGCGAGTGGAAGGAGCGGCAGCAGGCCGGCGCTCGCCTGGAGCTCGACATAACTCGGATCGCCGGGGTCGCGGGCGGCCGGCCCGATCCGGTAGCGGAACGGCCGGCCGGCCTCGTCGAGCCGCTCCACCAGGGGCACTACCGCCCCGTCGTCGAGGCGCACCACGAGGCAGCCGGCCGGGTTTGCGCGCCGGCTGAGATCCTCGCTCCCCATCAGGCCGCGCAGCAGGCGGCTGAGGCGATAGGTGCCGGGGCCGATCAGATCGGCGCCGGCCGCCGCGATGATCTCGACCCGGCCGTCGCTTCCCACGAGGGCGAACAGGTTGCCGCCGGAGAGCGCATCGTCCTCCGCGATGGAGGACAGGGCACCGGCATGGCGCAGGCGCACATCGAGCCGGGTTCCCCGGTCGAAGCGCCAGAGCGGTCCCGGCGGCAGCGGCGTCAGCGTCTCGCCGAGGCAGGCCGGATAATCGACGATCCGGTGCAGGCCGAGGGGGCCGCTCTCGCCGGCCGAGCGCCAGACGGCCATCTCGCCGGGCCAGGGATCGGCCGAGACCGCGAGGTATTGCAGGATCGTTGGGCTACCCCTGTCCACGGGCAGGTCGAGCACGCGGGCGAAGGGCCGCCCGGCCATGGACGGGGGTGGCCGGTATCCCCTGTCGTCGGGGCTTCGGTTCGCGCCGAGGCGAGAGCTGTGGACCGGCACGGCGCGGGTCTCGATCCGCCGCGCGCCGGCGCTGTCGGCGATCCGCACGATCCGATGCGGCAGCGGCGCGCCGGGCAGGTACAGGAGATCGCCGGGCACCAGGTCGATCCGGCGCGGGCTCACCGCGAAACCCGCGCTGTCGCGCCCGGCGATGGCCATGTCGAGGAGCGCCTCGGCCAGCGCTTCGGCGCTCCCCCTGCGGGTGACGATGGGCGCGTCGGCGTTGCTCTCGCGCCGTCTCAGGCCGGTGGGGCGGATCGCCGAGGCGGTGGCGGTCCGGTAATCGGCGCTCTGCCCGTCGCAGAAGGCGAGGGTGAGCCCGCGGGGCAGTTCCGATTCCTCGGCGCGGACGAAGCTCAGCGGCGCCCGGACCCGCTCGGTGAGCACGAGATCGGCGGCCGCCAGGACGATCGGGCTCTCGCGGCGCGGGCCGCGAATGTCGAGCCTGCCGCCCACCGCCGAGACGTCGAGCCCGTAGACCCGGGCCAGCGGCTCCAGGGCGCCGCGCGCCGACATCGGCCGGTCGATGACGTAGCCGTCGAGAAAGGCATCGGCGGCGATCCGGGCCGGTGCCGTGATGCCGAGATCGGCGAGGATCGCGCCGATCAGGCGGTCGAGCTCCAGCCCCTCGATCCGTCCTGTGATCCAGTGACCCAGGGACCAGTTCTCCGCATCTGCCCAGACCGTGTCGAAATCCGGGAAGGCCGGGAAGGGCCGCGCGTCCCAGCACCAGACGAAGACGGAGCCGGGCGACACCATCGGGCCGCCATAGATGGGCGAAACCGGGTTGTGAGCCGGCTCGAAACCCGGCAGCGCCGCATCGAAGCGGGTCAGGATGGCGGTGAGGCCACGGGCCTGGATCAGGTCGTCGCGCACGTTGGCCGAGAAGGGCGGAGCTGCGTTCTCGGAGGATTTCGCGTCGGGAAAGACGTTGGGGCCGTTGGTGCCCCTGTCCACGGCGGGCACGCCGATCTCGGTGAGCCAGATCGGCTTGGATCGGGGAATCCAGGCCGTGGTGCCGGTCTCGACCCCGCCGTCGCGCTCGCGATGCGGGTTCGACCACCAGGAGACGAGGTCCTTGGCCCGGTAGATCCAGGGTTTGGCCGCAGCGCCGTCGGTGATGGGGGTGCGCGCCTGCGCCCGCCGGTCGGCGTCATTGGCATAGTACCAGTCGAACGCCTCCCCGGCCCCGAGGCGGCGCTTGAGATAGGCGGTGTCGTAGACGCTGTCGGTCTCGGCGAGGTCGGCATGGTCCGCGCCGTCGCGCCAGTCGCTGATCGGCGGGTAATAGTCGATGCCCACCGCCGCGATGGCGGGATCGGAAAACAGCGCGTCGAGGGGGAATCGCACGGTGGCCCCGCCGTCGCGGACATGGGCGCCGTACTCGGTCCAGTCGGCCGCGTAGACCAGGGCCACGCCGGCCCCGAGGCGGGCGCGCACCTCCTGCGCCAGGGCCTTGAACGCCTCCACCGCCGGATAGCGCTCGGCCTCGCCCCGCACGCGGGTGAGGCTCGGAAACTCGCTGCCGATGATGAAGCCGGAGAGCGAAACGCCGTCGGCCGCCCAGCCGGCGGCGAGGTCGGCGTAATGCAGGAGGAAGCGGCGGTAGCCGTCGGGATTGTGGAAGAAGGCCGCGACCTGCGCGGCCGCAACGGCGGTCCCGTCCGGGCTGCCGGGATGGTCGGGGGCCGGGAAACAGGTGATGCGCCCGCGCCAGGGATAGGGCGGCTGGTGGCCGGCGCCCGCGTCGCGCGGATCGGGCAGACCGTTGCCGGCGGGCACGTCCATCATCACGAACGGGTAGAGCACGACCTCGAGACCGCGGCGGCGCAGCTCTGCGACGAGGCGGCCGAGCCCTGCATCGGAGGGTGTGCCGCCATAGGCAGCACCTCCCATGGGCGCGGTCGAGACCGTCTTCACCTCATCGCGGGTCAGCCCGGCGACGCTCCAGGTGTCGCCGAGGGTCGCCTTGTCCGGCCGGTCGACCTTGGGCGTCACCGTGCATCGGCCCGCGCGCAGGTCGCTGCCGAACCAGCTCGCCACCACCGAGACCCGGGCGAGGCGCGGGCACAGGGCCTCGAGCGCGTCGAGGGAGGCGGTGACGTCGCTCGCCTCTTGGAACTGAAAGCGGTTGGCCGCCCGCGTGGCGCCGAAACCCGCATCCTCGGTGACGAGGCGGGGGTCGAGGCCGAACTCCGTCGAGCCGGGAATGAGGCAGACCGCGCGGACCATCCCGGCGAGCCCCTCCACCGGGCGGATCACCTCGAAGGCCAGTTGCGGCACCCGGTTGCCGAACTCGGCCAGCGCCATCCGCTCGAACACCATATAGGCGAGGCCGCGATAGGCCGGGGCTCGTTCCGCGCCCTCCTTGGCGACGATCAACGGATCGGGCGCCTGGTCGGCCCCGCCCCGGTGCAGGCGGTAATTCAGCGTGGTGAGGTCGATCTCGCGGCCATCGGCCCAGACCCGGCGGACATGGGCGATCTCGCCCTCGCACAGCCCCACCGCGAGGTCGGCGAAATACGCGTAGGTCGTGGTCACGGTCTTCTGGCCGTCGCCGCCCTTGCCCCCGGACGAGGCGCGCTGGACGCTGGTATTGGCCACCTCCAGCGGGCGCGTCGCCCAGATCAGGGTGCCGCCCACCTTGGCGCGGCCATAGACCCGCTTGATCGGCTCGCCCTCCGTGGAGGACAGCCCGGCCACATCGGTCAGGCGCGGGCCTTCGACGACGCGCGGCCCGGCCCGCGACCCGAACAGGGCGCTGTCGATCGCGCCGCCGGCCACGGCACCGAGCGTGCTCAGCACGGCCCCGCCGATCGGGCCGCCGAGCGCGGTCCCGAGTGCCGCCCCGGCTGTCTGCAGGATGAGCGTGGCCATGCGGGAGGGCTCCGGGAGGGAGGGCTAAAGGATCAGGGACACTCGGTGCGCATCGCCTCGCCCCGCTCGCGGGGAGAGGGACGTGTCTCCCCCTTGCCGGGGAGCATGTCGAGGCGGCAGCCGAGGGTGAGGGGGCTTCTTCGGACGAGCCTCACTCGGAGCCGCCCCCTCACCCTCGCTCCGCTCGTCACAGGCACCGCGAGGTGCCTGTGACCCTCTCCCCGCGCGCGGGGAGAGGGGAGGCGCACCTTTCGTCTAGGCTTCCCGATATCAGGCGCCGGGAAACCGGAACACATGCGCCAGGTGACGGCGCCACCATCGCGTGAGGGCGACCTCCGTCACCGCCGCGCCATCATGGGCGTGGATCATCGTCCCGGCCCCGCTCGCGATCGCGCAGTGCTTTGCCGGCAAATGAGAGCGGAAGGCGAAGAGTAGAATGTCGCCTGCTGCCGGTATGTAGCTGGCCGAAAAGTCGCGCACGGCGACGAGGTGGCGCCGTGCGGCTTCCGCCATCGGGTCGGCGCCACCGGGGGCGGATTCCGCCCAGGAGGCCGAATAGGGCGGTGCGGTCTCTGGCTCGGGGCCGAGGAGCCCGCGCCAGACCCCTCGGACCAGGCCGAGGCAATCGCAGCCGACGCCCTTGAGCGAGGCTTGGTGCCGATAGGGCGTGCCGATCCAGCCCCGTGTCTCGGCGACGATCCGGTCGGCGCTTGGCATGACGTTCTCCTTTGCCGGCTCAGCGGAACAGGCTGCCGCCGTCGAGGGCGGTGCCGGAGCCGGCGGTGCCGCGGATGACGAAGTCGTTGCCGGGCATGTGCGGGAAGCCCTGGAAGTTCACCGCATTGGCGAAAGTGTCGACGCAGGTGGACAGGCGCTTGTCGCATCCGGCCGTGAGCGTGAAGGCGTCTCCCGCCGCGACGGCGCGGGGCGGCTCCTGCCAGAGTTCGATCCGGGCGCCCCCCTCGACCACTGTGTGGGACCGGACGTCATTGGCGAGTCCGGCATTCCCGCCCGAGTTCCAAGTGAGCCGCCCGCCGCTGAAGCGGCCGGCGGGAAAGGCGCCGGCCAGGGTCGTCAGCATCTCGCCGGGCTGCGCCGGCGCCAGAACGGTCCCGGTGGTGCGGAAGCGCGGATCGGCGAGATCGACGCGGCAGCGCGCATCGCCGAGGTCGGCGCCGCAGGTGGCGCGGAAGGTCCGGCCGCGCTCCTCGTCGAGGCGGTCCATCAAGCCGCGCACTTCCGCCACAAAGGCGGTGCCCGCCCGGCGGATCTCGCCGATGGTCCCGACATCCAAGAGGAGGCGCGTTCCCGGATCGGTCCAGTCCACGAGCCACGTCTCGATTCCGGCCGCGTCGTAGAGCCCGCCCGCCACGTCCGCGTCGGCGATGCCCAGCGACGTCAGCGCCCCGGCCACCTCGCCGCCCCCCACCGCGAAGCCGAGCTCGGCGCTCGCCTCGGCGGCCTCTAACCCCGAGCGCGCAGCGAAGGTGATGCCGGAGAAGACGAGGTCGCGGTCGTGGTCGGTGAAGCCGAGGGTGAGGCCGTCGCGCCGGGTCAGCGACCAGCAATGGCACAGGGTGGTGGACCCGCCGGCGAGATGCGCGGCGAGGGCGGCGGGGATGTCGCGCATGCGTTCAGGCTCCGGTCAGGGCACGATCTCGACGAGGGGCACGTTCGGGATCTCTCCGGCGCTGAAGGCCTGGAGGTCCACGCTGAGCTCGTCGGTGTCGAAGCGGACGGGCACGTCGAACCAGAACCCCGCCGTCACCGGCGCACCCGCGGCGGGGGCCGCCGCCAGGGTGACGAGGCCCGTGGTGCCGTCGCAGGTGAAGGAAGAGGCCGGTCGCTCGACACCGGCCACCGCCACCCGCACGGTCTCCGCCACCGGCTTGGCGATGAGGCGGCGATAGGGCAGCGGCCCGGTGCCGTAGGTCTTGGCGAGGGGAAACACCCGCGTCGCACCGTCGCCGAGGCCGAGCCGCTGGTCGCCCGGCCCCACCGCCTGGCTCGGCGGCCCCGAGCGATGGTCGATCCGGTCGCGATAGCGGAATCCGTAGAGGCGCCCGCGCCGCTCTTCGAAGAAGGCCAGGACCGCATGCAGGGCGTCGAGGGTGCGGATGCCCAGGCCCGCATCGTAGCGCCGCCGCGAATCGGCCCAGCGGCTGTTGCGGTGCTCGCGCCCCGAGGCCAAAGTCACGATCTCGGTGAGGCGGCTCGGCCCCCCGCTGCCGCGCAGCGCCACGTCGAGGGGAAAGCGGACCTCGTGGAAATCACCGGCCATGGCGGGCCTCCCTGGATGATGGTCAGGATGCGCGACGGCCCCGCGTCGTTCTCGCTCAGGACGCGCGCCTTCCGCGCGCTACGGCGCGGGCGAGGGCGGCGGCCACCTGCGCCTCGGAGCGGCGGAAGCTCTCTGCATCCGGCGTCGCGATATGGACGGTGACGGAGACCGGCTGCCCCGCCGCCCCGCCGGCGACCCCGAGACGCCCGTCGCTGCCCCGCGCGAGGGGCAGGATCGCCTCCGGGCCGGCCTCGCCCATCAGGCCCGTCCCGTCGCGCAGGGGGAAGTAGGTGGGGGCGGCCACCACGCCGCCGCTCGCGAAGGGGCGCACCTGGCCGCCGGAGATCACCCCGCCCTTGGCGAAGGCGGTGCCCGATGCGCCGGAATTGATCAGGCTCCTCACCAGGGATTCGATGCCGCCCTTCACCGGGTCGAGGACGGCCTTGCCGGCCATGCCGGCGAGCTTGGTCACGAGGGATGTAAGCGCCCCGTCGAGCTGCTTGGCCGGGCCGACCGTGCCGGTGAAGGCCTTGCTCAGGCTGTCGCCGAACTTCTGGGCCAGATTGTCCAGGGTGCTCAGTTGCTTCGCCCGCGCGGCGAGGGTGCGGTCGATCTCGGTCTCGGCCATGGGTGCCTCCTGTCATCTGCGTCTCAGGGGCTCGGTTCTCCCCGCCCCCATCCGATCCACCGACCTCATCCTGAGGTGCCGCAGCGCAGCGAAGGCCTCGAAGGAGGCCTCCAGAAGCCGCAGAGTGGGCTGGAGGGCTCCTTCGAGGCGGCTGTCGCCGCACCTCAGGATGAGGTGGTTTTTTGGGACGAGACGTCCCTCGCGGACAGCACGGCGGCTCGCGCGGGAGCCGGGTTTCATCGACGGCCGAACCAAATCACGACGGGTCTGGATAGGCATCCATCAGCCGCCGCAGGTCGGCGGCGCCGGTCGCGTCGCGCCGGCCGTCGCGACCGGCGGCGGCCATCAATTCGCGGGGCGTCGCCGCCCAGAAGTCGCGCGGGCTCCAGCGCAGGGCGTTCAGGCCCAGGGCCATGGCCTCGTCCCACGGGAAGGCGGAGGGAGCCTCCGGCGCCGTCCCGCCCGTGGGGCTCAAGGGTCCGGCGTATCGGCCCCGAAGGCGGCGGCGAGCGCCTCGCCGAGGGCCGTTGCGATGGGTTCGATCCCGCCGGAGAGCGGCAGCCGCGCCACCGTTTCGTCGTCGAGGTCGTGGCCGCCGCCGCGCAGGGTCGCGCCGAGGAGGGCGATGAGGTCGCGGCTGGCGAGGCGGCCTTCGGCGAAGCGGCCCGCGAGGCCGGTGAGATCGGAGGCGCCGAGCGCGTCTTCCAACTCGGCCAGGGCTCCCAGTGTGAGGCACAGAGTGTAGCGCCGGTCCCCGATCGCGACGGAGACCTCTCCGCGTCTGCGGTTGGCCATCACAGGCTCGTAAAAGTGAGGGGGCCGGCCGAATCGAGGGCCATGTCGAAGGTCACCTCGCCGGCATGGTCGCCGCGATATTCCAGGCTGGTGATCTGAAACAGGCCCTGGATCGTGCCGAAGGCCGGCACCACGACCTGCAGCGTGTCGATGCTGCCGTCGAAGAACATCTGGCGCAGGCGCGCATCGGAGGCCTCGTCGCGAAAAACGCCCGAGCCCGAGACGGCCGCGCGGCGCACCCCCGCCCCGGCCAGCAGCTCGCGCCAGCGCCCGACGGATTCGGCGCTCGTCACGTCCACGGTCTCGGCGTTGAAGGCGAGCTGCCGGGCGCGCAGGCCGGCCACGGCCGTGAACCCCGTTCCCTCGCTGATCCGGATGAGGAGGTCCTTGCCTTTCTGGGCACTCATGGGGTCGCTCCTTGAAGCGGGTTTCGCAAAGGTGGCCACCGGTTCCGCGGAGCAAAACCGGTTCAGGAGGTCGGCAGCCGCTCGGTGACGGCCTGGAGGGTAAGGATGGCGCGGGTCCCGCCGCTGCGCTCGTCACGGGCGCAGGCGAGGGATTCGACCCGCAGGATCGACAGGGCATGGCCGGCGGGGGAGAGCAGCGCCTCGTGCAGGAGCGCGGCGGCCCGGCCGGCGGCCTCGATGGCGCTGCGGCTGGAGCCGGGCCTGGCGAACAGGATCAGCCCGAGCCGATGGGTATGGCGCAGCGCGCCGTCGACGGAATCGTCCCGCATCTCGGCGGGTCCGAACACCGCATAGACCGGCGCCGCGCCGCGCGGCGGCTCGTCATGGATGCGGACCTCGCCGCCCATGAGCCGGCCGAGCTCCGCGTCGCCGCCGAGGACGGTGAGGATGGCGGCCCGCAGGGCGAGGAGCGGGTTGGCCGGAAGGGACAGGGCGTCGCTCATGTCGGGCCCCCCGTCGTGTCGATCAGCTCCTCGACCTCGCAGACGAGGTCGCGCCCGCGCCCGTCGGGATCGCCCGCCGCGCGGATGGCGAAGCGGCGCGAGCCGGAGACGAGCCGCATGGCGGGCGTGACGTCCGCCCGGTAGGCGAGGCGGATGCGGTGGGTCGCCACCGCATCGGACCGGCCGCCGCGTGTGCGCTCGGCATGGCCGGTGGATTCCAGCGTGCCCCACAGGAGCGGGCCGGCCACGAACCGGCGAAGGTGCCCGCCGAAACCGTCCGGGTCGTCGACGAAGCGTTCGAGCACGTAGTGGCGTCGCCGCGCGCCGATGGGCGGGTGCGTCATGGCAAAGCTCCGGACGGTACGGTTAGAGGCGCATCCGGCGGTGGGGGGCGATCAGCGCCTCCACCATCGGGGTGAGGGCGACAGGCAGGTCGCCGCGATGCTCGAACCCGTGCGCCGCCACGAGCCGGATCGCCTGGACGAGGGCAGGAGGGACCGGCGGACCCGCTCCGCCATAACCGGCATCGACCTCGATCAGGGCGGCGGTCCGGTACAGGGCGGGAAGGGAGGGCGAGACGATCAGCCCCGGCGCCTCGACCATGTCCGGCGCGAGGCGGACGAGGCCGGGGGCGAAGGCGGTGCCGGTGCCGGTCGCATCCACCGAGCCCGCGCTCGCCAGGGCAACGAGGGGGCTCAGGGGAAGGGGGACGAACCCGTCCCGGGGCCAGGCTGTGAGCATCACCCGGTAGCGTCCGGGCACCAGGATGCGCCGCGTCGCGAGCTCCACCATGGCGCGGGCCGAGGCGATCAGGCCCTCCACCAGACCGTCCTCGGCGGTGTTGTCCGGGTCGAGGCGCAGGTGGGCGCGCATGTCGGCCAACGTGACCGGCTCGACGATGGCGGCATCGACGCGTATCGGACTCATCGTCGTCTCCGGGTGGGGCGAGGAAGGGGATGGGCGGAATGGATCTCGACATGCGGTCTGCGGGTATCGCGCTGCTGCTCGGCCTCGCCGCCGCGCCGGCCGGCGCCGTCGTCGGCGGTCGCGAGGCGCCGGAGGCGGCCGGCTCGGCCGTGATGGTGCTGTCCTCGAACGGCGGCGTGTGCACCGGCATCGTCGTGGCGCAGGATTCGGTGCTGACGGCGGGCCATTGCGTGGCGGCGGGCTCCCGCCAGGGTGGCGCGGAGCACCGGGTGCATTTTCGCGACGAGGCGGGCCAGCCGGTGCTGGTCGATCTCGCCGCCCGCGCGGTCCATCCCGGCTACGATGCCGGCGCCATCGCCGGGCGTCGGCGCTCCATCGATCTGGCCCTCGTCCGCACCGCGACACCGCTTCCCGGCCGCTTCCGGCCGACCCCCCTGAGCACCGCCCTGCCGCGCGCCGGCGAGAGCCTCGTCCTCTCCGGCTACGGCGTTTCGAAACCGGGCGAGGCACGCACCACCGGCACCTTCCGCAGCGCCGTCCTCCCCGTGGTCGAGCCCTACGGGCAGAGCCGCATCCTGGTCTGGATGAAGCCGTCCGGCGGCGCATCCGGCGCCTGCCAGGGCGATTCCGGCGGGCCGATCGCGGAGGCGCCCGGAGCGCCGCCGCTGGCCGTCTCCGCCTGGGTCGGGGGCGGGGCTTGCGGTAGCATCTCGCAAGGCGTCCTGCTGGGGCCGCAGCGCGACTGGATCGACCGCACCCTCGCGGGCTGGGGCCGCTCCGCAGGCTGGTCCGCCCCCTGACGCCGCTCCGCCTCAGCGACGGAACCGGAGCTTGGCCGAGGGATTGCCTTAGGCTAGGCTTCATTCCAGGGACGTCCGGGGCTTTCAGCCGGGCGCGGGAGAGACACGATGTTCGCGACCGCGCTCCGCAGGGCCGTCGTCACGGCGCTGGTCGGGCTGATTCCGGCTCCGGCCTTTGCCGTGATCAACGGCGAAGTCTCCCGTGATCCCAATGGGTTGCGCGCCTCGGTGGTGCGCATCGAGAGCACCCAGGGCGAGATCTGCTCGGGCACCCTCATCGGACCCGATCTCGTGCTGACCGCCGCGCATTGTGTCATGCACCAGGCCGGCTACAGCGTCGTCGCCGTCGACCGGTCGTTCCGCCAGCGCCGCATCTCCGCCATCGCGGCGTCGATGCACCCCGATTTCGTGCCCGGCACCACGCCGGAGGATCAGCCGGGCATCGATCTCGCCCTCATCAAACTGTCCGAGCCGTTAGGGGCCGATTTCCAGCCCCTCGATCCGCGCGGCGGCGGGGCCATCGGCACCGGCGAGTCGGTGGACATCGCCGGCTTCGGCGTGGTGGCGGAGAACCGCCGCAACACCGCCCGCACCCTGCGGCAGGCCCATCTGGTCTCCATCGGCTCGCTCCAAGTCGCCAACACGGTCACGGTGGTGACCGACCGGCGCAAGCTCGCCGAGACGGCGGGAGCCGGCGCCTGCCTCGGCGATTCCGGCGGGCCGATCCTGCGCGGCGGTCCGGGCGGCTACCAGATCGTCGGCGTGGTCAGCTGGTCGAGCGGCGCCATGCGCCAGGACAAGCGCGCCCGCACCGCCTGCGGCGGCTTCACGGCGGTGACCCCCACCGGCCAGCATGCCGGCTGGATCACGTCGCGCGCCGCCGAGATGGCACAGCTCACCGCCAGCGAGGCACCCGCCAGCTTCCGCCGCTCCAACCGGTCGGACTGGATGGCGCGGCCGGGACGGCGGTAGGGCGCTACAAGGATTACCCCCGGGCTGTCTCGACCGGGGGCAGCCAGACTCACGCGAATTTCAGCAGCTTGATCGCGTCGAAATCCTGCACGCCGCCGCCCACGCGCTTGGTGGTGTAGAACAGCACGTAGGGCTTGGCCGAGTAGGGATCGCGCAGGACGCGCAGGCCGGCGCGGTCCACAACGAGGTAGCCGCGCTTGAAGTCGCCGAAGGCGATGGACAGGCTGTTGGCCGCCACATCCGGCATCGCCTCGGCCTCGGCCACGGGGAAGCCGAGCAGGGTCGCGATCCTGTCGGCCGAGACCGGCGGCTGCCACAGGTAGTTTCCGTCGGCATCCTTCATCTTGCGGATCGTGCTCTGGACCTTGCGGTTCATCACGAAGCTGGCGTTCTGGCGGTAGCCGGCCCGCAGGGCGTAGACGAGGTCGAACAGCACGTCGGACGGGTTGGCGGTGGGGAAGGCCCCGGCCGCGCCGGTGGCGACGAAGCCGAGCTTGCCCGGTACCCAGGCGGAATTCGCCACGTTGTCCACGCTGAGGAAGCCGCGCGGGCGGCTGACCCCGTTGCCGGTGACGAAGGCGACGCTTTCCTGTTCGGCGAAGGCGGTCTCCACCTCGTCGGCGAGCCAAGCGTCGATATCGACGATGGCATCGTCGAGGAGCGTCTGGGTCGCCGCCGGCATGGCATAGAGCTCCATGGCCGGGAAGCTCAGTTCCGAGAGAGACGGCGCGTCGGTCTGGGGCCGCGCCGCCGTCTCGGCGACCCAGCCCGAGACGGCATCGGTGGCGGAGACGGCGCGCTTGTAGAGCCCGCCCGAGATGGTGCGCACCGTGGCGAGCGCCCGGATCGGCGAGAGGTTGGCGAGCCGCCGCAACACGTCCCGTTCGATGGCCTGCGGCACCAGATAGCCGCCATCGGGGCCGGACCCGGCCGAGAGCGCCTTCTCCTCCAGCCGTTTGAGGCCGCCGCTCTCGCCCGCCCGGACATAGAGGTCGAAGGCGGCCTTGTGCTCCACGGAAGCCGGGTCCGGACGGCTCGGCCCGTCCCCGCCCAGGGGCGGACGGCGGCCGTCGAGGGTGAGGCGGTCGAGGCGGGTCCGCGCCGAGTCGAGGGCCGCGTCGATGCGGGCGAGCTTCTCCTCGGTGAGGACGTCGCCCGAGCGGCGACCCTCCAGTTCGGCGAGCCGGCTGTCGTTGGTTTCCTTGAAGGCCTCGAAGGCGCGGGAGAGTTCGCCCATGGCGGCGCCCACCTCGGCGTCGGAGGCGGGGCGCGCCGCCTTGTTTTCGAGAAGGGCGTACGGGTCGGCCTTGGTCTCCGGGGCGGCGGCAGCGGCGTTGGGCGAGACGTGGACGGTCATGCGAGCCTCTTGGGTTGGGCGACGGAGGGGAGGGTGAAGGGGGAAACGGCGGGCCGGCTGGACGGCGCTCCGCGTGGGGCGAGCCGACGGGCGAAGGCCCGCAGCTCCATGGCGAGTGGCGCCGCCGTTCCGTCCGGCACGGCGGCGCGGGCGCCGGGCAGGAGGGGGAAGGTGACGAGTGAGATCTCCCAGAGGTCGACCGCCAGCAGGCGGCGCAGGCCGCCGCGCTGTGGGCTCGACCGCAGGGTGCGAAAGCCGATGGACAGACCGTCGAGGCCGCCATCGCGCATCAGCGCGTCGACCTCGCGCCCGCGCTGGACGGCGAGGTTGATCAGCCCCTCCACCCGCAGGCCGCGCGCATCCTCGCGCAGGGAGAGCCAGCGCCCGATCGGCTCGGCCGGATCGTGCTGGAACAGCATCCGCACGCCTGCGGCCCCGCGCTCGCCGAGGCTCGCCGCGAAGGCCCCGGCGGACACGACGTCGTTGCCGAGATCGGGCACGCCGAACAGGCTGGCATAGCCGGTGAAATGGCCGTCCATGGCGGGCTCCCGAAGGGTGGGGTGACAATGGGGAGAGGGCGGGATATCCTCCTCATGTCGAGGATATCCCGGAGATGTGCATGCCGCTCTACATCAAGGACGACGAGACGGCGGGCCTGGTGGCGATGCTCGCGAAAGCATCCGGCGTCACCAAGTCCGAGGCCGTGCGCCGGGCCGTCACGGCCGAACTGAGCCGCCTGACCCCTCCGGTGCCGCTGCGCGAACGCCTCGCCGCCCTAAGGGCCCGTCATCAGCTGCCGAAGCCCACGGGGCAGGCTGCCGACAAGGCCTTCTTCGACGACCTGAGCGGAGAATGACGCTCTTCGTCGATGCCTCCGCGCTGATCGCGATCATCGCCGGCGAGGCGGAGGCCGACGCATTCGCGGACATCCTCGACACCGATCCCGACAGGCTGTGTTCGGCGCTCTCGCTCTGGGAAACCATCGCGGGCCTCGTGCGCAGCTACGCCTTCACGGTCGAGGCGGCCCGCGAACGGGTTCGCCTGACCTGCGAGGAGGCGGATATCCGCCTCGTTCCGATTGCCGGGCGGGAGTTCGAACTCGCCGTCGAAGCCTATGAGCGATTCGGCAAGGGCCGGCATCCGGCGTCCCTCAACATGGGCGATTGCCACGCCTATGCCTGCGCGAGAGCCCATCAGGCGGTCCTGCTGTTCAAGGGCGAGGATTTCACCCTCACGGATATCGTTCGGGCCGGACTTTCTGGATAAGCCACCGGCTCGATCGGCATGACACCTGACGTGTCGCGCCCCGATCAAGACGATGGTCCGAGTTGTCAATATCCGCCCGAATACATCAAGATTTCGCTTTCCTCATCGAAGATCAGTGGCATTATTCGACTTCGTTCTGCTGCGAGTCGGAAATGGAGGGGTCATCATGAGCTTGAGCGTAAAGCTATGCATCACATCCGTTCTGCTGTGCCTGCTTGGTCCGATCCCGGCCTCGGCCGCGGATCCCACCGCCGATGCCCAGGCCGCGGCGGCCCGCTGGGACAAGACCTACAATTCCGGCGACATGGACGGCCTCAAGGCCCTCTACGCCACCGATGCCATGGTGATTCCGAAGGGCGCTGCCGTGTCCGGCGCCGACAAGATCGGCGCCTTCTTCGCCGGGTTGAAGGCGAAGGGGTTCGAGGAGCACGCGATCAAGGTCAACTCGGCGCAGATGAAGGGGGACGTTCTCCTCGTCACCGGGCGCTGGTCCATGTCCGGCCCCGGCGAGGGAGGCGCGAAGAAGACGTTCGAGGGCAACTGGGTCAACGTCCTGGAGCGCGAGGGCAAGGACTGGCGCACGGTGCTGCACACCTGGAACTGACGAACCTATAACGCCGTCCCGTAGCCCACGGCCTCGCGTTTCTCCGCCTGGCTGAGAAAGTCCGCCGCCTGGACCCGGCGCCAGAGCGATTCCCGCTCCGGCGCCAGCGCCTCGATGGAGTCGAGGTCGGGCTCCAGCCGGGCGGGGCCGAAGGCGGGTTCCAGCCATTGGGCGAGGCTCTCGGCGGTGCGGCGAGCCAGGGGGATCACGGTCTGACGGTAGAAGGCGCGGTTGGCCTCGGCGTAATTGGCGTGGGTGTTGTCGCCCGCGAGGCCGAGAAGCAGGGGCGGCACGCCGAAGGCCAGCGCGATCTCGCGGGCGGCGGCGGCCTTGGCTTCCACGAAATCCATGTCCTTCGGCGAGAGCGAGAGCGGCTTCCAGTCGAGGCCGCCCTCCAGCAGCAGCGGCCGGCCGGCATTGGCGGCGCCCTGGTAATTCGCCTCCAGCTCGCCCTTGAGGCGGGTGAACTGCGCGTCGCTCAAGGTCGCGCCGGTGGAGGTAGCATAGACCAGTGCCCCGGAGGGCCGGGCGGCATTGTCGAGGAGCGCCTTGTTCCAGGCCCCGGCGGCGTTGTGGATGTCGAGCGCCACCGCCGCCGCCTCCATCGGCGACAGGCCGTAATGGTCGTCGGCCGGGTGGAACAGGGTGAGGTGCAGGATCGGCGGCACGCCCTCGCGGGTCTGGTCGTGCCGCAGAATCCGCCCGCCGACGGTATGGTCGTAGGCGATGGGCCATCCGTCGGGGCCGGGCACCACCCGCATCCGGTCCGGACGCAGAGCGTGGAGTTCGCGCGGGGTGCCGTCGAGGCTCACCGCTTCGAGATACGCGTTCCCCGAGACCATGAGGTGGCCATACAGCGTCTCCAGCAGGCGCGCGCCGCCCTCGCGGGCATTCGGCCGGGCGAGGAGGGCGAGGAGCGGATGCGGCCCCGCCCGGTCCGTCAGCACCAGGGGCAGGGAGGCCGCGGCCTCCGCCACCAGCCGCACCGCCCGGTGGACGATGGCGTTGCGCTGGAACCCCTCCCGCGCCAGCGCCCCGTAATCCCGCGCGGTCCAGACCGCCCGGCCCTCGCCATAGAAGGCGATGCCGAGGCCGGAAACCGGCGCCGCCTTGGTCTCGGCAACGGGAAAGGCGGCCCGCGCGAGGCGGGCGAGGAGGTTCGTCATGAGAATGTCCTCGACGGGGAACAACCCTCCCCCCTCTGCGGGGGAGGGTGGTCGCGGAGCGACCGGGAGAGGGGCGGCGCAGGTCTATCCTGAGAAGGCGGTGGCCGTTGCGCAGTCCCCTCTCCCCGCACGCGGGGAGAGGGCCGCGTCTCCCCCTCGTTGGGGAGCGCGGCAAGGCGGCAGCCGAGGGTGAGGGGGCGCGTCCGAAGGAGCCATACCCGGAGAGACCCCCTCACCTTCGCCCTGCCGGGCTCACGTCGCCTCCCGACAGGGGGAGGACGACGTCCTCTCCCCGCCCGGCGGGGAGAGGGGAATGCGCTCACATCCGCCGGATTCGCGGTTCCGCCCTCTGGCCCAGCATCAGGTGGGTCAGGGCCCAGACGAGGGCGTCGAGGCGGTCGGGCGAGGCGCCGCTGGAGAGGCCGCCCGGCCCGAAATCGCAGAGCTCGTCCTCGAGTGCCGGGAGACTCCCCACATGGTGGACGCGGCCCTGCGCGTAGAGCACCGAGACCGGCTCGGCCCGCAGATACTTGCCGCGCGTCGCCCGCACCGGGATCACCGGCACCGAGGCGTCCACCTCGGCGATGACGGCGATGGCCATCTCGCCGCCCTGGTTGACCTCGACCACGAGGCTGTCCGCCTCCAGGCGATGGTAGAGCGCCAGGGCCGCGCCGGCCCAGGCCTGCGGGCTCGCCCGGCCCAACGTGGCGTCGGCGACCACATAGGCATGCCCGTCCGGCCCGAGCCCGGCGGCGACGATCCCGCAGGCATCGGCCCCGGCCTTCGAGGAGGCGGGCGGGTCCACCGCCACGACGATCCGCCGAAGCTCCGGCATCCCGTCCCGGCGCGCGGCCTCGATCCCCTCCCGCGTCCAGAGCGCGTCCGGCCGGTCCTCGATCAGCTCGCCGTCGAGCTCCTGCCGCCCGAGCCGCGTGCCGGCGTAGCGACCGACCACGGCGTCGAGGAAGGACGGCGCGAGGTTCGCCGCGTTGTCGGCAGTGCGCGAGCGGCTCACCACGGTGAGCGGATCGGCGAGGATGCGGCGGATCAGCGGGATCGGCCGGGGCGTGGTGGTGACGAGGTTACGCGGCCGGTCGCCGAGGCGCAGGCCGAACTGGATCATGTCGTAGGTGGCGTCCGGTCGGCGCCATTTGGCGATCTCGTCGGACCAGGCGGCTCCGAATTGCGGCCCGCGCAGGGAATCCGGCTCCTCGGCGGAGAAGGCCATCGCCACCGCGCCGTTGGCCCATTCGAGCCGCCGCCGCGAGGGCGACCAGAGCGGCCGCGCCCCGGAGAGCGCCAGCAGGCCGGACGGCCCCTCGATCATCACGTCGCGCACGTCGGCATAGGTCTCGCCGATGAGGGCGATGCGGCCCACCGCCCGGGCGCAGAAGGCGGGGTCGCCCGTGGCCAGGGCCCGCACCCATTCGGCCCCCGTGCGGGTCTTGCCCGAGCCGCGCCCGCCGATCACCGCCCAGGTGGTCCAATCGTCCCGCGAGGGGCAGGGCGGCAACTGGTCGGTCCGGGCGTTATGGAGCCAATCCGAGGCCAGCGCCCGGATCAGGTGCGGCGGCAGGCTCGCCAGGAAGCCCGGCATCCGGCCGCTCGCCGAGGCATGCCGCATAGCGCGCCGCGATTGCCGCGCGCAGGGCGGGCAGGTCGCTGTCATCGGCCGGGGGGCGGGACGTCTCGTGAGCCCCGTCCGCAAGGTTGCGCTG
Source organism: Methylobacterium sp. Leaf106 (assembly GCF_001422895.1). Classification (NCBI taxonomy): domain Bacteria; kingdom Pseudomonadati; phylum Pseudomonadota; class Alphaproteobacteria; order Hyphomicrobiales; family Methylobacteriaceae; genus Methylobacterium; species Methylobacterium sp. Leaf106. Next base: position 72,546 of record NZ_LMNB01000034.1, read on the forward strand.
CGCATCGCTTCGCTCCCGGTCTTCGCTGGAGAGGTCGTCGAGCAGCCGTTTCAGGCCGCCGAGGTCGCGCAGTACCTTCGCGGAATCGAGCGCGGGCGGCGTCTCGCCGCTCAAGGCCGCGTCGAACCGCGCGATCTGGCGGCCGATATGGGCGCGCAGGGCCTCGCCCAGATTGTCCATCACCCGCGCCGCCGGAGGGGCCGCCCCGGCCTTCAGCGTGCGCGGCGCCGGGCGGGCACGCGGCCTGCGCGCGAAGCCGCAGGCGCGAAACAGGGCCGGCGCGCCGGCGACGGTGCCTCCCAACGCCAGAGCCAGCGTCGCGGGCTCGATCTCCATCATCCCGTAGAGCGTCTCCACGGCGCGCCGCCGCGCGGGCGCCCAGGCTCCGGGGTCGAGCCGACGCTGCGCGTCGCTCACCCCCTCGCGCCAGCCATGCTGGCGGTTCCATGTGCTGACCGTCTGGGCGCGGACCCCCGTCCGCTCGGCGATCTCGCGGCTTGTCATGCTCGTCGTCCGCATCAGTTGCTCGACGAGCCGGCGTGTCTCCAGGGGAAGCTCCATCTCGCTGCCCCTCTCGTCACACTTCTTGAGCGTTCCTCATTGATACCCGGGAAGCGTCACGGTGTCAATCATAAATTCCTATTTTAGGATTTTTAGGCGAGCCCCCGATGGGGGCGGTGGGACATCTGACGCTTGGTCGCTTCTGGTCCCGACCCTTCACAGACCCTGGGAAAGTCCGCTTCGCGACAATTTTATGGACGGTGACCTAAGACCGGCGCGGTTGGTAAGCTGTCATTTGTCAAACGAAAGGACGATGCAAACTATCTTTTGCGGGTTGATATCTGAAACGGATTTCCATCCGGGTCTCTACCGTCGCATAGCGTCAGATCATCGCCCGAGATGACTTTTCCCAAGTCGGACGCACCTCGTTTGAGAAGTGCAGCGCGGCTAGCCGCAACATCGGTGCTGTAGAACACGACTTTTGGTCCGCGAGCGCCAGCACTGGGTTTGCCACGGTGTAACGCGATATTACATCCACCAGCTTTGAATTCTTGCCAACCTCCATCGCCGCCCGCAATTGGCTCAAAGCCGAGTACCTCGCGATAAAAGCGGCTCATCGCTTCTACGTTCTCCGTAAAATATATGACCCGTTGGATTTCTAGATGCACGAAAGACTCCCGTGTTGATGGTCGCTGTAAGACAGCCATCTGCAATTTTTTTTGCCAAGGGGGTCTGTCGCGGATTGTGAAGTTTCTGGAGGAGCGGATGTGCAACGTCCGCCTCAGGCCAAAAGGCCAGGTTCCGCTCCCCACCCTTAAACGACAGAAACCTCCGATAATGTCCAATACCTGATTGCGAACTTGCGGTAGAGCGGCTTGTTGAGCGAATGGGGGTTGTTCACGCAGCTTGGGAGTAAGCCAATAATCTTCGCCGTAATCGGAGTGTCACTAGCGGCTACTATGGCATTGCCTAATAAGCGCTCTTTGCTTTTATCTGCGGTCCTGATTGCTCTCATAGATGTGCTGGCGATATTAATACTGTTTGGATCGAATTCGATAAACCTTCTTGTCGTTTACCCCCTGATTGCTGTTTTGGTGGTAAGTATTGGAGCGTTTTTCGGAATTGGTGCAAAAGCTATTAGTATTAAGCTTTTATTGTCGCAAAAGCACCCGCTCAATTACATTTTTCTAGTAGTAGCCGCTTTTTCTGCAGCTTGCATGCCAGTATGGCTTGTAACTAAAATGCACTAGCTCGGTCGTTGGTGGAGTTGCGCCATAAGGCAGCAGGTCGGCTATCCAACCTGAGCCGACCTTCCTAGCTAGTGCCTAACTTCGGAAATCATTCGCCTCGGTCGGCGAGGGAATGGTGAGAGAGTCTTCACGAGCGCGGGCTCGATCACGTGCCGAAACCGCCGCCCTTTGGCGGCGGTCCCGTCTGTCGACGTGGCGGCGCGCGTCAACCTTCCCCGCTCAAGCCGGGATCGCGTCCGCGCTGGGCGGCGTCCGGGGGCGTGGCATGATCGTCGCCGGGCAGGGCGGCGGCTCGTCGTCGTCGTTGCGGCGGCGCGGGCGGAGATAGCGGTGCAGGTTCGCGAGGCGCGGTCGGCGGCGCGTCGCGGGGCGAGGGGCCCCGGCGGTCGTCTCCGGGGCGGCGCCGCCATCGAGTTCGGCGAGCGCCGTGAGCAGGGCCTCGACGGTGACCGGCTCGGCCCTGGCCCCGGTGAGGCAGCGCAGGCCCGGTGCGTTCTCGAGGGCGCAAGCATCCGAGACCCAGGAGGCCAGGATCGTCCGCTTCTCCTCGCGGGAGAGGAGCGGGTGCGCCAGCACCTCGCGCGGGTGACGGAACACGTCCCCGGGGGCGACCACGGCCTGCCAGGCCTCGAACGAGGCGGACTGGGTCGCGGATGGGTTCATGGGGCCGTTCATGAGGCCGGACGTTCCGAGGCCGGAACGGGACAAGTGCGTCTCCCTCATCGACATGATCGATCCTCCCTGATGGCTGTGAGGCAGGACTAAAACGATGCGGCCCTCGCGGGCCCGAAGGCCCCCGAGGTTCGACTGTCATGGCTCAAGGCGGGTTCAGGCCGCCTCGGCGTGGTCCTCGACCTGCGCGTGCGCGTTGTCCTGAACCTGCGCGTTGTCCTGGCCGATGGGGCTCGTCGCGCCGGCGATGGCGATGCGGCGGGGCTTGAGGGCCTCCGGCACCTCGCGCTTGAGGTCCACGGTCAGCAGTCCGTTGTCGAGGCTGGCGCCCGTGACCCTCACGTGGTCGGCCAGGTTGAAGGTCTGCCGGAAGGGCCGCGTCGCGATTCCGCGATGCAGATAGGCGCGCTCCCCGTCCCGGTCGGTGGTCCGGTCGCCTCTCCGGCCGGTCCTCTGGCCCGTGACCTGGAGGACGGTGTCGTGCTGCGTCAGGTCGATCTCATCCGGGGTGAAGCCGGCGACCGCCATGGTGATGCGATAAGCGTCGTCGGCCACCTTCTCGATGTCGTAGGGCGGCCAGGTCGTCGACGGCTCGACGCGGGCTGCCTGGTCGAGCAGCGAGATCATGCGGTCGAAACCGACGGTCGAGCGATAGAGCGGTGCGAAATCCAAGTTCCTCATGACCACATCCTCCTGAAGAGCAACGTGATGACAAAGGCCGCCGGACACCGTGTCCGGCGCCAAGGTGCGAGCCGTTCATGGCCTCGCACGCGTGAAACGCAGAGGTCGGCGTGCGGTTCCGGGGCGATGTGGATTTTTTTCAGCGTGAGGGGCCGGGCTTCTTCGCTTATCCGGTGGTGGCGGCGGACTCGTTCGTTGAGCGAAAAGGCGAGGAAGCCCGTCGCGCCTCATGTCGAACTCTCTTGGACATGGCGAACAAGCGTCGAGCGGATGTATGAATCCAGTCGCCCCCGGGCCGAGATCCTTCGGCCTTCGGTAGCGCGGGCGTGTCGGGACGGGAAACCGGAAGCGGAAATGTGCGCGTTCGCACGCTCCTTCTCCCGGCGCCCCGGGTCGGGCCTGACGATTGTTGACATTCATCAGGCGTAACGTAGGTTCTGGTCATGGCCGGAGCGGGCGCCGCTCAACGGAAACACCGCCCCCTCGTTTCTTTTGAGTGGCGTACCGCTCCGGTCCTTTTTCTGAAGCTGATCCTCCCCGAGAAGACAGCCGTCACGCCCTCTCGGCGTGGCGGCTTTCTCGCGTTCTGCTTGTGCTGCGATGGTCTTCCGGGGTAGCGACCTCGCATCGGATCACGAGGACGCCCCCGTTGAGCACCCGCGCATGTTGCGCTCTCGCCCTCCTCATCGCCCTGGCGGGGGCTGGATTGCGCCTCGTCGTGCCGGTGACACCGACGGATGCGGCCTATCACGCGGTGGTCGAGGCCTACCCGTCGAAGCCGCTGCCCTGAGGGCTTCGAACGGCCCGCCGCCCGCACCCTGGAAACAGCCCGGAAACTTCCGCGCCGCACTGGCGTCGCAATAGTCCTGCATCTCTGGCGGCGATGCTGAGCGAACGATCGACGGGCAAGGCCCCCCGGCAAACGTGCACGATTTCTTGCGCGGTCCTGGATCGTCGCCCCGCTGCGTGGTGGTCGCGCCCCCTGTTCCGTCGGGACTCCCGTCTCCATTTCGGTCAGACTGCATGGTGCCGGTCGGAAACGAGCGGCCGGATTGTCGAGGCATGAACGAACAATCGCCCATCCGGACCGAGACGGCCCGGCACATCGGACCCGAGGCACCGGCGCCCACGCGCCGGCGAAGCCGCACGGGGACGTGGCTCATCCTGCTCCTCCTTCTCGCGGGGGGCGGCGCGGCCGGCTACCGGTACTATCTCGCGCCCAAACCTGCGACGGAGACCGCCGCCGACGGCGCGCCCGCGCGTGGCAAGGGCGCCCGTGGACGACCCGGCGACATGGCCCAGGCTGTGGGCGTCGCCACGGTCTCGGCCGGCGAGATCCCGGTGGTGCTGTCGGGCCTCGGCACGGTGACGCCGCTCGCCACCGTGACGATCCAGTCGCAGATCAGCGGCTACCTCATGGAGATCGGCTTCCGCGAGGGCCAGACCGTCAAAAAGGGCGATTTCCTGGCCCAGATCGACCCGCGTATCTACGAGGCGCAGCTCGCCCAGTATCAGGGCCAGCTCGCCCGCGATCAGGCGCTGCTGCAGAATTCGAAGCTCGACCTCGCCCGCTTCCAGCGCCTCAGCCTGCAGGATTCGATCTCCAAGCAGAACGTGGACACGCAAGCGGCCCTGGTGAAGCAGAACGAGGGCACGGTCGCCATCGACCAGGCTCAGGTCGACCAGCAGAAGCTCAACATCGCCTATACGCGCATCGTCTCGCCCGTGGAGGGCCGCGTCGGCCTGCGCCAGATCGACCAGGGCAATTACGTCACCGCCGCCTCCACCAACATCGTGGTGGTGACGCAGCTGCATCCGATCTCGGTGGTCTTCACCCTGCCCGAGGACGACGTGGCGCGCGTCATGCGCCGCCTGCGCTCGGGCGCGAAGCTCACGGTGACCGCCTACGATCGGGGCGATGCCAACGTGCTCGCCACCGGCACCCTCGACACGGTGGACAACCAGATCGACACCACCACCGGCACGGTGAAGCTGCGCGCCCTGTTCGACAACAAGGACGAGAGCCTGTTCCCGAACCAGTTCGTCAACGCCAAGCTCACCGTGGACACGGTGCGCGATACGCCCATCGTCCCCACCTCGGCGATCCTGCGCGGCACGCCCGGCGCCTATGTCTACCTGCTCGACAGCGACGACAAGGTCGTGGTCCGGCCGATCACCGTCGGCGAGGCCGATGGTGCGCGCAGTGCCGTCACCAAGGGGCTGGCGGTGGGCGACCGGGTCGTGGTCGACGGGACCGACCGCTTGCGCGACGGCGCCAAGGTCCGCGTCACCGAGGGCGGCAAAGGCCAGCCGGCGGCACCCGGCGAGCCTGCGGCGCCCGGACAGGTGGCGCCCGGTCAAGCGGCACCTGCAACCGACGCCACGGCCACGACGTCGACGCCCGCCGCCGGGACGCCTCCCGAAAACCCGCCGCAGAAGCGCGAGCGCCGCAGAGAGCGGCCGGCGGCGCAGCCGTGATGGTCACTCTCGCCGCCGTTTCTCCCTCCCCCCTCTGCGGGGGAGGGTGCCTGCGGAGCAGGCGGGAGAGGGGACGACCTCTCCGCATAGGGCGCTCCCCTCTCCCGACCCACTTCGTGGGCCACCCTCCCCCGCAGAGGGGGGAGGGGAGGGGCGGCGCGCCCGTCGTGGCCCTTACCCCATGAACCCGTCCCGCATCTTCATCCTGCGGCCCGTGGCCACCACGTTGTTCATGCTGGCGATCCTGCTCGTCGGCATGGTGTCGTACCTGAACCTGCCGGTCTCGGCCCTGCCGTCGGTGGATTACCCGACGATCCAGGTTCAGACCTTCTATCCCGGCGCCAGCCCCGAGGTGATGACCTCGGCGGTGACGGCGCCGCTGGAGCGGCAGTTCGGCCAGCTCGCCAACCTCAACCAGATGACCTCGCAGAGTTCTGCGGGCGCGTCGGTGATCACGCTTCAGTTCAGCCTCGATCTCGGCCTCGACATCGCCGAGCAGCAGGTCCAGGCGGCGATCAACGCGGCGGGCAACCTCTTGCCCTCCGACCTGCCGGCGCCGCCGGTCTACGCCAAGGTCAACCCGGCCGACGCGCCGATCCTGACCCTGGCCCTGACCTCCACGACGATGCCGCTCACCGAGGTGAGGGATCTCGCCGAGACGCGGCTCGCCCAGAAGATCAGCCAGGTTTCCGGCGTCGGCCTCGTCAGCATGGGCGGCGGCCAGCGCCCGGCCGTGCGCGTGCGCTTCAATTCGCGGGCGCTGGCCGCCTACGGCCTCAACATCGACGACCTGCGCACCACCATCACCAACCTCAACGTCAATACGCCCAAGGGCACGATCGACGGGCCGACCCAGTCCTACGCCATCAACGCCAACGACCAGATCCGCGATCCGAAGGCCTACGAGCAGGCGATCATCGCCTACAAGAACGGCTCGGCGGTGCGGCTGTCGGACGTCGCGGACGTGGTCAACGGCCCGGAGAACACCAAGCTCGGCGCCTGGATGGACGAGACGCCCGCCGTCATCCTCAACATCCAGCGCCAGCCCGGCGCCAACGTCATCGCCACCGTCGACAAGATCAAGGCGCTGCTGCCCCAGCTGCAGGGGACGCTTCCCGCCGCGATCACGGTAACGCCTCTCACCGACCGCACCACCACCATCCGCGCCTCGGTGCACGACGTGCAGGTGGAGCTGGCGCTGGCCATCGGCCTCGTGGTCCTAGTGATCTTCCTCTTTCTGCGCAGCCTGTCCGCGACCCTGATCCCGAGCCTGTCGGTGCCGCTCTCACTGATCGGCGCGCTCTCGATCATGGACCTCTACGGGTTCTCCCTCGACAACCTGTCCCTGATGGCGCTGACGATCGCGACGGGCTTCGTCGTCGACGACGCCATCGTGGTCATCGAGAACATCGCCCGCCACGTGGAGGAGGGCGATTCGCCGATGGAGGCGGCCCTGAAGGGCAGCCGCGAGATCGGCTTCACCATCATCTCGCTCACCGTCTCGCTCATCGCGGTGCTGATCCCGCTCCTGTTCATGGGCGACGTGGTGGGGCGCCTGTTCCACGAATTCGCGATCACGCTCGCCGCCACCATCGTGATCTCGGCGGTGGTCTCGCTCACCCTCGTGCCGATGCTGTGCGCGCGCCTGCTCAAGCACGCGCCGGAGGCCAAGCGCCGCGAAGGATTTATCGCGCGGACCGGCCGGCGGGCCATGGACGGGGTGATCTCCGGCTACGGGCGGATGCTGCGCGTGGTGCTCAACCACCAGGGCCTGACCCTCGTCGTCACCCTCGCCACCATCGCGCTCACCGCCTACCTGTTCGTGGTCATCCCCAAGGGCTTCTTCCCGGTCCAGGACACGGGCGTGATCCAGGGCGTGACCCAGGCCGACCAGACCGTCTCCTATGCCGAGATGGCCGACCGCCAGCAGCAACTCGCGCGGATCGTCCTGCAGGACCCGGATGTGGCGAGCCTGTCCTCGTTCATCGGCGTCGACGGGCAGAACGTGACGCTCAATTCCGGCCGCTTCCTCATCAACCTGAAGCCGCACGAGGGCCGCGCCACCGATGCCAGCGCGATCATCCGCCGCCTGAAGGAAGCGACGCGCGGGGTCGCCGGCATCCGGCTCTACATGCAACCGGTGCAGGACCTCACCATCGACACGGCGGTGAGCGCGACGCAGTATCAGGTGATCCTCGAGAACCCGAACCTCTCGGAGTTCGAGACCTGGGTGCCGCGCTTCGTCCAGGCGCTGCAGCGCTCGCCGCTGCTGTCGGACGTGGCGAGCGACCTGCAGGGCAACGGGCTGGCGGCCTACGTCACCATCGACCGGCCCACCGCCGGCCGCTACGGCATCACCCCCGCCACCGTGGACAACGCCCTCTACGACGCTTTCGGCCAGCGCATCGTCTCGACGATCTTCACCCAGTCGAACCAGTACCGGGTGATCCTCGAGGCCGACCCGGACCTGCACAAGACCCTCGACAGCCTCAACGGCATCTTCCTGCCCTCCTCCACGGCGGCCTCGGGGCAGGTGCCGCTCTCGGCGGTGGCGCGGATCAGCGAGCGCCGGGCACCGCTCCTCATCAGCCATCTCGGCCAGTTCCCGGCCACCACCGTCTCGTTCAACCTCGCCGAGGGGGTGGCGCTGGGCGATGCGGTGAAGACGATCGAGGCGGCGCGGACAGAGATCGACCTTCCCCCGAGCTTCCGCGTAGTGCCGCAGGGCTCGGTCTTCGCCTTCCAATCGGCGCTCTCGAACCAGCTCTTCCTGGTGATCGCCGCCATCGTCACCGTCTATATCGTGCTCGGCGTGCTCTATGAGAGCTTCGTCCACCCGATCACGATCCTCTCGACCCTGCCCTCGGCGGGGATCGGCGCGCTGGTCGGCCTGATGCTCTACGGGCTGCCGCTGGACATCATCGGCGTCATCGGCATCGTGCTGCTCATCGGCATCGTGAAGAAGAACGCGATCATGATGATCGACTTCGCGCTCCAGGCCGAGCGCGAGGAGGGCATGGCCCCGCGCGACGCGATCTACGAGGCCTGCCTGCTGCGCTTCCGCCCGATCCTGATGACGACGCTCGCCGCCCTGTTCGCGGCGGTGCCCCTCATCCTCGGCACCGGTGTCGGTTCCGAACTGCGCCAGCCGCTCGGGATCGTCATCGCCGGCGGCCTCATCGTCTCCCAGGTCCTGACCCTGTTCACCACCCCGGTGATCTACCTCGCCTTCGACCGCCTGGAGCGGCGGTTCAAGCGCGGCGGTGGCGGCGCGAAGGCGGCGGGGGTGATGCCGTGAGCCGGGAGTTCGCCGTCACTCTCCCTCCCCCCTCTGCGGGGGAGGGTGGCCCCCGAAGGGGGTCGGGAGAGGGGAACCCGGTTTCCGGATCGGACGCGCAGAGCGACGCGGGGCGCAACCTCGTCAGACCCACTCCGCATCTGCGCGCGTTCGCCCGCGAACAACGTCGGCTCCGTACGCTCGCCGAGGATGCGTTCTGGCAGCAGGTGCGCGGTAGCCGCTTCCGTGGGCTCAAATTCAGACGCCAGGTTCCCCTGCCGCCCTACATCGCCGATTTCCTTTGCGCGTCCGCCCGTCTCATCGTCGAACTCGACGGCGCCCCCCATGTCGAGACCGCGCGCCGTGATCGCGATGCCGCGCGTGATGCCTGGCTGCGGGAGCAGGGATTCGAGGTTCTGCGCTTCCCGAATGACCGTGTCCTGAGCGATCTCTCTTCGGTCCTCGACACGGTCGGCGCGACCGTCGCGGCGCGGCTGGCTCGCGCCACCTCCGGCCACGTCGCTCCCCTCTCCCGACCCGGCCTGACGGCCGGGCCACCCTCCCCCGCAGATGGGGGAGGGAGCATGCGCCCGGCTCCCCGCCCATGAACGTCTCCGAGCCGTTCATCCGCCGCCCGGTCGCCACGACGCTGCTCACCATCGGGGTGTTGCTGGCGGGGATCTTCGCGTTCTTCAAGCTGCCGGTGGCGCCGCTGCCGCAGGTGGATTTCCCCGTCATCCTGGTCCAGGCGCAGATGGCCGGGGCCTCGCCCGAGACCATGGCGACGACGGTGGCGGCGCCCCTGGAGCGGCGGCTCGGCATCATCGCCGATGTGGGCGAGATGACCTCCACCAGTTCCGTCGGGACGGTGCGGATCGTCCTGATGTTCAACCTCAACCGCGACATCGACGGGGCCGCCCGCGACGTGCAGGCGGCGATCAATGCCGCGCGGGCCGACCTGCCCACCGCCCTGCGCTCGAACCCCACCTACCGCAAGTTCAACCCGGCCGACGCGCCGATCCTGATCCTCGGCCTGACCTCGAACACCCTGTCGCCGGGTCAGCTCTATGATTCCGCCGCCACGGTGGTGCAGCAGAAGATGTCCCAGCTCCCCGGGGTGGGGAATGTCGATATCGGCGGATCGTCGTTGCCGGCGGTGCGGGTCGAGCTCGATCCCACCGCCCTCTACAATTACGGGATCGGGCTCGAAGGGGTGCGCGCCGCGATCGCCTCGGCCAATGCCAATTCCCCGAAGGGGGCGATCGAGACCGACACCCGCCACTACCAGCTCTACGCCAACGACCAGGGCCGGGTGGCGGCGGATTACCGCGACATCGTCGTGGCCTACCGCAACGGGGCGGGCGTGCGCCTCACCGATGTGGGCAAGGTCGAGGATTCGGTGGAGGACAAGCGCAACCTCGGCCTCGTCAACGGCAGGCCGGGCGTGATCCTGTTCATCTACAAGCAGCCCGGCTCCAACGTGGTCGATACGATCAAGGCGGTGGAGGCGGCGCTGCCGCAGGTGAAGGCCGCGCTGCCCGGCGACATCGACCTCACCGTCACCGGCGACCGCAGCGCCACCATCCGCGCCTCCCTCGCCGAGACCGAGGAGACCCTGGTCATCGCGGTCGTCCTCGTCATCGGCGTGGTCTTCGCTTTCCTGCGCTCCGGCCGGGCGACCCTGATCCCGGCGGTGGCCGTGCCGATCTCGATCATCGGCACCTTCTCGGCCATGTACCTGCTGGATTACAGCCTCGACATCCTGTCGCTGATGGCCCTCATCATCGCCACCGGCTTCGTGGTGGACGACGCCATCGTGGTCCTGGAGAACATCCAGCGGCATATCGAACTCGGCAAGCCGAGGCTGGAGGCCGCCCTCATCGGGGCGAAGGAGGTCGGCTTCACCGTCATCTCCATGAGCCTGTCGCTGATCGCGGTGTTCATCCCGATCCTGCTGATGGGGGGGATCGTCGGGCGGCTGTTCGAGGAATTCGCCGTCACCCTGTCCCTGGCGATCCTGATCTCCCTGGTGCTCTCGCTCACCACCACGCCGATGATGTGCGCGCTGCTGCTCAAGCGCGAAAGCGTGCCGGAGGGAGATGCGCCGCGCCGCCCCAACCTGCTGATCCGGGGGCTGGAAGGCGCCTTCGAGGGAACGCTGCGCGCCTATGAGCGAACCCTGCGGATCGCCCTCAATCATCGCCGCCTGGTGCTGCTCACGCTGTTCGCGACGATCGGGCTCAACGTCTATCTCTACATCATCGTCCCCAAGGGCTTCTTCCCCGAGCAGGATACGGGTCAGATGATGGGCGGCATCCAGGCCGACCAGCGCATCTCCTTCCAGGCGATGAAGCAGAAGCTGGAACAGGCCACCGCCATCGTGCAGGCCGATCCGGCGGTGGACAGCGTCGTCGGCTTCACGGGCGGGCGCGCCACCAACTCGGCCAACGTCTTCGTCGGCCTGAAGCCGCGGGGCGAGCGCGCCTCGATCACCGAGGTGATGACCCGCCTGCGCCCCAAACTCGCGCAGGTGGCGGGCGCCCGGCTGTTCCTGTTCCCGCGCCAGGACCTGCGCATGGGCGGGCGCCAGAGCTTCGCGCAGTACCAGTACACCCTCCAGGGCGACACGGCCGACGAACTCTATGCGGCGGCGCCCCGGCTCGTGGAGGCGCTGCAGAAGAACCCGGTCTTCGCCGACGTCACCTCCGACCAGCAGGAGGGGGGGCTGGAAAGCCGCCTCGTCATCGACCGGGCCACCGCCTACCGCTACGGCATCACGCCCGACAAGATCGACAACACCCTCTACGACGCCTTCGGCCAGCGGCAGGTCTCGACGATCTACAACCCGCTCAACCAGTACCACGTCGTGATGGAGATCGCGCCGCGCTACCTGCAGAACCCGGAGACGTTGAAGACCGTCTTCGTCTCGACCTCGGGCGGCAAGGCGCGCGGCTCGGCCATCACCAACGCGGTGGCCGGGACCGTGGCGGGGGCCGCGGCGACGGGGACGACGGCCTCCACCATCGCCGCCGATTCCGCCCGCAACGCCGCCTCCAACGCCATCGCGGGCGGGGCGGGGGCCTCGTCCAGCGCGCCCGTTTCGAGCGCCAAGGAGACGATGATCCCGCTCTCCGCCTTCGCACGGGTCGAGACCGGCAACGCGCCCGTGCAGGTGAGCCACCAGGGCCTGTTCGTGGCCACCACGCTCTCGTTCAACCTGGCGCCGGGCAAGAGCCTGTCGGACGCCACCGCCGCCATCGAGGAGGCCGAGGCGCAATTGCGCCTGCCGGCCACGATCCACGGCGAATTCGCGGGTGCCGCCAAGACCTTCCAGGCCTCGTCCTCGCGCCAGCCCCTGCTGATCCTGGCCGCGCTGCTGGCCGTCTACACGATCCTCGGAATCCTCTACGAGAGCTTCGTCCATCCGGTGACGATCCTCTCGACACTGCCCTCGGCCGGTATCGGCGCGCTGTTGGCGCTCCTCGTCTCGGGCACGGAATTCACCATCATCGCGCTCATCGCGGTGTTCCTGCTCATCGGCATCGTCAAGAAGAACGCCATCATGATGATCGACGTGGCGCTGGACGCCGAGCGCACGCGCGGGGCCACACCGAAGGACGCGATCTTCGAGGCCTGCCTCTTGCGATTCCGGCCGATCATGATGACAACGCTGGCGGCCCTGCTCGGTGCCCTGCCTCTCATCCTCGCCGGGGGCGAAGGCTCGGAAATGCGCCGCCCCCTGGGCATCGCCATCGCCGGCGGCCTGATCGTGAGCCAGATCCTGACCCTCTACACCACGCCCGTCGTCTACCTCTATCTCGACCGCCTCCGCCGGCGGAAGCCGACGCCCGGCGTTTCGGTGAGCCCGGCCGAATGAGCGGGCGTGATCGGACGATGCGACCCGCGCGTAGCAACCCTCCCCCCACGGACCTCGGGCTTGCCCGAGATCCGTCTTTGGCTGGCCAAGTCGGGCAGGCCCGACTTGGTGCGGGGGAGGGTGCCTGCGGAGCAGGCGGGAGAGGGGGCGACCTCTCCGGATACGGCGCGCCCCTCTCCCAACCCTCGCTGACGCGAGGGCCACCCTCCCCCGCAAGGGGGGGAGGGAAGGGGCGTTGGTGCCTATCCCACCTCCTCCTCGCAACAACCCTCTCCGGCTGCATGGTCGGCCCCGATTACTCGCGCCCCTCCGTGGAGACGCCGCTGGCGTTCAAGCAGGGCGGAATGCGCGAGGACAGCGTGGCCCATGTCGCCACGCGGAAGGGATGGCGCGCGGCGCAGCCCAATGACGGGGCCGAGCGCGGCGATTGGTGGCGCGTGTTCCGCGATCCCGCCCTGGACCGGCTGATCCGCCTCGTCGACGTGGACAACCAGAACCTGCGCGTCTCCCTGGCCTCCTACGACCAGGCGCGCGGCCTCGTCGCCCAGGCGCGCTCGGCGCTCTACCCCACCGTCATCGGCGCGCCGACGATCACGCGCTCGCGGACGCTCGGCACCGAGCGCACCTCGGTCTCGCTCCAGGCCCAGGCCTCGTGGGAACTCGACCTGTTCGGCCGCATCCGGCGCAACATCGAGAGCGAGGTCGCCAACGCCCAGGCGAGCGCGGCGGATCTGGCGGCCGTGCGCCTGGCGATCCAGTCCGAGGTCGCCACCAACTATTACAGCCTGCGCTACCAGGATTCCCTGCAGCGCCTGCTCGACGAGACGGTGGAGGCCTACAAGAAGAGCCTCGCCATCACCGAGAACCAGTACAATGCCGGCGTGGCGGCTCGCTCCGACGTGATCACGGCGCAGACGCAGGTGCAGTCGACCCAGGCCCAGGCCATCGCGGTGGGCCTGCAGCGCGCGACCTTCGAACACGCCATCGCGACGCTGATCGGGCGCCCGCCCTCCGAATTGTCCCTGCCGAAGGGGAGCCTGCCGAAGTCGCCGCCGGCGGTTCCGGTGGGCATCCCCTCCGCCCTGCTGGAGCGGCGGCCGGACATCGCGCAGGCCGAGCGCAGCGTCCAGTCCCAGAGCGAGCAGATCGGCGTCGCCGTGGCGGCCTTCTACCCGACCCTGGTCCTCTCGGGCTCGGGCGGCGTCTCGGGGCTGACCAGCAACGGCGTCTTCTCGGCCGCGAACCAGGTCTGGTCGGTGGCAGCGGCCGGCAGCGAGACCCTGCTCGATGGCGGCGCCCGCACCGCCGCCGTGCAGATCGCGAGAGCCGCCTACGACGCCACGGTGGCGACCTACCGCCAGACCGTGCTCACCGCCTTCGCCGAGGTGGAGAACGGGCTCGCCGGCGTCCGCATCCTCGCCCGCCAGCAGGCGGCGCAGGAAGAGGCGGTGGCCTCGGCCCGCCGCGCCGTGGAGATCACCCTCAACGAGTACCGCGCGGGCACGCAGAACTTCACCACGGTCATCACCGCCCAGGCGCTGGAACTCAACAACGAGGTGACCGCGCTGCAGGTGCGGCTCAACCGCTTCACCACGGCGGTGACCCTCATCCGCGCGCTGGGCGGCGGCTGGGACGTGCGCAGCCTGCCGACCCCGGACGAATTGAAGGGCGACCGCCTGCCGATCGACCGGGGCCAGGCCGTCCGCACGGACGAATAAGGCCGTCCGCACGGACGAATAAGTCCGTCCGCACGGACGAATAAGTCCGTCCGCACGGACGAATAAGTCCGTCCGCACGGACGAATAAGTCCGTCCGCACGGACGAGTGATCGCTGCCTTGCACCATCCGTCGGAACGGCGCAGGGCATCGGCGGTTTGACCGGCGTCGCCGCCGTCGATGCCCGGAGTGTCCCGTCCCATGATCCATCCCGATGCCACAGTGAACGACGGCAAGCAGCCCCGCGCCAACGACGAGGTCAGGACGGCGCCGGCATGCACCCTCGTCATCTTCGGGGCGGCCGGCGACTTGACGAAGCGCCTGCTGATGCCGGCCCTCTACAACCTCGCCTCGGACGGCCTGCTGGCGGATGGGCTCAAGATCGTCGGGGTCGACCATAACGACCGCACGAGCGAGCAATGGCGCGACGACCTCTCGCAGACCATGCAGTCCTTCACCGAGGACCACACCTCCGAATTCCATCCGGACTCCATCGATCCCGGCCATTGGGGCTTCATCCGTGAGCGCCTGACCTTCACCAAGGGGGATTTCGAGGCGGCGGAGACCTATCGGCGGCTCGCCCGGGACATCGGCGGCAACGCGATCTTCTACCTCGCCGTCTCCGCCCGCTTCTTCGGCCCGGTGGTGGACCAGCTCGGCGCCGCCGGCCTGCTGAAGGAGGGGGAGGGCGCCTTCCGCCGCGTGGTGATCGAGAAGCCGTTCGGCACCGATCTCGCCTCGGCGCGCGCCCTCAACGCCCGCATCCTGAACCAGGCCGACGAGAGTCAGGTGTTCCGCATCGACCACTTCCTCGGCAAGGAGACGGTGCAGAGCATCCTGGCGCTGCGCTTCGCCAACGCCATGCTGGAGCCGATCTGGAACGCCCGCCATATCGACCACGTGCAGATCACCGCCGCCGAGACCATCGGCGTGGAGCAGCGCGGCGGCTTCTACGAGCCCACCGGTGCGCTGCGCGACATGGTGCCGAACCACCTGTTCCAGCTCCTGTCCATGGTGGCGATGGAGCCGCCCGGCAGTTTCGATGCGGAGGACATCCGCAACGAGAAGGCGCGGATTCTGGAGGCCGTGCGGCCGGCGACGCCGGACCGGGCGGTGCGCGGCCAGTATGCGCCCGGCGAAGAGCAGGGGCATGCCGTGCGGGGCTACCGCGAGGAGGCCGACGTCTCGGCCGATTCCCGCACCGAGACCTACGCGGCCCTGACGCTCACCATCGACAACCCGCGCTGGGCCGGCGTGCCGTTCTACCTGCGCACCGGCAAGCGCCTGACGGGGCGCCTCACCGAGATCGCCGTGCATTTCAAGCCGCCGAGCCACGGCCTGTTCGCGGGCACCGCTCTCGCGCCGAACGTCATGCACCTCCACATCGACCCGGACCAGGGGCTGAGCACCCAGTGGAACGCCAAGCGGCCGGGGCCGGACATGCGCCTCGGCGCGGTCATCTCCTCCGTGCGGTTCGGCGATTTCTTCGCCGAGGCGCCGAGCGTCGGCTACGAGACCCTGATCTACGATTGCATGGTCGGCGACCCGACCTTGTTTCAGCGGGCCGACGCCATCGAGGCGGGCTGGGCCGCCGTCGATCCCCTCATTCAGGCCTGGAGGGATGCTCCGGTGGAGACCTATGCGGCGGGCAGCGACGGACCGGCGGGGGCGGATGCCCTGATCGACCGCGACGGGCGGGCCTGGCTACCCCTCGCGGAGGTGTGAGGCTCGCGCGTCAGGGCCAGTTTGAGATGTTCTTCCAAGGCTTCCCCTCAGCATGAGCGCGGCGTAACGACCTCGAAGGAGGCTTCCAGGGATCGCGCGAAGACTTGAGGGCTCCTTCGAAGCCCTTTGCTCAAGCAAAGGGTACTTCAGGATGAGGGGGTCGGCTTGGGAAAATGGACCTTGGCGGATCACCGACTTTGGTATGCGCCGCCGCAGAGAGGTCCCATCGAAGGGCTCTCAGGCGGGCTCGGCGTCGATCCGCCGCGATCTGCGGATGGGCGCGAGGTCGCGCAGGGCGTCGTGGTGGAGGAGAAGGACGCCGGTGGCGCCCGACAGCCTGCGCGCGGCGGGGGTGAAGCCGGCATTGGAGACGACGGCCGCCATGTCCGCCTGCCAGTAGCGTGCCGCCGCCGAGGCTTCCTGCACCGCCGCGTTGCCCACGGGCTTCGTGTAGCGCTTGCACTGGAGCACGAGACGGATGCCTGAGCGCTCGGCGACCACGTCGGCCCCCTGGTCGCCGCTGGCCTTCGTCGGGCGCGCCGACCAGCCCGCCTCGCGCAGGGCCTCGGCGCAGAAGCGCTCGTAGGCGATGCCGTCCTCCGGCGCCTCGTCCTCGTCCGGTAGATCGACGGAGAGAGCGACCTCGTCCACGATGTCGAGAACCGTCTGCCAGCGGGTATCGGCGAGATCGGTGAACCCCATGGCGTCGAGATGCGGCAGGATCGTCCGCTCGGCGAAGTAATCCCGCTCCCGCAGCCAGCCGTCGTCGATCCGGTTGCCGTAGGCGTCTTCGAAACATTCCTGGCGGCGGCGCAGAGCAAGGGTCTCGGCATGGGTGCGCGCGAGCCGGCGGACCGTCCGCCTGAAACGCGCGGGCCTGTCGAGGCGATGCAGTAGGATCAGGCCAAGGCAGAGGCCGGTGGCGGCCAGGGCGGGTAGTCCGAACCAGAAGGCGATGCCGCCGCCGACGATCGTGGTCCAGAACAGGCGCGCGACGAGGCTCGATCGACCGGACATGCGCATCCCTTCCCGCCTTCGAGGCGGCCGCACCGGCCGCCTGTTTTCCGAGAATGCAGGGAGGGCCTTGCGACAGGCCTAACGGCACGGCGGCGAAAGACCGCCGGATGGACCACGATCGTCTCGCGGCATGACCAGGGACGGCGCGTCCTCAGTCTCTCTCAAATAGATCCGGTGTAGTTCCCGGTCCTGTCGGGCATAGATCTTGTCGTTCCGCCAGCGTTCGACAGACATCATGTCCCGACCTCGGGATCTCTTATTATATAGGATATATAGGAATGAGTTTCATTCAAATGTATCGCGAAAGTGGGTTCGTTTTTTTCGATAAATCGAACAACGGGCGCGGGTATCGTCGGTTGTCGTGACGAGCCGGACCGTCACCGGCCCCACAACTCTCCTGTGGATAGGTTTGCGGCAGCGGCTGTTTCGCGCCGAAGGTGCTTCGGGCACCTTGGTTCGATGCTTGTCCGAGGAGGTCCCGATCGTCGCGAGACATGTCGAGCGACTTGGAATCGTTGATCCAGCGAGAATGGGTCATCCCATCCGTTCGTCACACGCACGGCTTTGCTTCACTTGCCTTGGACGAAGCGCTCCGGAAACCGAACCGCGTCCTGGTGGCTCCCTCATGGCCGTCGCCTCGCCCCTCGAAGCCTTGCCCCTCGAAGTCTCGCCCCCGTAAGTCTCGTATCCCGGGCTGAGGGTGCGCCTCGGTGAGGCGAGCCACAGATTCGTCGGGCTCAGGAGGCGTTGGTGGCCGTGCGAGGGCGACGACCGCGCGGCGCGGGTGTCGGCGGTGCCTCGACGACGGGTGCCTTCACGCGGGATTTCCTGCGCTGCTGGCCGAGCCCCATGTTCTTCGCCAGTTCCGACCGTGCGGCCGCATAGTTCGGAGCAACCATCGGATAGTCGCTCGGAAGGTTCCATTTCGCCCGATATTCTTCCGGCGTCATGGAATAGCGCGTCCGAAGGTGGCGCTTCAGCGATTTGAACTTCTTGCCGTCTTCGAGACAGATGACGAAATCCGGCGTGATCGAGCGTTTGATCGACACGGCCGGGGTCAGCGGCTCGGCCTTTTCTGGCGTCTTCGCCGTCGTCAGGCTGCCCAAGGTCGCATGAACCGATGCGATGAGGGCCGGGATGTCCGAAACCGGCACGGAATTGTTGCTGACGAATGCCGAGACGATATCCGCCGTAAGCTCAATATAATCCGCCACGAAGTCGTTTTCGATTTCCACGCGCACCCCCGAAAGTAGGACAGCCTTAGACCGCTGCCAGGCGCCGATGGAGCCTGGCCGAAAGGTCTTGTCTTCAGATTGAATTGACTAGGCAGTTAGTATGATAGCCATTAACAAAGCGCAAGAGGCTTTGGCAAGACCAGGGTAACCGCAACAATTTGAAGGAAGCTTCTGGTGTGCTGCGGGAGCTTTCGGCATCTGAGGAATGGCCGACGATCTTTGCGTGAGGGGAGACTTTTTTAACTCCCTAGGCTGGAAAAAAAATCGAACTGAACAGAGATTTCAAAAGTTATTTGTGAAACTGGAACCTTTATGCTAGTTGGTGAGCTCTTTTAGCTCACGTTCGCAACTTCAGATGCGCGATGCGGTAAAAAACTACACGGGGCATCGGCTCGCACATGTGGTGCCCGACGCGGCCGGCGGGGCGGCCGAATGACCGCGCCGGGAAGAAAATTTTCTGGAAAACCCGATGTCGGGAGGCCGGTCACGGCCTCCGAGGGCGCGTGCCGAGCAACCTCTACGTAATCATCGCGGCCCGAGCCATTGGACGTAAGGGCGAACTCAAGGCGTTTCTGTGCGGCTCCGTGGCCCATAGTTTTCGAAGCGCCTGATCGTTCGCGCGATCTCGGCGTCGGACAGTATGACCGGCTTCCCGACCTGGAGGGCGACGGCGTATTGGCGGCACAGGGCCTCCATCTCTACCGCCAGCCACAAGGCCTTGCCGAGATTACGGCCGATCGCGATCATGCCATGGTTGGCCAGGAGGCAGCCGAGGCGGTCGTCGAGGGCGGCCACCGCCGCGATCGACAGGTCCTCGGTTCCATAGGGAGCATAGGGCGCGCAGCGTATCGTCGGGCCGCCGGCGGCCGCGATCATGTAATGGACGGCGGGAATCTCGGCGCCGCACATGGCGAAGGCGGTGCAATAGGTCGGATGGGCGTGCACGACGGCATCGATCTCGGGCCGCCGCCGCAGGATGTCGCGATGGAAGCGCCATTCGGAGGAGGGGGCGAGGGCATGGCCGTGCTCCCCCTCCATGCTCATCGGCACGATGTCCTCCGGGCGCAGCGCATCGGCCGGGATGCCCGAGGGTGTCATGAGAAAGCCGTCGCCGTGGCGTACCGAGACGTTCCCGGCGGTGCCCTGGCTCAGGCCCAGGGTGATGAGGGAGCGCATCGCCTCGACGATCGCGCAGGAAATCTCGTAAGCTGTGGGTTCTGACATGTGGTTCCCCCGGTCGAGAGTGATCCGCGCCCTATACCTTGCCGTCCGGCGCGATGTCGCACGCCGTCGCCCCGGTCTGATCGAAGGTCACGCCAGTCCATGAGCACCTATCGCTTCGAGGCGTTGCTCGCCCCGCGGGCGATCGCGGTCGTCGGCCTCGGCCAAGGCGCGGTTGGCCAAGGCGCGGTCGGTCAAGGCGCGCTCGGCCAGGCCGTGGTCGGCAACCTGGGGAAGGCCGGGTTCGCCGGCCCCGTCCATCTCGTCGGCGCGGCGGGCCTTCCCACCCTCGACGACCTGCCCGAAACGCCGGATCTCGTGGTGATCGTGGCCCAGGCCGCGGAGGTGGAGGGCTGGGTGGAGAAGGCGGGGCTGCGCGGTGCCGCCGTGGCCGTCATCCTCACCTCCGATCTGCCGGAGGATCTCTGCGAGGTGGTGCGCAACCGCGCCCGGCAATGGGGCATGCGTCTCCTCGGCCCCAACAGCATGGGCCTGACCGTGCCGCGCGCGCAGCTCGATGCCAGCCTGTTCGCGGCGGCGCCCAAGGCGGGCGATCTCGCCCTCATCTCGCAATCGGGCACGGTGGCGGCGGGCATCGTCGCCTGGGCCGCGCATCGCGATGTGGGATTCTCGGCCATCCTGTCCCTCGGCACCGCCTGCGACATCGATATCGCCGATTGCCTCGACCATTTCGCCGCCGACATCCACACCCGCGCGATCCTGCTGTCGCTGAACGTGATTCCCAACGCGCGCAAGTTCATGTCGGCGGCCCGCGCCGCCGCCCGCGCCAAGCCGGTCCTGGTGCTGCGCACGGGGCGCCACGCGGCTCCCCTGCGCCACACCGTCACCCATACCGGCGCCCTCGCCCGGCCGGATGCGGTCTACGAGGCGGCGTTCCGGCGGGCGGGGTTGCTGAGCGTCGACGGGCTCGACGCCATGTTCTCGGCGGTGGAGACGCTGGGCCGGCAGCGCCCCTTTCCCGGCCAGCGCCTCGCCATCCTGGGGAACGGCGAGGGCATCGGGGCGCTCGCCGCCGACAGGCTCGCGGACCGGGGCGGCACGCTGGCCGCGGCGGGGCTCGGCGGCAACCCCACCGATCTCGGCGTCGAGGCCGATGCGAAAGCCTATGCCGACGCCCTCAGGCCCCTTCTCGCCGATCCCGCCAACGACGCCGTGCTGGCCATCCACGTGCCCACCGCCCGCTCCGACAGCGCCGGCGTCGCTGCGGCCATCGCCGACACGGTGAGCGCGGCCCGGCGCAAGGGCGGGCGGCGCAAGCCCGTCTTCGCGGTGACGGTGGGCGATGACGGAGAGGCCGGCGCGGTGCTCGCCGCCGCCGGCATCCCGCGCTTCGCCACGGACGCCGACGCCGTGGAGGGTTTCATGCACCTCGTCCGCTACCGCGAGGCGCAGGACGACCTGATGCGCACGCCGGATTCCCTGCCGCGCGAATTCTCCCCCGACGTGGAGGCCGCCCGCGCCATCGTGGTGGCCGCCATTGAGGCGGGGGAGACCTGGCTCGATCCCCATGCCGTGGCGAGACTCCTGGCCGCCTACCGCATCGACAGCGTGCCGCTGACGCTCGCCCCCGACATCGATGCCGCCGCGGCGGCGGCCTGGCCCATCATCGCCGAGGGCGGCGCGGTGGCGCTGAAGGTGGTCTCACCGGACATCGTCCACAAATCCGATGTCGGCGGGGTTCGCCTGGACCTCACCAGCGAGGCCGATGTGCGCGCCGCCGCCGCCGACATCCTCACCCGTGCCCGGCGCCAGCGGCCGGATGCGCGGATCATGGGGTTCGCGGTCCAACCCATGGTGCGCAAGGGCAAGCGCCGCGAGCTCATCGCCGGCCTCGCCGAGGATCCCGTCTTCGGTCCCGTGGTGGTGTTCGGCCGGGGCGGCGTCGCCGTGGAGGTCATCGACGACCGGGCGCTGAGCCTGCCTCCCCTCGACCTTCGGCTCGCCAGCGAACTCATCGACCGCACCCGCGTGGCGCGGCGGCTGGCCGCTTATCGCGACGTCCCGGCGGTGGACCGGAGGGCGCTCGGCCTCGTCCTCGTCAAGCTCGCCCAGCTCTCCGCCGACCTGCCGGAGGTGCGCGAGCTCGACATCAATCCCCTGCTCGCCGATGCCAACGGCGTGCTGGCCCTCGATGCCCGCGTGCTGGTCGGCCCGGCCCCGGAGCGGCGCGGCGGAACCCGCAATCCGCGCTTCGCCATCCGCCCCTATCCGGTGGAATGGGAGCGCAACCTCGTCCTGAAGCGCGAGAAGGTCACCGTGCGCCCGGTGCGGCCGGAGGACGAGGGGCTGTTCAAGAGCTTCTTCGAGCAGGTCAGCGCCGAGGATCTGCGCCTGCGCTTCTTCATGCCGGTCCGCGATTTCAACCACGCCTTCCTGGCGCGGCTGACGCAGCTCGACTACGCCCGCGCCATCGCCTTCGTCGCCATCGACGCGCAGACGGCGTCGATGCTCGGCGCGGTTCGCCTCCATGCCGATGCAAACCACGAGAGCGGCGAATACGCCATCCTCATCCGCAGCGACCGCAAGGGCACCGGCCTCGGCTTCGCCCTGATGCAGCTGATGATCGACTGGGCGAGGGCGGAGGGGCTCCAGCGCATCGAGGGCACGGTCCTCCGGGAGAACCGCCCCATGCTGGCCGTGTGCCGCAGCCTCGGCTTCGCGGTCCATCCGGACAAGGAGGACGGCACGGTGATGAAGGTCGGGCTGACGCTCGGTGAGCCGTAGGCGGGGCCGGGCGAGGCTCGGTGCCTGTCACGAAACGCCCGCTGCGCCGTCGTACGAGCGGAGCGGCAACCGGAGCTGGCCGGGAATTTCGTGAGCGTCCTCAGTCCTTGGCTTTGTTGTTGTACAGCAGGATTCCAATGAAGATCGTGCCGATGCACCATTTGGTGAGATAGACGGCATCGAAGCTCGCATGCGGGTAATTCGGGTAGAATCCCAGCCGGAACAGCTCGATGACGTGCGAGAGCGGATTCCAAGAATAGATCGTCCGCATGGGTTCCGGGGACAGATCGACGGTCTTGAACGCGCCGCTGAACATCATCATCGGCCGGCTCAGGAATGCGTAGATTTTGCTCCATCCGGGAAAATACGACTGAATGCTCGAGTTGATGAGCGCCATCCCCAGAGATAGGCAAGTGATAGCGAAGAGGCTGATGAGGCACATATCCGGAGACCAAGGTGCAGCCTCTCGAATACCGTAGATGTAGAGTCCAAGAAAGAAAATCGACATCAAAATGAAGTTTTGTATGACTTGAATCAGAAAACGAGACAGAAGAAAATCGAAGGGTTTGACGAAGTAATACTCTGCCGCTCGCGACTTCAGGCTACGAACGCCGCGAGCACAGCGTCGGAAGACATAGAACGGGAATACACCGGTTCCCATGAAGAGAAGAACGGACGGTCCAAAAGGAGGTTCTTTTCCAAATAGAAAGATTCGCAATCCTGCTACCGTCGCGATGACGACGATCGGTTCGATGAAAAGCAGAATGCCGATGGCCGGATGGAAGTTACGAAAGCGAACTCCGAAATCACGGACGATCAAGGCCGTCATGATCATCAGCCACGGTCGTGCCCTCTGCTTCGAGGAAGCGGCCGGGAGGACGATCGAGGAATGTGCCATCGTTCAGTCGCGATCCAAGGATGCCGGGTGACGCGGAGTGGCGGGTTGCGAGACCGGCACCTCGTGCCGGGTGTTGCCTCGTCACGAGGCCGGAATTCTGGCCGAGGCCGCGCCGACGGTCATGACGACCGAAGGCCGACCCCGCTCAGGCGCGGCTGTTCACGATCGAGCGCACGGCGAGCAGGCCGATGAACCAGATCGCCGCCAGGATGAAGGCTCCGAGCACCATCGACAGGAAGACGCGCGGGCCGCCCGCGCTTTCGGGCAGGGCCGGGCGAACGTAGGGGGTGAGATAGAGATGCTGGGCCGCCGCGCTGGCCCGAGCGCGGTCGAGGGATTGCAGCGAGGTGAGCAGGATCGCCTGCGCGTATTGCCGGTCCATGTCGAGGGCCTCGAACCGGGCGACGACGCCGGCCAGGACGTTGCGGCCGGAGCGGCTGCCCGAAACCTCGCGCTCGACGGAGGCCAGCTGCTCGCGTGCCGCCTGGACGCGGGACTTCAGTGCCACGACCGATGGTGCCGACTCGCTGAGATTCTGCCTCCGGATCGTGTCGTAATCGGCCTCCAGCTGCGACACCGATCCGCGCAGGGTGCCGATGAGCTGGGTGTTACCCGAGACGACGCTGGGTATCGGATCGATCACGCCTTCCTTCTCACGGAACTCGGCCATGGCGGCGCGGGCCTTGTCGAGGCCGGCTTTGGCCCGGACGACTTCCTGCTCGGCGAACTTGACGGCATCCTCCTCGGCGCGTTTGGCGATCTTGTTGACGAGGTTCTCCGACAGAGTGACGAGTTGGTTGGCGATGGTCAGGGCATCGTCGGGCCGGAACGCCTTGATCTCCACGGAGGCGAGCCCGGTGAGCGGGTCGTAATTCGCCCAGACCATCTTGTTCCAGTATCGCACCAGGTGCTCCGTCGACCGGCTCCTGTCGAACCGGTTCGGCCAATCGATCTCGGGACGGCTGTAGATCTCTCGGACATTGACGCTTTGAGACAGCTCGTCGACCACCTGACGGCTCTTGAGATAATCGATCACGACGAAGTTCTGCGCGGTGCCGCCGCTGACCGCCCCACCGTGGCCGCCCATGGCGCTGGCGACCGCCGATGCGGCCGTCCCCCCGCTGCTTCCTCCGCCGAGGGGGCCGGCGGACGGGGTCACCTCGGTGACGGAGAAGCGAAATTCGGCGAAGTATTGCGGCGTGGCGAGGAACAGGAAGTACAGGCCGAGCAGGCACAGCGGCAGGATCACGACGATGCCGAAGCTGAGCAGCGTGCGGCTCCAGTTATGTTCGGGCTGCGGCAGGGGGACGAGGGAAAACGTCTCGTCTTCCCCGGCATCGAGCGCCAGCTCCCGCCTCGCGTCGTCGTCCCGCCGGGGAACCATCTCGCGGTCGTCGTTCACCGCCAGTTCGCTGGACCGGGCCCGCTCTTCCTTGGTCACCGCCTCCTTGGACTCGAGTGCCGTGGCCCTGGCGGTCGGCAGGCGCGTGATGTTGTTGGGCGCTGAGCTCATGCGTCGCGGGGCCTGTCACCGAAATTTTGTCGCCCCCGACACTAGGAGATTTCCCGGCCCTTTTATGGCAACGCAACGAGGATGTGGCGGGTGTGGCTTTCCAGTCGCCGACCGAAGCCTCGCCAATGATCGTCGAGAAGGCGTGGGCATGGCTGCAATCCTCCGAGAGGATTCGTGAGATAAACCGGATCTCGCCTGCGTTCTTTACCGTCGCACGACCCGGCCCCATTCGCCGCGAGGCAGGGTCACACTTTCGCGAGGGGGGCGATTGCTTCGGCGTCGCCCGCGCCGTGGGGCCGGGTCGGGTCACCTGCCTCGTGAGGGGCGGCGATCCCGAACGAATGCCCGAGCCTACGGATAGCCGTAGCGTGACTTGGCGGCGGCGAGCAGGCCGATCGCCTCACGCTCGCGCCCGGCGGCGCAGGCTTCCGCGGCGCGCGCGAGGTCGGAGGAGAACCGTGCGCCCACCGGCGCGTTGAGGTTGCCGGTCGCCACATCGCTGTCCACCACGGCCTGTGTGCGGGCGATGCTCGGACCGCAGCCGGAGCCTGCCGGCAACGGGGCCGAGGCGACAGCGACCGGGGCGGCGGCCGGCGCCACCGCCGCCTTCGGAGAGGGGCCGGACGAGGTGCAGGCTCCGAGCCCCGCGGCGAGGCCGATGGCCAGCATCAGGCTGGCCGGTTGCGGCGGCACGATGTTCCTGGTCACGGCGGCTCTCCTTCACGCTCCGGCGCGATGGCCGGCACGGCATGGACGCCGCGCCGGGTTCTTGCCTTCACGCGAGGGGCGGGTCAATCACCGCAGCCGGGGCTCCGGCGACGATCCCGGACCCCGTGTCGGACCGTCACGTCAGCCCGTCACGCGAGCGCGTCATTTGGCCTTCTCGGCGATGGCCGCGAGGCCGGACTCGTAGATCCCCGTGATGGCATCGGTCGCCACCGTGTCCGGGACACCCTTGGCCTTGAAGGTCCCCGTCCACGTCACCGTCGATCCTGAGCCTTTCGGGCTCACCGCGAGGGTGGAGGAATAGTCGGAGACCGGCAGCGGGCTCTCGACGATGGCGTAGGTGTAGCTCATCGCCTTGTCGTCGCGCGCCGTCTGCGATTCGACGATGGCGCCGCCGCCCTTGAGGCTGAGTTTGCGCAGCATCGTGCCGCCCTTGGTGGAGGGCTCGCATTTGGCGATGGCCGGGTGCCAATTGCCGATGCCGCAGAAATCGCCGATCGTCGCCCAGACCTTGGCCGGGGGAGCCGCGATATCGATGGTCTTGGTGAGGTCGATGGCAAAGCCGGGGGCGGTGCCGGCAAGCAGAACGAGGCCGGGCAGCACGATTCGACGCAGGAAAGTGCGCGACATGGACGGGTGTTTCCTTCCGATATTGTTTTGTCGGCGCGGTACGAGGCGCACGCCGTGCCGTTGAACGGACGAACGTCAAGCTAGTTGCGAACCGGCACGCGACAATGGCCGGATCCCTGCCCACGAAGATGTGATGGACGGCGGCGCGTGCGGGGCGATCCTTGTCAACGGGGGCGTCGAGGGGTACGAAGCCGTTCGGTCGCATCGTTCGCGCGCCCGCTACGCCATTCGGGAGAGACGAGCCTTGGCCAGCGCCGGCTCCACGCAGGGAACCGCAGACACCGCCTTCGCGGCGGTGCGCGGTCATGCGCGTCCCCGAGCGCTCCTCGTCGGCCTTCTCCTCCTTATCCGCCCCTGAGGGCCGTCCGGGCGCGTGCGCCTGGGCTCTCAGGGGATCGTTTCGCGACCGGGGCCCGCGAGGGCTTCGTCGAGCCGATCGATGGATCAAGGCGCCGCGTCCCTCAGCGACCGCGCCTCCGACAGGACGACACGCCATGACCGACATCACCGCCCAGCCCAACGCCTCCCCGAAGGACCGGGTCCTCATCTTCGACACGACCCTGCGCGACGGCGAGCAATGCCCGGGCGCCACCATGACCCTCGACGAGAAGCTGGCGGTGGCCGAACTCCTCGACACGATGGGCGTCGACATCATCGAGGCGGGCTTCCCCATCGCCTCGATCGGTGATTTCGAGGCCGTCTCCGAGATCGCCCGCCGCTCGAAGCGCGCCACCATCGCCGGCCTCGCCCGCGCCATCCCCGCCGACATCGCGCGGGCCGGCGAAGCCGTCCGCCTCGCCCGGCGGGGGCGCATCCACACTTTCGTCTCGACCTCGCCGATCCACCTCGCCCACCAGATGCGCAAGTCCCAGGACGAGGTGGTCGAGATCATCCTCAAGACCGTGGCCCAGGCCCGCGACCTCGTGGAGGACGTGGAATGGTCGGCCATGGACGCGACGCGCACGCCGATCGACTATCTGTGCCGCTGCGTCGAGGCCGCGATCCGGGCCGGTGCGACGACGATCAACCTGCCCGACACGGTGGGCTACGCCACGCCCGACGAATACCGCAGCATGTTCCGCCAGGTGCGCGAACGGGTGCCGAATGCCGACAAGGCGATCTTCTCGGTGCATTGCCACGACGATCTCGGTCTGGCCATCGCCAACTCCCTGGCCGGCGTGGAAGGCGGCGCCCGGCAGGTGGAGTGCACGGTGAACGGCATCGGCGAGCGCGCCGGCAACGCGGCCCTGGAGGAGATCGTCATGGCGATCCGCACCCGCGGCGACGTGATGCCCTACGAGACCGGCATCGAGACCACGATGCTCACCCGCGCCTCGAAGCTCGTCTCCCACGCGACGAACTTCCCCGTGCAGTACAACAAGGCCATCGTCGGCCGGAACGCCTTCGCGCATGAAAGCGGCATCCACCAGGACGGTATGCTCAAGCATACCGAGACCTACGAGATCATGACCCCGGCCTCCGTCGGCGTCGCCAAGACCTCCCTGGTGATGGGCAAGCATTCGGGCCGCGCGGCCTTCCGCTCGAAGCTGGAAGAGCTCGGCCTGCATCTCGCCGACAATCAGCTGCAGGACGTGTTCGACCGGTTCAAGGCGCTCGCCGACCGCAAGAAGCACGTCTACGACGAGGATATCGAGGCCCTGGTCGACCAGGGCCTCGCCACGGCGCATGACCGCATCCGCCTCGTCTCGCTCTCGGTCATCGCCGGCACGCGCGGTCCGCAGCGCGCCACGATGAAGCTCGCCATCGACGACCGCATCGTCACCGAGGAGGCCGACGGCAACGGCCCCGTGGACGCCGTGTTCAATGCGATCCAGGCCCTGGTCCCGCACGAGGCGCAGCTCGAACTCTACAAGGTCGACGCCGTGACGCAGGGGACCGACGCCCAGGCCGAGGTCTCCGTCCGATTGAAGGCCGGCGACCGCAGCGTGACGGCGCGGGGCGCCGATCCCGACACGCTGGTGGCCTCGGCCCGCGCCTATCTCTCGGCATTGAACAAGCTCTCGGCCACGGCCGTGCGCCTGCACGCCCAGCACGCTGCATCGGTTTAGCCGGAAAAATGACGCCCCGGGGGTGGACACCCCCCGGGGCCTTTGCTATCAGCCCCCTCGTCGCAGCGGGTTTGGTGGCTGCCGCGACTGCCGCAAGGCAATGGGTGCATAGCTCAGTTGGTAGAGCAGCTGACTCTTAATCAGCGGGTCCAAGGTTCGAACCCTTGTGCACCCACCAAATAAACCGCTGATTCGATCGCGGTTTTTCAAAACACCTCAGAGCAGTCAGCCTCGGTCGGGAATGCGATCGGGGCTTTTTGCTGTCTCTTCCAGCATCTCTGGTGCGACCCGTCGAAGGGGCGGTCTCCGCTTCCTTGCAGTTCACCAGCGTTGGGAGCAACGAGGCGTTCGAGCCTTCCGCGCGGGCGCTCTCGTTTGCGGCTGTCCTCCACCTCCACAGCCACCTCGGCACGCAGGGTATCGAGAGTGTGGGCAGTCCTACGTACCTCCGCCGGGGGCGCTCGGCGACGCGCCGGGGAGGGGGCGGCCGTTCCCGGCGACCGATGACCGATTTCCGCCCTGGGGCCTCAGTCGCGGTGGCGTGGCGGGGTGGGCCTCACCGATCCCGTCGTGACTGCGCCGTCCCCATCGATCCGGGTGCGAATGGGGCGGGAGAAGCGGCTGTCGTATTCGCCGACGTTCCGGGCGGCGGCCTGTCCGTCGAGACCGCCGGGGGCGGTCGCGGCCGGGATGCCGGCCGGTGCGGTGTAGCTCTGCGCGAAAGCGGTGCCGGACAAGGCGAGACCGAGGGCGGCTCCTAGAATGAGGCGTGTCGTCATGGATGTCGTCCCAGGTTCGGGCCGGACTGCCTGAGGAGACGCGGCAGTCCCGGCCAATAACCTAGAATTTGTGCACCAAAGCCTCGTAAAGCAACACGGAATGGTCAGTGCGTGTGCATCATGTTCATGCACCGAGCGTGCGAGCCATATCCTGAGGATCGATGGCCACAGGAATAAGCCGTTTCATCCCATGGGTTTGGTTCGGGCTGCGACATTTTTTGCCAGTCATGGCCGGCATGGCATGCCTCTTCCGCCGCCCGCGCGTCCTCGCTCCATCGACGCGCTTGCCGGACGTTCGGGGATTACGGGGCACCGGGCCGGGCGCCCGTGGTCGCGGCCTCGCGGAAGGCCGTTCGGAAGGCGGCACTCCCCCTCCTCCGAAGGGCCGGGATCGTGCGGAGCTCAGCCTCGCCCGATCGTCGCCTCGATCTGACCGTGGGGCTCGTCGGTGGGCAGGAACACGGTGTTGGGGTTCTCCAGCCCGAACGGTGTCAGGTTGATCGGGATGTAGTGCTTGTTCGGCATGGCGAACCCGATCTCGGCGATCTCGGGAATGGCCGCCAGGACCGCCTCGCCCATGCGGTACATGCTGTCCTGCACGCTGGCGCTGTAGGTCGTGCCGAAGACCTCGATCAGGATGTCGAGCACCCGGGCATTGGTCGCGGTGTAGTCGGCGGGCGCGCTGGCCCAGGTCCAGGTGGCGTCCATGGCGGTCGCGGCGATGCGGTCGGTGGCGTCGGCCAGGGTGCGGTACGCGTCATCGACAAAATCGGCCCAGCCCGATTGCGTGGTCTTCATGAAGGTGAAGCCCCGCAGCCCCGACTGCATCACGGCGCCGTCGCGGCTCGCCACGAGCTTGACGTAGCCCGTCCCGTTGCCGTCGAGGGTGAAGACGTGGCCGTGCGGCCGGCCGCCGATGGTCTGGCGCAGCCAGCGCGTCTCCTTACCCTCGATCCCGATCTCCTCGACCTGCGGATACGTGTCGAGGAAGGTCGCGGCGACGGCCTCGGCGAAGGCTTCCTTGTCGAGGGACAGGTTCTTGGCCGCCACCACGTTGACGATGT
The DNA here is from genome assembly GCF_001422895.1 of Methylobacterium sp. Leaf106. Classification (NCBI taxonomy): domain Bacteria; kingdom Pseudomonadati; phylum Pseudomonadota; class Alphaproteobacteria; order Hyphomicrobiales; family Methylobacteriaceae; genus Methylobacterium; species Methylobacterium sp. Leaf106. The sequence goes on from NZ_LMNB01000034.1 coordinate 102,620, forward strand.
TCTTCACGCTGTCGGTGGCGACGCAGGCCCGGTTGTCGCCGTCGGTCCAGGCGGCATCGAAGGCGCCCTTCATCAGGACCGCGAGGGACAGTTCGCGCGGGGTGTGGTCGTCGCCGTTGCGGGTGAGGCGCATCACCCGCACGCGGCCCTTGCCGTATTTCGAGGCGATCAGGGGCATGCTTGTCTCCCAGGAGGGGCGGTGAAGGACGACGGCCGTCCTCAATGTTCGGAGGATGCCGCCTGATGCCGGGCGGCGGCGCGGGCGGCCTCGTCGCCGGTCAGGCCGTTGAAGAACAGGTTCAGGCTCACCGCCGCGATCGCGCAGAGCAGGATTCCGGATTCGAGGAGCGGGTGCAGCGCGTGCGGCATCTGCTTGAAGAAGGCCGGGGCAACGAGGGGGATCATGCCGAAACCGACGGAGACCGCAACGACGAACAGGTTGTTGCGATTGCGGGCGAAGTCCACCGCGCCGAGGATGCGCACGCCCGTCGCGCCGACCATCCCGAACATCACGAGCCCGGCCCCGCCGAGCACGCATTGCGGCACCGCCTCGACCAGCGCCGCGAGCTTCGGGATGAGCCCGAGCCCGAGCATGATGAACCCGCCGACCACCGCGACGTAGCGGGTGCGCACCCCGGTGACGCCGACGAGTCCGATATTCTGCGAGAACGAGGTGTAGGGGAACGTGTTGAAGATGCCGCCGATGACGGTGCCGAGGCCGTCGCCGCGCAGTCCCCTGGTCAGGCGCTTCTCGTCGACGGGATCGGCGCAGATCTCGGCGAGCGCCAGGAACATGCCGGTCGATTCGATCATCACCACGATCATCACGATGCAGAGGGTGACGATCGAGACGGGATCGAAGGTCGGGGCGCCGAAGGCGAAGGGCCGCACCACGTCGAACCAGGACGCGGTGGCCACATGGCCGAGATCGACCAGCCCGAAGGCGGCGGCCACGAGCATCCCGGCGACGATGCCGATGAGCACCGAGGCCGAATTGACGAAGCCGGTGCCGTAGCGGGTGATCGCCAGGATCACGCAGAGCACGAAGGCGGCGATGGCGAGATGGAGCGGTGCCCCGTAATCTGGGTTGCCGATTCCTCCGGCGGCCCAGTTCACGCCCACCTTCATCAGCGAGACGCCGATGACCAGGATGATCGTTCCGGTCACCACGGGCGGGAACAGCGGCAGCAGCCGTCCGATGAGCGGCGCCACGAGAAACGCGAACAGGCCGGCCGCGATCACGGCGCCGTAGATGCCGGTCAGCCCGATCTCGGGATTGGTCCCCATGGCGACCATGGGCGTGACGGCGGCGAAGGTGACGCCCATCATCACCGGCATGCGCACGCCGATCCCCGGCAGGCCCCAGCTCTGCAGCAGCGTCGCGAGGCCGCATGCGAACAGGTCGGCGCTCACCAGCATCGCCACCTGATCCGGCGGGAGTTTCAGGGCGCGCCCGACGATCAGCGGCACCGCCACGGCGCCGGCATACATCACCAGGACGTGCTGCAGCCCGAGCAGAGCGAGGGCGACGGGAGGCACCGTCGTCACGGGCGCCGTGGCCGGCTCGGTGGCGTCGAGGGTGTCGGGAGGGGCGGCGATGGTCGTGGCACTGGTCATGGGGTCGACGCCTCCGCCGCTCCGGGCAGATCCCTCACCGGGGATGCGGTGTCCGTGGGCGCAAGGCGTGTGCCACCGGGGCGGGACCCGGCGGTGGCGCGCATGGCCCGTTGCCTGCACAGGCGGGGCCTGCGATGCGTCGTCATCGCCTGCCTTCAACGGAGAGCCCGCCGCCATGGCGTCGACACTCGCAGCTCTGAACGAGGCCTCCGACGCGGACTTCGTGGCCACGCTCGGTGCCGTGTTCGAACACGCGCCCTGGGTGGCCGAGGCGGCCCTGCCGCAGCGGCCCTTCGCCACCGTGGAGGCGCTGTTCTCGGCCATGCGCGATGCGGTCCAGGGCGCGCCGGAGGGGCGGCGCCTCGCTCTGCTCACCGGCCATCCCGAACTCGCCGGGCGCGCCGCCCGATCCGGGGCCATCGCCCCCGATTCCATCGCGGAGCAGGCCGCCGCCGGCCTCGACCGGATGTCGGAGGCGGAATACGCCCGGTTCGAGGCGCTCAACGCGGCCTACCGCGACAAATTCGGCATCCCCTTCATCCTGTGCGTCAAGCGGCACGGCCGCGCCTCGCTGCTCGGGACCTTCGAGGCGCGGCTGGCCTCCGCTCCCGATGTGGAGCGGCGCACGGCCGAGGCCGAGGTGATGCGGATCGCCGCGATCCGCCTGAACGCCCTGGTGAGCGGCCCCGGTCCGCTCGCCACGACGGGCCGGATCTCGACCCATGTCCTCGACACCGTCCGGGGGAAGCCGGCCGCCGGGGTGGCCGTCGACCTCGTCGAGTTCGTCTCCGCGACGGAGGCGGTGCTGGTGGCCCGCGCGGTGACCAACGCGGACGGCCGCACCGACATGCCCCTGATCCACGGGCGCCCCGTGCCGATCGCCACCTACGAACTGCGCTTCGGGCTCGGCGACCACTTCCGGCGGGTCGGAGCGGGTCCCGGCCCCGCCCTCCCCGAGCCGCCCTTCCTCGACATCGTGCCCCTGCGCTTCGGGGTGGGCGACCCGGAAGGCCATTATCACGTGCCGCTGGTGGCGACCCCCTGGAGCTATCAGACCTATCGCGGAAGCTGATGCGGAACCTCTCCGGCCCGGCTTCGATTTTCTTCGAGCGGCCAAAGACTTGCTTCTCGTTTTACGGTTCTCTCGCTCTTCGCTTCTCTTGAAAGGTCATCGACCATGCGTATCACGATGTCGGCCCTCGCTCTGTGCGGACTCTTCGGGTTGACCGGCGCGGCCCTCGCCCAGGGGACCGGTGCGCCCGCCGGCCGCGACCCCGCGACGGCTCCCGGCGGGACCGAGGGGATCGCCGGCCCGCGGAACGAGCGCGAGGCGATCCGGAGCGGCGATGCCGTCGCCGCGCCGCCCGGACTCGGCGTGCCGGCTCCCCCGCCCTCCGACGAGCCGAAGGCCGACCGGCCGGCGCGCCACCACAATCACTGATCGCAGGGGCGCTCCCCTGAACGAAGAAGCCCCGCCGGGACGCTCCGGCGGGGCTTCTTCTCGTGCGAGGATGTCGAGCCCGGGGTTATTGGGTCAGCTTGTCGTCGATCCCCTTCACGTACCAGTTCATGCCGAGGATCATCGGGTCGGGCGCGGTCTCGCCCTCCTTCACGGCGACGCTCCCGTCCTGCTTCAGCACCGGCCCGGCGAAGGGGTGGATCTTGCCGTCGGCGATGGCCTGCTTGGTCTCCTCGGCCATGGCCTTCACGTCGTCGGGCATGTTGGTGAAGGGGGCCAGCACGACCATGCCCTCCTTGATGCCGCCCCAGGTGTCGTGGCTCTTCCAGGTTCCGTCGAGGACCGCCTTGGCCTCCGCGATCACGTAGCCGTTCCAATCGTCGGTGATGGAGGTGAGCTGGGCCTTGGGGGCGAAGCGGTACTGGTCGGAGGACTGGCCGAAGGCGAGCTTGCCCTGTTTCTCGGCTTCCTGGAGGGGAGCGGCCGAGTCGGTGTGCTGGGTCAGGATGTCGGCGCCCTGCGCCAGGAGCGCCTTGGCCGCCTCCGCCTCCTTGCCGGGATCGAACCAGGTGTTCACCCAGACCACCTTGATCTTGATGTTCGGGTTGACCGCCTGCGCCCCGAGCATGAAAGCGTTGATGCCGCTGACGACTTCCGGAATCGGGAAGGACGCGATGTAGCCCACCGTGCCGGATTTCGAGAGCGTGCCGGCGATCTTCCCGCAGACGTAGCGGCCTTCGTAGAAGCGGGCGGAATAGGTCGAGACGTTGTCGGAGCGCTTGTAGCCGGTGGCGTGCTCGAACTTCACCTTGGGAAACTTCCGGGCCACCTTCAGGGTCGGCTCCATGAAGCCGAAGGAGGTGGTGAAGATCAGGCCGGCGCCGGAGCGGGCGAGTTTCTCGATGGAGCGCTCGCTGTCGGCCTCGGGCACGTTCTCGAGGAAGGTGGTCTCGACCTTGTCGGGCAAGGCCTCGGCCAGGGCCTTGCGGCTGAGGTCGTGCTGGTAGGAATACCCGAAATCGGCGACCGGCCCGACATAGACGAAGCCGACCTTCAGCTTGTCCGCCGCGAGCGCCGGCCCTGCGGCGAGCATCGCGCACAGAACCGCAGCGCCGAGCCTCATCGACCTACCGAGCCTCATTTTCTTGCCGTGCATCATGGACCTGCCCCGCATCGTGTCGTCCCTCCCGATCCATTGCCGTTCGCCGGCCCGGCGTGTCATCGGCTCGGCGTGAAGACTCGCCCGAGCGAGGCGGGCGCCAGCGAGCCGCCGTGGCGCTGCCCGAGAGAGAGCAAGACCAGGGCCAGGATGGTGGCGAGATAGGGCAGGGCGGAGAGGAGCTGGCCCGGCAGGCCGAGGCCGGCGGCCTGGGCGTGGAGCTGCAGCACCGTCGCCCCGCCGAACAGCAGGGCACCGGCCGCGACCCGCAGGGGCCGCCACGAGGCGAAGACCACCAGGGCGAGGGCGATCCAGCCGCGGCCCGCCGTCATCCCCGGCGACCAGAACGGGGTGTAGGCCAGCGCGAGATAGGCCCCGCCGAGCCCGGCGCAGGCGCCCCCGAACAGCACCGAGAGGAAGCGGACCTTGCGCACCTTCAGCCCGAGGGCGTGGGTCGCTACGTGGTCGTCGCCGATGGCGCGCAGGGTCAGGCCCGCCCGCGTCCGCCACAGGAACCACGACACGGCGACCACGAGGGCGACCGCCGTATAGACGAAGGCGTCCTGGCCGAAGACGAGCCGGCCGAGTCCGGGCAGGTCCGTGAGGCCGGGGAGGGACAGGTGCGGCGCCGGATCGCGCTTCATCCCGACGTAGTTCGCGCCCACCAGCCCCGACAGGCCGAGCCCCAGGATGGTCAGCGAGAGGCCGGAGGCGACCTGGTTCGCCGCGAGCCCGACGGTGAGGATGCCGAACAGGGCGGCCAGGAGCAGGCCGGCCCCGGCCCCGCCCAGCGCCCCGAGGAAGGTTGAGCCGGTCTGCACCGCCACGGCGAAGCTGACGGCGGCGCCGAAGATCATCATCCCCTCCACCCCGAGGTTGAGCACGCCGGAGCGCTCGGCCACGAGTTCGCCGATGCCGGCGAGGATCAGGGGGGTCGCGGCCGCCAGGACCGTGACGAGGACCATCTGGACGATGTCGAGGGTCATGATCGGCTCCGATATCCCTCGAAATGGCTCACGACGCCGTGCGGCCGGACGGGCCGCCCGGCACGAGCCGCACGTGATAGCCGGCGAACACGTCGGCCCCGAGGACGAGGCCGAGGAGCAGGCCCTGAAAGGCGCGGGTCAGGTCGAGGGGCAGCTTCAGATCGATCTGCGCGCCCTCGCCGCCGATGGTGGTCAGCGCGATGACGATGGCGGCGATCAGGATGCCCGGCGGCGAGAGCCGCCCGAGGAAGGCGACGATGATCGCGGTGAAGCCGTAGCCCGGCGAGATCTCCGGCTGGAGCTGCCCGATCTTTCCCGCCACTTCGACGATGCCGGCAAGGCCCGCCGCGCCGCCGGAGATGGCGAAGACGGCCAGCGTCAGGCGGGCGTCCGAGAAGCCGGCGAAGCGCGCCGCCCTCGGGCTCGCGCCGACGACCCGGACCTCGAACCCGAACAGGGTGCGGGCCAGTACGACGGTCGCCAGCACCACGGCGAGGAAGGCGATCACCACGCCCGCATGCAGCGTCTCGCCCTCCATGAGGTAGGGCAGCCGCGCCGCGGGATCGAAGCCGACGCTCTGGGGAAAGTTGTAGCCGGCCGGATCGCGCAAGGGACCGCGGACCATGTAGTCGAGGAGGAGCTGGGCGACGTAGACGAGCATCAGGCTCGTGAGGATCTCGGAGACGCCGAGGCGGACCTTCAGCATGGCCGGGATCATCGCGTAGGCGGCCCCGGCGAGCGTTCCGGCGACCAGCATCGCGGGCAGGATCCAGAGCGTGAACCCGCCCATGCCGTGGGTGGCGACGCCGACCCAGCCGCCGGCCAGGCCGCCGATGACGAACTGGCCCTCGGCCCCGATGTTCCAGAGGTTGGCGCGGTAGCAGAACGCCAGACCGGTGGCGATCAGCGCCAGGGGCGCGGCCTTCAGGGCGATCTCCTGGAGCGACCAGACCTCGCTCAGGGGCGTGACGAAATAGGTGACGAAGGCCTCGCCCGGCGAGACGCCGAGGGCCGCGACGGCAAGGCCGCCGATCAGCACCGCCGCCACGAAGGCCAGCGCCGGAGAGAGGATGTCGAGCACCGGCGAGCGGCGGGTGCGGGGAACGAGGTCAAGACGCATGATGCGCTCCGCATGTCGTCGGACCCGCCGCGCGTTCCCGCTGCCGCCCGAGCGGGGCCGTCCGGCGATGGATTTCGGGAAAGGCGCTGGTCCGCTCTCCCCGCGCGCGGGGAGAGGCCCGGTCGCACCTCGTCGTGCGGCCGGGGAGCGCAGGCGAAGCCGGAGCGGTGGTGAGGGGGCGGTTACGGACGAGGCTTCTTCGGACGAGCCCCCTCACCGTCGGCTGCCGCCTCGCTTCGGCGACGACGAGGTCGCCGAAGCCCTCTCCCCGCGTGCGGGGAGAGGGGATGCGCGGGCACCGGTCAGTGAGCATGGGGCACCGCCTTCGATGCGTCCCGGGGTTCGGCCGGCGCGTCTCCCGATCCGCCCATGAGCAGGCCGATGGCCTCGCGGGTCGTTTCGCCCGAGGGCACCGCCGTCGAGAGCGTCCCGTCGTGCAGCACGGCGATGGAGCCGGCGATTTCGAACAGCTCGTCGAGGTCTTGGCTGATGACGAGGATCGCGGCGCCGCGCGCGGAGAGATCGATCACCGCCTGCCGGATATGCGCCGCCGCCGCCGCGTCGACGCCCCAGGTCGGCTGGTTGATGACGAGAACGCCGGGCTCCGCCAGGATCTCGCGGCCGACCACGAATTTCTGGAGGTTGCCGCCCGACAGGGTGCCGGCGGCGGGGTCTGGCCCCGCCTTGCGCACGTCGAAGGCCTCGATCACCCGCTTCGCGAGATCGCGCGCGGCCCCGAGACGAAGCAGGCCGAAGCGGGTCAGCGGCGCGGTCGGGTAGCGTGAGAGCAGGGCGTTCTCGGAGAGGCTCATGAGAGGCGCCGCCGCGTGGCCGTTGCGCTCCTCCGGCACGAACGCCGCGCCGAGGCGCCGGCGCGCGTTGATGCCGAGTGCCCCCACGGCGGCGCCGTCGATGCGCACGGCATCGGGGTCCGGCGCGCGGGTCTCGCCCGACAGGGCGGCGAAGAGTTCGGCCTGGCCGTTGCCGGCGATGCCCGCGATGCCGAGGATCTCGCCGCCGGAGACGCCGAGGGAGACGTCGCGCAGCGAGGTGGCGTGCAGGCCCGGCGCGGGGAGGGTGAGGTGGTCGAGACGTAGGCGCTCCGTGCCCACTTTCCCGCCAGCGCGGCCCGTGACCTCGCGGACCGCGCTGCCCACCATCATGGCGGCGAGCGAGCGGGCCGTCTCCTCCTGGGGGTTGCAGGCCCCCACCACCTTGCCGCCGCGCAGGATGGTGGCGCGCACGCAGAGGCGGCGCACCTCGTCCAGGCGGTGGGAGATGTAGAGCAGCGCCCGGCCCTCCGCACGCAGGCGCTCCAGCACGGAAAACAGCACCTCGGCCTCGCCGGGGGTGAGCACCGAGGTGGGTTCGTCGAGGATGACGAGGCTCGGGTCCTGGAGCAGGCAGCGGACGATCTCGATGCGCTGGCGCTCGCCCGCCGAGAGCGACCAGACCGGACGATCCGGTTCGAGGTGAAGGCCGTAATCGATGCCGAGCTTGGCGATGCGGTCGGCCAGCGCCCGGCCGGACAGGTCCTTGGGCATGACGAGGGCGATGTTCTCGGCCACCGTCAGGTTCTCGCAGAGGGAGAAATGCTGGAAGACCATGCCGATCCCCAGCCGGCGGGCGGCTTCCGGATTGGGCAACTGCACGATGTCGCCCTTGTGGGTGACGACGCCCTCCGTCGGCTCCAGCAGGCCGTAGAGGATCTTCATCAGGGTCGATTTGCCGGCGCCGTTCTCGCCCAGGAGGGCGTGGATCTCGCCGGCGCGGATCTCGAGATCGACGCCGTCATTCGCCGTGAAGCTGCCGAAGCGCTTGACGATGCCGTAGGCGCCGAAGAGCGGGGTCGGTCCCTGCCTCGGGCGGGGCGGAGGGGCGTAGAGAGCGGTCGCCATCGTCAAACCGTGCCGAACAGGTGCCGGGCCAAGTGCGTGTGCTCCTCGCGAAGCCGGCGCGTGTCGAGGCCCACCGGGTGCCCGTCGATCACCCGCCATTGCCCGGCCACCATCACCCGGTCGGCCCGGTGCGCCCCGCACAGGACCAAAGCGGCGAGGGGATCGTGGCTGCCGGAGAAGCGCAGTTCGTCGAGGGTGAACAGGGCGAGGTCGGCTTCGCGACCCTCCTCGATCCGTCCGATGTCGCTGCGCCCGAGGCAGGCGGCGGAGCCCTCGGTGGCCCAGCGCAGGGCGTCGAGATGGGTGACCTTCTCCGCGCCGTAGGTGAGGCGGTTCAGCATCAGGGCGTGGCGGACGCCCTCCATCAGGTTCGAGTTGTCGTTCGAGGCCGAGCCGTCGACGCCGAGGCCCACGGGGCTGCCCGCCGCTTCGAGCTCGCAGGTCCGGCAGCAGCCCGAGGCCAGGGTCATGTTCGAGGTCGGGCAATGGCAGATTCCGACCCCCGCCTTGCCGAGGCGGGCGATCTCCGCGTCGTTGAAATGGATGCCGTGGGCGAGCCACGCGCGCGGGCTCATCCAGCCGACCTCCTCCAGGTAGTCGACCGGGCGCAGCCCGAAGCTCGACAGGCAATAGGCCTCCTCGTCGAGGGTTTCCCCGAGATGGGTGTGGAGGCGGCAATCGTGGCGTTCGGCCAGCGCCGCGCTCTCCTGCATCAGGCGCTTCGACACGGCGAAGGGCGAGCACGGCGCCAGCCCGATCTGCACCATCGCGCCGGGCGCGGTGTCGTGGAACAGGCCGAGCACCCGCTCGCTGTCGGACAGGATGGTGTCGTCGTCCTGGACCAGGGTGTCCGGCGGCAGGCCGCCGTCCCGCACCGACACGCTCATCGAGCCACGGGTGACGACGGCGCGGATGCCGAGGCTGCGCGCCTCCTCGACCTGGATGTCGACGGACGCCTCGAGCCCCTTGGGAAACAGGTAGTGGTGGTCGCCCGCCGTGGTGCAGCCCGACAGCAGGAGTTCGGCATAGGCGAGCCGGGTGGCGAGGCGGAATGCGTCCGGGGTGAGCTTGTCCCAGACCGTGTAGAGCGCCTTCAGCCAGGGAAACAGCGGCTTGTTGATCGCCAGGGGATGGGCGCGCGTCAGGGTCTGGAAGAAGTGGTGATGGGTGTTGACGAGGCCGGGAACGACCACGTGGCGCGAGGCGTCGAAGGTCTCGTGCACGGCCGCCGCCGGTGTCCCGCCCGACGCCACGCGCTCCACGATGCGCGATCCCTCGACGACGATGCCGCCGGCGGATTCCGCCGCGAGGATCGCCAGCGGGTTCCTGATCCAGAGGCGGCGGGCTCCGGCGTCTCGTTCGCTCATCCTGGCTCCCGATGTCAGGCGCCCCGGAGCGGAGCACATTTCAGGCCGTTCGGGTATCGGTGCGTTCAGAAGATGTGAAAGGCGAGGCCGGCGAGGAAGCTCTTCTCTTCGTTCCCCTTGAAGTTCGCGCGATCGACGTTGCCGAACTTGTTCAGCCAGTACTGAAACCCGATGAAGGCATCGAGCTTGTTGGGCTGGTTCCAGACCAGCTTGCCGACATCGAGGACGAGGTTCGTCCGCGACAGGAACTCGACGCCCGTCCCCGGATAATAGCCGCCCGGATAGTTGAACGGGTCGCGGATGCCCTTGCCCTTCGGCGTCACGATGTTGTTGAAGCCGGCGATGCTCAGCGGAAGGTTCGGGATGAAGGTCAGCGGGAAATTGTAGACGATCTCGAACTCGGGAACGGTGTCGAAGCTGACGTCACGGTCGGGCTGGAAGTTGAAGCCGTTGCGGTTCCATTCCTTGTAGGCATGGGCGCTGATGTTGAGGAAGCCCGCCGGCACGTCGACCGAGAATGTCAGGCCCCCCACGACGTCGCGCTTCTTGGGGCCGAAGGCGGTGTTCTTCGCGTTCGCATCGAAACCGAAGGAGAGCGAGACGTCCTTGACGATGCCCGGAATGGCGAAGGCCTTGGTTCCGGTGAGGGCGTTCAGGCTGAGGGTGCCGCGATAGAGGCCGTAGGCTTCCGTGGCGCCGTGATCGTATTGGGCGAAGCCGCCCGGGACGTTGGTGGTCCCCGCCGGGTCCTGGGACGTCGATTGCAGGATGTCGAGGGAGAAGAAGTTCGTGCCGTAGGCCCAGGCGTCGGCGTGGGAAATGTTGGTGATGTATTTCGGGATGTCGCGATTGCGGAAGCTGCCATCCGCCTTCTGGATCTGCACGCCCGGCTCCGCGGCCGGGAACTGGTAGCGAAAGCTGACCTGCGTATCGGAGAACAGGAAGAAGGACGGCGCCTTCACCGGCGCCGGCTCGGCGACCTTGAGCGTCTTCACCGGATCGAGATCGGCCGCCATGCTGCATTCGATCATGCCGCATCCGATCATGCCGAGTGACAGAGCCGCGGCCGTGAGCCCCCTTGCGACCATCGTTCTTCTCCTCATTCGCAACGTCTGAGGGGATCTCCGCAACCGATGTGCCATGGCGGGCCGCCAGCCGATCGCCGATGGGAGGAGTCATAAAATTGCAACGAATTCCCGGCCCCGTGCCGCGACGTCCTCCCGTTGCGGCGCGGGGGAAACTCGTCGTACTCATGGCGCGCGCAGGCTGATGGCGCGCGCAGGCCGACCCTGCGCCGATCGCGTGTCGTGAACCGAGACCACAGTGCCTGCGTCCCCGACCCGCTCCGAAAGCCTGTCCGACAGAATCGCCGACGCCATCCTGTCGGGGGAATTCCCGCCGGGCGCCCGGCTGGACGAACAGGTCCTGGCCACGCGCTTCGGCGTCTCGCGCACGCCGGTGCGCGATGCCCTTCGCCTCCTCAACGGCACCGGCCTGATCGACCTGCGCCCTCGCTTTGGCGCCACCGTGCGGACGATCACGCCGGACCAGCTCGACATGCTGTTCATCGCCATGGGCGAGATCGAGGCGACCTGCGCCCGCCTCTCGACCCTGAGCATGACGCCCGCGGAGCGCGCCCAGCTCCGGCTGCTGCATGAGCGCATGGGCGTCCTCGCCGAGGCCGGGGACCACGACAGCTACGTCGTCGCCAACCAGGACTTTCACGGGCTCCTCTACGAGGGCGCCCACAATACGGTGGTGGACGAGATCGCCCGCAATCTGCGGCGGCGGCTGACGCCGTACCGCCGCGTCCAGTTCCAGGCACCGGGGCGGCTCGCCCGCTCGCATGCCGAGCACGGCCTCGTCGTCCGCGCCGTCCTCGCGCGGGACGCCGCCGCCGCGAATTCCGCGATGCTCGTCCACATGAGCGTCGTCGAGGACGCCTTCGAGACCCTCGACGCCCAGAGCGCCGCCGCGCGCGAGGCGGCCGGCGAACGGGCGCGGGACCGCCTGGAGCGGCCGGCCGCTCCGCTCCGCGCGGGCAAGGCGCGCCTGCAACGCTGACGGCACCGGCTCGTCCACCGGAGATCATGCATAGAAGCTCGCCAGGGCGAGGCGAATCTTCGGGCATCGAAGTGTATGGTTTGGGCAAGGATTTCCCCATCCTTGCATACATGATGAGGCGCGGTCAGCCCGATTCGCGATTGGGAGAGGCCCCACATGCCCAACCTCCTCGACGCCCAGCCGTCCCCGCTCCCCTTCGACGCGTCGAGCACGGCCCTTCTCATCATCGACATGCAGCGCGACTTCCTCGAGCCCGGCGGCTTCGGGGAGAGCCTCGGCAACGACGTCTCGCTCCTCGCCTCCGCCGTGCCGCCGACGAGGGCCCTCCTCGACGCGGCCCGCGCGTCCGGACTCCTGGTCGTGCATACACGGGAGGGCCACCGCCCGGACCTCTCCGATGCGCCGCCGGCCAAGCTGGAGCGCGGCGAGCCCACGGCCCGGATCGGTCAGCCCGGACCGATGGGCCGCATCCTGATCCGGGGCGAACCCGGTCACGACATCATTCCCGCCCTGGCGCCGCAGGACGGCGAGCCGGTGATCGACAAGCCCGGCAAGGGCGCCTTCTACGCCACCGAACTCGCCGACGTGCTCGCGGCCCGCAGCATCGCGACCCTTCTCGTCTGCGGCGTGACCACCGAGGTCTGCGTGCACACGACGGTGCGCGAGGCCAACGACCGCGGCTATCGCTGCGTCGTCGTCGGCGATGCCTGCGCGTCGTATATCCCCGAGTTCCACGCCGCCGGCCTCGCGATGATCAAGGCGCAGGGCGGCATCTTCGGCTGGGTCTCGGATTCGGACAGCGTCCTCGCTGCCCTCGGCCGGCACGGCTGAACCCCTTTTCCCGGCGCGGCGCACTCGCCTCGCCCTGGCACGATGGAGGGCACCATGGCGAGCGGCATGACGAACACGGCCGGCGCATCCCGCCGCCCGGCCCTCTGGGTGCCCGGCGACTGGAACGCGTTCTTCGGCTTCGGCACCAACATCCTCGTCAACATGCTGGTGCTCACGGGCCTGCTGCGCTTCGTCCTCGGCATGCCCGACGCGATCACCTTCGGGCGCATCCTGCCCGCCGTCGGCCTGATGCTCTTCCTCTCCACCGCCTATTACGGCTGGCTCGGCTACCGGCTCGCCAAGACCAGCGGCCGCGACGACGTCTGCGCGCTGCCCTCCGGCATCAGCGTGCCGCACATGTTCATCGTGGTCTTCGTCATCATGCTGCCGATCAAGCTCTCCACCGGCGATCCGGTGAAGGCCTGGGAGGCGGGGCTCGCCTGGGTGTTCATCCAGAGCTTCATGCTGATGATCGGCGGGTTCATCGCCCCGGTCATCCGGCGCATCACGCCGCGCGCGGCGCTCCTCGGAACCCTCGCCGGCGTCTCCGTCACCTTCATCGCCATGCGCCCGGCGCTGGAGCTGATCCAGACCCCGGTGATCGGCGTCGTCGCCTTCGCCATCATCCTGCTCGCGTGGTTCGGCGGCGTGCGCTATCCGGGCCGGCTTCCGGCCGGCCTCGTGGCCATCCTGTTCGGCATGGCCGTCGCCTGGGGCGCCAAGCTCGTCGGGATCGACATCGGCGGGGTCAGCGGCCCCGGCCTCGCGAGCGCGCTCTCCGGCATCGGCTTCTCGGTGCCGCTGCCGGCCATCGGCCATGTCTTCGGCGGCTTCGAGTTCATCGGGATCATCCTGGTGACGGCGATCCCCTTCGGCATCTACGACCTCGTGGAGGCGATGGACAATGTCGAGAGCGCGGAAGTGGCGGGCGACGCCTACCCGACCACGCGGGTGCTCACCGCCGACGGGATCGTCAGCCTGATCGGCTGCCTCATGGGCAACCCCTTCATCAACGCCGTCTATATCGGTCATCCAGGGTGGAAGGCGATGGGCGGGCGGATCGGCTACTCCTTCGCCACAGGCATCGTCGTGCTGCTTCTCGCCTGGCTGAACCTGATCTCGCTGATCTCCAGCGTGGTGCCCATCGTCGCGATCTCGCCGATCCTGCTCTATATCGGCATGCTCATCGGGGCGCAGGCCTTCCAGGAGACGCCGCATTCGCACGCGCCCGCCATCGTGCTGGCCTTCGCGCCGCATCTCGCGGCCTGGGCCAAGACGCTGATCGACGGGGCGCTGGGGGCGGCCGGCACCAGCGCCGCTGCGGTGGGCATGGACAAGCTCGGACAGGTCGGGGTGCTCTATCACGGACTCGCCGTCCTCGGCGAAGGCGCGATCCTCGGCGGGCTGATCCTCGGCGCCATCGCGACCTTCATCATCGAGCGCGACTTCCCGAGGGCCTCGGCCTTCGCGGCGGCCGGGGGCGTCCTGACCTTCTTCGGCTTCATGCACGGCCCCGCCGTGGGCTTTGCGGTGACCCCGACCCTGGCGCTCGCCTACATGCTGGTGGCCGGCCTGCTCTTCGTCGCGGCCCGGGGCGCGGTCCCGGTCCCGGCGCTGGCGCCGACCGCGCACGCGCCGGCGGAGTAGGGGTCGCGTCGCCCGCGGGCATCGACGAATTCGTCCGGTCCGGGGCTCGGCCTTCGGTCTCGATGTCCAGGCCGGGGTGAGGCCGGAAAAAAGGGGTCGCCTCATCGGCAACCCCTTCGCATTCCGGCCCGACGCGCCGCGCTATTCTACGGTGCCCCATTCGTCCTTGGCCTGGGCGGAGGTCCGGTTCAGCTTGACCTTGCCGTCCTCCACCGCATCGATCGAGTCGATGTGCAGGAAATGGTGCCGACCCTCGGCTTCGGGGTCGGTCCGGGTGAGCTTGATGCGCTGCCCGTCGAGGTGGTCCACCGTGCCCACATGCCCGTCATCCGACCCGACGACCGGCATGTGCTCCCGGATCTTGCTGGTATCGACCATGGTTCGATCTCCCTACTCGGCCTTGGACTTGGGCTTGGACCCGGACTCGGCTTTGGCGCCCTTCTTCCGGGGAGCAGGCTCGTCCTCCGTCCCGGCCTCGTCTTCGGTCCCGGCCTCCTCGGAGCCCTCCATGTTGAGGCCCAGGGCGATCTGCGTGAGGAGTTCGTCGGTCTTCTTCTCCTCCTGAAGGGTCTCGTCGAGGAGCTTGGCGGCGTCCTCGTAGCCGAGCTGGCTCGCCCAGGTCTTGAGGGTGCCGTAGCGGGCGATCTCGTAATGCTCGACGGCCTGTGCGCAGCCGATCAGGACCGCATCCGCCGCCGGGCTGTCGCCGAAATCCTCGAGATCCTCTTCCATCTCGGCGGTCAGGCCCTGCATGGCCTCGCAGGTCTTGGCCCGCGCCGACTTGCCGATGATCTCGAACACCTGCTGGAGGCGCTCGACCTGGACGGCGCTCTCCTCGGCATGGGTCTCGAACGCCTGACGCAGCTCGTCGTGCTCGGCGGATTTGGCCGATTTCTTCAACGCGCGAACGGATTGCTTCTCGGCGTAATAGACGTCCTTGAGGGTCTCATAGAAAGCATCATTCAAGGTTTTCTGTTTGTCGGCCATAGACATCATCCCACTTCAACGAGTGTATTATTTCGTACCGACGCGTCATGGCGCTGTCAGTCATCCAAGGAACGCTCGCTTTGCCTTGAGGCTCCCAAAAATGAGAGATCTATATTTGGGGGAAAACTATGGGGATTGCGCTCGGCCGTGGAACCTTTCGCCGTCAGGCTGCCATGCTTGGCGGTCGCGCCGAGGTCAGGACGCGGCGGGAGGATGGAGCCGCAGGCGTCCGGCCTCGCCGCAGGCCGTGAACCAGTCCCGCTCGGCGTCCCAGGGGTGGCCCGACCAGCCGGCGAAGCCGAACCCATAGACGTCGATCGGGGGCAGGGACGGGCTCCGCCCCTCGAGGATGGCGAGCGCCACCAGGAAGCCCGTGCTCGGATTCGGGGTGCCGGAGACGCGGGGGGCGAGCTGCTGGCGGGCGCGGTCATGCAGGGCGGAGGGCAGGACATGGACCGGGCGGTGGGCGAGCTTGTCCCGCAGGGGCGCCGTCCAGCAGACGCGCTCATGCGCTCCCTCCTCGTCCGGCGAGAGTTCGGGGAAGGCCAGCAGGTAAGTGCGGGCCTGCCGGATCACGGGGCGATCGAGGAACCCGTCATCCTCCACCCAGGCGCGGGCCTGGCCTCCGCGATTGACGAGGGCGAGGAGGGTCACGCGCGATCCCGCCGGGCCGCCGAAACCCGCGGCGTTGTTGAAGCGCACCACGCAGGACGCCCCATCGATGGCCCGGCCGTGATCGCCGATCTCCGGCGCGTTGCCGACAAGGGCGAGGTGGGGATCGTCGAGGTCCGGCCATGACGACATGGGTCGAGTTCCTTGGAACAGGCCACCGGTGCGGGGACTCGCGGATGGGGCGTCGGGTCCTGAGCAGGTTTCGCAGAAGTGGCCCCCGGTTCTGCGATCGAAAACCTGCGACACAGCAAAGAGCTAAGCCGGGTGATGCGTTGGCTTGCCAACGCGAACCCGCTTAGGCCGGTCCGTCCGGCCGGGCCAGGGACGATCCGGGCGCCGTCCGCTCCATGGCGTTGAGGGCGTCCGCCATCGCATGCGCGGCTTCCCGACCCAGACCGACCTGCCGGACGCTCTTCACCAGCGCCGGCTCCAGCGTCTTGGTGTCGTAGACCGTCCATCCTCCGAGTTCCGGAGCGATGGCGTAGACGGCATGCTCGTTGTCGTTCATGGCGTGCCTCGCATTCGAGGAGAGCGACTGTTCGGGGTCGATGGAACGGCCGGTGACGATCCGAGCTCCCCTGCGGGCTCTGCGACCCTTGGTAACAACGGTCTTTCGCCCGCCACCGCACTGGAACGTTTGCCGGATGCGGCACTATTCACGTTACGATGGCGCCCGTCGCGTCTCCTGTCGGACCCTCTCGGATAAAGGGAGCGGCCGGCCGGCGGATGGGCGGATCCGATGGCCTCCTTGGGTGTGGCACGGACGCACCTGCCGCAGCCGGCATGAGCCGCCGCTGCTTGTCAGCCACTCTGGCAGGGGATAGAGCCGTGCGGAAATGACGGGCGGGGCGGTCGACGCGCCGTCCGCGAGGCGCGTGACACACGGACGCGTTAACGGAGCCGTGCGGGAGGCCGGTCTAGGATCGGGGCCAAGCGGGCTCGGGTCTCGCGATCCACCCCACCACGGATAGGGCTGAAGGGCACATGACCTACGTCGTCACCGACAATTGCATCAAGTGCAAGTACATGGACTGCGTGGAAGTCTGCCCCGTGGATTGCTTCTACGAGGGCGAGAACATGCTCGTCATCCACCCCGACGAGTGCATCGATTGCGGCGTCTGCGAGCCGGAATGCCCCGCCGAGGCGATCAAGCCCGACACCGAGCCGAGCCTGGAAACCTGGCTGAAGCTCAACGCCGATTACGCGCGGAGCTGGCCCAACATCACCCAGAAGAAGGACGCCCCGTCCGACGCCAAGGACTGGGACGGCGTCGCCGGCAAGCTCGAGGCGCATTTCTCGGCCTCCCCCGGCACCGGCGACTGACCCCTCGGCCGGGCCGGTGGCCCGGAACTCCCGGTTCGCCTCGAGGTCACGGACACGTGATCCCCGGCCTGCCGACGGACACGGGCGCTTCACGACGCCGCGGATGGCGGGCCGGCCTGCGGAAGCGTCGACCCGGCAGGTCTTCGGAGATTCCCTCCCCGCGTGCATCGGGCGCCGTGTGGAGCCCGGCCCGACCGGTCGCTCACGCATGCCCTGCGTCGGCAATCCTTTGATTCGGCGCCCGGTTTGTGGTATGTAGACCGCCTGCCGTCGTTCGTGCCTGACGTGCTGCCTTTGGCTACCTCACCGGTGGTTTTCAAACTTTTCGACAGAGTCGGCTTCCCATCTTCCTGGGACGCTACCTCGGCGAGACGAGGCGGCATGTGATCGACCGCTGGAGGCGCATGCGCCTTCCGCGACCCCGATCGCATGGTGTGGATGATCGGTTAGCCTGGGACCCGCTCGGCCGGTGCATGACGCATCGATGGCCGGCGGACAAGGGGCTCAAGCCGGGTCACCCACCCCGGGAATGAAGGTTCAGCGCGACTCGACCCGCGCGATGTTCTGGAGGCGCTTCTCGCATGACGACAGCCAAGAAGACGACGGCAGGCCGCCAAGGCTTCAAGACCGGCGAAGCGGTGGTGTACCCAGCTCATGGCGTCGGCCGTATCACGGCGATCGAGGAGCAGGAGATCGCCGGCTACAAGCTCGAGCTGTTCGTCGTCTCGTTCGAGAAGGACAAGATGGTCCTGCGCGTGCCCACCGCCAAGGCCAACAGCGTCGGCATGCGCAAGCTCGCCGAGCCGGAACTCGTCAAGAAGGCCCTCGACGTGCTCACCGGTCGCGCCCGGATCAAGCGCACCATGTGGTCGCGCCGCGCCCAGGAATACGAGGCCAAGATCAATTCCGGCGACCTGCTGTCGGTGACCGAGGTGGTCCGCGACCTCTACCGGTCGGAGGCCCAGCCCGAGCAATCCTACAGCGAGCGCCAGCTCTACGAGGCCGCCCTCGACCGCGTGCTGCGCGAGATCTCCTCGGTGAACAAGATCACCGAGACGGAGGCGCTCAAGCTGATCGAGCAGAGCCTCGCCAAGTCGCCCCGCCGCGCCAAGGGTGAGGCGGAAGCCGAGGGCGATGCCGAGGCGGAAGGCGACAGCGACGAGATCCGGGAAGAGGCCGCCTGAGCGGACCGCCGATCTCAGACGGATCCATCGGACGATCGGGCCCGGCGCACCAGCGCCGGGCCTTTTTCTTTGTCGGCACCGCATCGGCGGTCGCGCCAACGACCGTCGCCCGGATGCTCCGATGCGCCGCAGGGTCACGGCCCCCTGTCAGCCCGAGCCGGCGGAACTATCCACGTAACGGCTCCGTTGTCCGGTGCCTGGGCGATGCCCCCGGGCTGGTGCCCTCGCTTTCCGGACCATTCGGGTCGACCGACCCGGAACGTCCGTCGCGGTGCGCGCACGCAACGGACAAAAGGCGGAGGCGGGAATGGCGGACATCGCGGGGATACGGCGACAGTTCATTCGTACGGCCATGGAGGCGCCCTTCCTGGCGCGAGACGAGGAACGTGGCCTCGCCGTCCGCTGGAAGGACGAGCGCGACGAGCACGCGCTTCACCGCCTGATCTCCGCCCATATGCGCCTCGTCATCGCCATCGCGGGACGCTTCCGGCATTACGGCCTGCCCATGGCCGATCTCGTTCAGGAAGGTCATGTGGGCCTGATGGAAGCGGCGGCCCGGTTCGAACCGGAGCGGGAAGTCCGCTTCTCCACCTATGCCACGTGGTGGATCAGGGCCTCGATCCAGGATTACATCCTGCGCAACTGGTCCATCGTCCGCGGCGGCACGAGTTCGGCCCAGAAGGCCCTGTTCTTCAACCTGCGCCGTCTTCGCGCCAAGCTGATGCAATCCACCGAGGAGCATGTGGGCGACGAGATCCATCGCCGCATCGCCACCGCCATCGGCGTCTCGCGCGAGGACGTGGCCCTGATGGATGCGCGCCTGTCCGGACCGGACATGTCCCTGAACGCCCCCGTGGGCGAGGAGAGCGAGGCCTCCTCCGAGCGGATGGATTTTCTCGTGGACGGGTCCGATCTGCCCGACGAGACGGTCTCGGCCTCGGTGGACGGCGAGCGCCGGCTCACCTGGCTCAACGAGGCGCTCACCGTGCTCTCCGAGCGCGAATTGCGCATCCTGCGCGAGCGGAGACTCACGGAGGATCAGGCGACCCTGGAGGCGCTCGGCCGCCGCCTCGGCATCTCGAAGGAGCGGGTCCGGCAGATCGAGAACCGCGCCCTGGAAAAGCTCCGGCGCGCCCTGGCCGAGCGTTTTCCACAGACCGCCGGTAACGTGTACGTCTGATCGGACGGTACTTGCCGCCCGCGCCCGGCCCCGGCACGTTAACGCTTCGGCATCCCACGTGTGAGATGACCGACGTCGATGGCGTCGAGGTGCGTTGTGCGGGAAGTTTATGACGAGACCGGTGCGGCGCACAGGCCGCTGATGGCCCTCGCGGTGATCCTTGCCGCGAGCGTGACGATCACTGCCGCCGTCGCCGTCGAGCACGGTCTCGCGTGGCCCGCGACCGTCGGCACGTTCTACGGCCTGGCCGCCCTCTGTCAGATCGCCTATCTCGGCCTCGTCGTCGCTCGCGAGTGGGACGGCACCTCCGGCCCGTCGATCTGACGGGTGACCGCCGCTTGTCCGAGCGAGCCGATGGGCACCGGGACGCCGGACCGCGCGGGGACGAATCCTGACGTCACGGTCTGGGACGTCGATCTCACCCAGGCCATCGACCATCGGGCGACGTGCCGGGATCTTCTCTCCGACGACGAGATCGCGCGCGCCGCCCGATTCGTCCGCGACGTGGATCGCTGGCGGTTCGAGGCGAGCCACGCGGCCCTGCGCCTCGTGCTCGGGGAACGGCTCGGATCGGACCCGCGCGGCCTCGTCTTCGGCGCGGCGCCCTCCGGCAAACCATATCTCGCGGGGGAGCAGGCCGGTTCATGCCGCTTCAGCCTGTCCCATTCCGGCAGCCGCGCCCTGATCGGGCTTTCCTCCTCGGCGGAGATCGGCGTCGACGTGGAAGAAATACTCCCGATGCCCGATCTGCTGCGCATCGCGCGGGCGCATTTCGCGCGAGAGGAAATCGCCGCCCTCGAAACCCTCCCGCCCCACGACCTCACGGCGGCGTTCTTCGCCTGCTGGACCCGCAAGGAGGCCGTTGCGAAGGCCACCGGCCACGGCCTCTCCCTGCCCCTCGACAGCTTTGCCGTCTCCGTCACGCCGGACAGGGCGGAGTTGCTGACGATGCCGGCCGGGACGAAGGCCTGGAGCCTGCACGCCCTCTCCACGGCACCGGGCCATGCCGCCGCCCTCGCGGTCATGGCGGCCAATGTCGGCTGCATCCGCCGCACCCTTGCCCCCGATTGGGCCGCCCGTCCCGCCGCCATATCGCAACAAGGGCCATGATGGCGCTTGCGGCCCCGCGCCGGCCTCGCTATACGTCCGCTCGCCGGTGGAGACGCCGGCCGTCGGAGTGTAGCGCAGTCTGGTAGCGCACCACGTTCGGGACGTGGGGGTCGCAGGTTCAAATCCTGCCACTCCGACCAAATTTCCCGAGAGTTCGCAGTCTCTTAACTGCTCCCCCACAAATCTTGGCCGCACGGCGTGGGCCGCCTGACGAGCCTCTGTCTCCGCATGATGGTGTCCGCCGCCTTCGCGAACGGCATGCCGTTGGCCCCGCCCACCCCGCTGCATTACGGCTCGGCTCGCTCGCAGTGCCTCAGGCCGGTCCCGGCGGCGGGCCGCGCATCAGATCAGATGCGCGAAGTGGTGTCCCAGCCGTCTCGCTTCCGCCTGAAGGTCGTCCTCGTTCGGGGCGGCCTGCCCGGACAGGCGGGCGACGATCATGGGCAGCCGCCAGGCGTCGATGTCCCGCCTGTCGATGCCGCTCAATCGGCAATACGTCCAGACATAGAAATCGGCCAATCTCGCGCGGATCCGCGCATCGGCCGCCTTCGCCCAGGCGTTGACGAAGCGGGTGCGTCCGGATCGAAGGATGAGCTCGGTGCGGGCGACGTCCGCTGTGGGATGCCCTGCCGTCGACTTTTCCCAGTCGATGACGACCAGACCGTCCGGCGTGCAGAGCGCGTTCTCGGGGTGGAGATCTCCGTGGCAGAGATTGTCCCCATCGGGCAGGCGATCGAGCACGGCGAGCGTCGTTTGCTTCAGCCAGGCAGGCACTCTCGCTCTGGAGACTTGAACACGCAGTGCGTCCTGCTGGTTGGGAAGCGGAGCATTGTCGATTGTGTGGATGCCGATTTGAATATGGGCGAGTTGCCTCAGGGCGCCCAGCATGCCGACCGGGTTCCTCCTGAAGTGTTCGAGAACCGTCTTGCCGTCGATGTGCTCGAACAGCACGCCGGATCGTCCGTGCCGCTCGATGATTCCCAAAGGGGCCGGGACGCGGAGGCCTTGGGAATGGGCGAACGACGTCGCGACGAACTCCTTTTCGGCCAGGGACTTTCCCCATTTCGCCTTGTAGAGCTTCAGTATCCGGCCCGATTTGTCGACAAAGACTTCGGCACTTCTTCCCTCACCAATGCGATGTGCCCGATCAAGAACGATCTCTTGTGTCGATACCATATCGATCCAACGTCATGGCCCCCTCCATGCCATGCGCGAGAGTATCGTCGATGAAGATCAGCCGGCAATCCATTCCGGGGCGGGATCGGCGCCGGTAGGGGGACGAGGTGCCGCTGCACACATGACGCAGCGAAAACCCCGCTCCGGCTTTCGCCGGGCGGGGTCTGAATACCTGGGCTCTTCAACCCGAATTCGGCAGGCTGTCAGTATCCGTAGCGGCGAGCGCGACGATAGTTCTGATCCTGGCGGCGCAGATGCGCCCCATACCGGCGATCATGGAGCATCTGCCGGCGAATGTGCTTCCGATAGCGGTACTGGGGCGAATGGCCGTAACCGGACCGGTACCCGTACCCGTACTGGACGGTTTCGACGGCCGCTGGCTGTCCGAGCGCGGTAGCGTCCACGGCCAGGGGAGCGGCCTGGGCCGTTGACGTCAAGCCGGCACATACGAGCGCCGCGGCGAGCGCGAGGGAGCGCAGGTCTTTCATCGGATATCCTTCCTTGTGGGTAGGCCGAGGGCATCTAGGGCGGCGAAGCTTGGCTTCAACCCAAAAATTCGCCGCAGCGCGAGCCCGGCGGGTCGGGGTCGTGCAGAAGCGAGGCTGTTGGGAAGAACCATGCCCCCTTCATATCCACCCGAAAACCGCGCATTCATGCCGATGATGCCAGGCAGGTTCGGCACAAGTGGTCGCCGGTTTTGCGTCCTGAAACCCGGGAACCCGCTCAGGCGCGGCGAGGCCGGGCGCGATGAGGGAGAACCATGCGACGCTGCTTCGTCTGTGAGGCCGATAGCCTCGAGCCGACTGACCGGCACATCGTCCATGAGGATGGGCGGCGGCGGGCGTTTCCCATCGCCTGTGCCTCGTGCGGCGTGCTCGTCCAGGACGGGGCGGACCCGGCCGCATGCTGGGCCGATCTCGCGCGGGCTCTGGCCGGGCGCGTGTTCCGCCTCGATCCGCAAGCGCCCTACGGTCTCGACATCTACACCCTGCGCCTTGCCGCCACCCGGCTGCGCCGTGGCGTCAGGCCGGTCGGCGGGGCCGACCGCGCGGCCCTGCTGCACCCGCATTCCGAGCGGGCCGCCGCCGGCGATCTGTTCGATCTCGATGCCGCGCTGCCGGCCACGGTCTCGCTCGGCCTCCTCTGCCGGCCGCAGGATCTGGATGCGGTGCTGGCCCGCCTTTCCGCCCATGCGGCCTGGACCGGCGACGTGGTGGTCCTCGTCGACGCCCCCGACAGCCCGCCGGTTTCCGCCGCCATCGCCGGCTATCCCTCCGGCGCCGTGCGGGTCGCCGCCCGCCCCCTCGCCGGCGATTTCGCGGCCCAGCGCAACGCGCTGCAGGACCTGTCGCGCCGTGCCTGGATGCTCCAGCTCGACGCCGACGAGGAGTTGGCAGCCGCCGTGGGTGAGCTGCTTCCGGCCCTTGCCGCCCTGGCCGAGGAGGGGGAGATCCTCTCCATCGGCCTGCCCCGGCGCAACCGCGTCGACGGGGTGTTGTCGGATGTCTATCCGGACGTTCAGTACCGCCTGAACCGCGCGGATGTCCGTTTCGGGGGGCGTGTTCACGAGCGGCCCGATCTCGGCGGCGCGTGGCGGCGGGGCTTCATCTCCCTCCACGGCGCCATCGAGCACCGGCTCTCGCGCGCTCATGTGGAGGCGCGGTCCCGGCGCTACGAGGCGATGGACCCCGGCCGGGGGCGGCCGGAGGAGGAGACGGCGCTGCTGCGCCCCTACCGGCCCTGACGCGCTGCCGCGATGGCCCGTTCGTAGAGCGCCAGGGTCTCGGCTCCGAGCCGCGCCCGGTCGAAGGCGCCGCTCGCCGAAAGGGCGCGGTCCCGCAGGCGCAGGCGCAGGGCGGAATCCAGGAGCAGCGGACGGATGGCCTCGGCCAGGGCCGCCCCCGTCGCTTCCCGCGCGAGAAGGCCTGCGCCCGGCCCACCGATGAAGGCGCGGGCGCTGGCATCCTGAGCGCAGGCCACCACCGGGCGGCCATGGGCCAGGGCCTCCTGGTAGACGAGGCCGAAACTCTCGTAGCGCGAGGGGGCGAGCACGGCATGGGCTCGCGCATAGGCGGCCTCCAAGGCCACGGCGTCGATCCGGCCCAAGGGGCGCAGGCACCGTCGCGCGGCGGCGGGACAATCCGGCGGAAGGTCGGCCTCGGGCACGCCGACGAGGGCGATCTCGAAGGGGGGAAGCGTTCCGGCCTCGCAATCGGCACCGAGGATCGCGGCGGCGGCGAGCAGGAGATCGAACCCCTTGCGCGGCTCGGCCCGGCCGACGAACAGCAGGCGGACCGGGCCGCCCGTGGCCTCCGGATAGGGAGCGGCGCGAGCGCGTTCCAGCATCTCCGGGGGCAGGCTCAGGCCGATCACCGCATGGGGCCGGGCGGTATGGGGCCGGACGGTATGGGGCCGGGCCGGCTGAAGGCCGTAGAGCGCCGTCATCCGCGCCGCATGCTCGCCGGTATTCGAGATCAGCCCGGCGCTCGCCATCGCCTGCCGGCGTTCCAGCCGGTCGGCGGCGAGACCGTCCAGGCGGTCGCGCAGGGAGGCGGCCGGTTCGCGCGAGAAGGCGGCAGGCGTGGAGTTGCGGGTCACCAGGGGCGGGGCCGCGCCGCCTCCGAGGAGGGCGGCCGGCCCGTACCAGTTCGTGGCCTCGATGCAAGCGAAGGGATGCCGGGCATGGGCCCGCAGCACCGCCCGGCGGAAGGCGATGGGCGCGGCGAGGTGCCCGGCCGATCCCCACAGGCGCAGCCGCGCGAGCCGCGAGCCCGGCGGGAGGCCGATCCCCTCGATCCCGACGCCCGCATGGTCGCCGGACCCGGTGCGGTCGAGGGTGAACACCGTGACGGCGATGCCGAGCGCGCTCAGGCTCTCGGCGATCTCGCGCGCGGCGGTGGAAAGCCCGCTCGGGGCGGGGGGATAGTCCCAGGCGAGGAGCGCCGTGCGCATGCGCCCGCTCACCGGCCGAGCAGGCGCCGGTAGATCGCGAGGTAGTCGGCGGCCATGCGCTCGGCGGTGAAGCGCGCCTCGAAGCGGCGGCGCACCTGCGCCCGGTCGAGCTCGCCCACCCGCGCCAGGGCCGCCACCGCCTCGGCCTCGGAGGAGACGACGAAGCCCGTGACCCCGTCCTCGACGATCTCCGGCACGGAGCCCCGGTTCCAGGCGATCACCGGGGTGCCGCAGGCCATGGCCTCGATCATCACGAGGCCGAAGGGTTCGGGCCAGTCGATGGGAAACAAGAGGGCGCGCGCGCCGCCGAGGAGCCGGCCCTTGGCCGCATCGTCCACCGGGCCGACATAGACGGCGTCGTCACCGAGCAGCGGACGGACCGCCCGGTCGAAATAATCCGGGTTCCCCACATCCACGGTCCCGGCGAGGCGGATCGGCAGGCCCGCCGCGCGGGCGACGCGGATGGCGACGTCGGGCCGCTTCTGGTCGGTCATCCGGCCGATGAAGGCGAGATGGCCCTCCGGCTCGCTCCGCAGGGCGTAACGGTCGCGGGCGATGCCGTGATGGACGATGCCGGCGCGGTTCGCCACCGGGATGCCGGCTTCCTGCGCCGCCGAGATCGCCGCCACGGGCAGGTCGGGGAAGCCGGCGAAGAACAGCGCCCGGTCGCGCTCGTCCACGCGCCAATGCACGGTCGTCAGGCTGCGGCATCGCCGCGCGCCGAGCACGGGCGCATGCGCGAACTCGCCGTGGCAATGGACGATGTCGAAATCGTCGAGGCGGCGGGCAAGCGCTTCCATCTGGAGCGCTTCCAGGGCCGCCGGGACCCCCGGAGCCACCCGGCCCTCACGGGCCTCCAGGGCGGCGAGACTGAGATGATCTCCGACCCTTGGTATATCTGTCACACTGTCCGCCGGGGCGAAGAGCGTTACCTCAACCTGCAAGTTTCGCAGTGCTATGCTGAGATCATGGATGACGCGCTCCGTCCCGCCATGATGCGTCGGAGGGGTCGGAAAGATGTTGGGTGCGACCTGCGCGATACGGATCACGGGTTGTTCTTGTGTTTTAGGTATGAAAGTCGACATTTTATCCGTGGTTGACGCGCCGGCACCCCGCCGCTGATGTTCGTTCTTCATATCGCGCTTCAAGGATGTCTTCGCGGTGACGACGTCGCCTACGGCCTCACCGCCGATACGGGCGGCCATATCCGTTACCTGCTCGATCTCGTCCGGGCCTGTGACCGGGACCCGGCCTCGGACCGGATCGTCATCGCCACCCGTCTGTTCGAGAGTGCGCTCGGAGCCGACTACGCCGTGCCCGAGGAAGCCGTATCGGACAAGGTGACGATCGTGCGACTCGCCAGCGCGTCGCCGGATTACCTGCCCAAGGAAGCGCTGCACGGGGAGGTGGCGAGCTTCTCCGAAGCCCTCGTCGCCTGGATCGCCGCGCAGCCCGTGCGCCCCGCCATCATCCACGCGCATTATGCCGACGCCGCCGCCGTCGCCGCCCTGGTCGAGGACCGGCTCGGCATCCCCTTCGTGTTCACCGCGCATTCCCTCGGACGGGTGAAGGCCCGCGCCATGGGCCGGCCGCCGACGGATACCCCGTCCCTGGCCCACCGGATCGCGGCCGAGGAGACGGCCCTGGCCCGCGCCGCCCTGGTCATCGCCTCCTCGCGCGACGAGGCCGAGGTGCAATACGCGACCTATGCCGCCTACGATCCCGGCCGCATCCGCGTGCTGCCGCCGGGCAGCGACCTGGCGCGCTTCCACGCGGCCCGGACCTGCCCGAGGGTGGACGCCTCCATCGACCGTTTCCTGCGCGATCCGGCCAAGCCCGCGCTGCTCGCGCTGGCCCGGCCCGTGGCGAGGAAGAACCTCGCCGCCCTGGTCACCGCCTATGGCGAGAGCCCGGAGCTGCAGGCGCGGGCCAACCTCGTCCTCGTGGCCGGCACCCGCGACGACCTCGACGACCTCGACGGCGGCATGGCCGAGACCATGCGCGACCTCCTCGTGCTCATCGACCGCCACGATCTCTACGGGCGCGTGGCCTATCCGAAGACCCACCGCCCCGACGACGTGCCGGCCCTCTACGCCTATGCCCGCGAGCGCGGCGGGGTGTTCGTCAACCCGGCCCTCAACGAGCCCTTCGGCCTGACCCTGCTCGAGGCCTCCGCCGCCGGCCTGCCCCTGGTCGCCACCGATAGCGGCGGCCCCAACGACATCGTCGAGACCTGCGGCAACGGCCTCCTCGTCGATCCGCGCGATCCGGCCGGGATCGCGCGGGCCTGCCTGCGCATCCTCACCGAGCCCGGCCTGCGCGACCGCTACGTCGCCGGCGGCGAGCGGGCGGCGGCGGCCTACGATTGGGACCGGCACGCCCTGCGCTACCACGCCCTGCTGCGCGCCCTCGGGGCGGCCGAGGCGCCGTCGACCCATCCGCGCCAGCTCCTGATCTGCGACATCGACAACACCCTGGTCGGGTGCGACGCCGGCCTCACCGCGTTCCGCCAATGGCGCAGCGAGCAGGAGGGCCTCGCCTTCGGCGTCGCCACCGGGCGGTCGTTCCACAGCGCCATGGCGATCCTGGAGCAGCAGGCGAGCCCGCGCCCCCAGGTGATGATCACGTCGGTGGGCTCGGAGATCTACCATCTCGACGCCAACGGGGTGAGCTACACCGCCGACCGGTCCTGGCGGGACGCGGTCTCCCGTGGCTGGAACCGCGAGGACGTGCGGGCCGTGCTCGGGCAGGTTCCCGATCTCGTTCCGCAAGGCCCTCTGGAGCAGCGCCCGCACAAGCTCAGCTATTTCGGCGATGCCGCCACCGCCCGGCGCGTGCGGGGCAGGCTCGACGCCGCGGGCCTCGCCGCCTCCATCATCCACAGCCACGGCCGCTACCTCGACGTGCTGCCGCCCGCGGCCTCGAAGGGGACGGCGGTGGACCATGTCCGCGCGCTCTACGGGCTCACCGAGGGCAACGTGTTCGTGGCGGGCGATTCCGGCAACGACGTGGAGATGCTGCGGGTGCGGCGACAGGCGATCATCGTCGCCAACTTCTCCGACGACCTCGCCACCCATGCGGCGCTCGGCCATTCCTACGTCGCCCGCGCCTCGCATGCGCGCGGCGTCATCGAGGGCGTGGCGCATTTCCGGAAGAGGCCCGTCCATGCCGGCTAGAGCGCGCTCGGTGAGCGTTCTCACCCTGGTCCGCCACCGGGACGGGCATCTGCGCAACCTGATGCGCGGGCTCGCCCGGCAGACGGTGGCGCCCCTGGAACTCGTGATCGCCTGGATGCAGCCGGAGCCGGCTCCCGACCTGCCGGATCCCGGCTGTCCCGTCCGGCACCTGCACGTACCAGGGGAGCCGATGCCGCTGGCCGCCGCCCGCAACCGCGCCGCCGAGGCGGCGCAGGGCGCGCGCCTGATCTTCCTCGACGTGGATTGCATCCCCGGGCCGGGGCTGGTGGCGGCCTATGCCGGAGCCGAGGCCGAGGCGTTGCTGCTCGGCGAAGTGCTCTACCTGCCCGAGGGCGCCGTGGGGGCCAGCCTCGATTGCGAGGCCCTCGACCGTGCCGGGCGGGTGCATCCGGCCAAGCCCCCGATCCCGGAGACCGGGCTGCGCCCGGAGCCCGAGGCGCGGGAGCTCTGGGGCCTGTCCTTCGCCCTCCCGGCCTCGGCCTACCGCAGCGTCGGCGGCATGGACGAGGGCTTCTCGGGCTATGGCGGCGAGGAAACCGATTTCGCCCTGCGCCTTGCGGCCTCCGGCCTGCCGACCTTCTGGATCGCGGGCGCGCGGGCCTACCACCAGCATCACCCGGTCCACGTGCCGCCCCTGCCGCATTTCGAGTCGATCCTGCGCAACGCCACCCGCTTCCATGCCCGGCACGGCAGCTGGTGCATGGAATACTGGCTTGGCCAGTTCCGCGAGGCCGGCCTCATCGCCTGGGACGCGCGGGCCACCTCCATCCGGCGCCTGCGCACCCCCGACCCCGCCGAGATCGCCGCCGCCCGGCAGCCCGGCACGCGCCTGTTCTCCTGACCCCGCCTCGAGTCCCATGACGAAACCCATCGCCTTCTTCGTCCACCACCAGGGGCGCGGACACGCCAACCGCACCCGCGCCGTGGTGGCCGAGTTTTCCGCCACGCGGCCGGTCTCCGTCCTCACCGCCGATCCGAGCCTGTTCGATGGGTTCTCCCGCGACATCGAGATCGTCGCCCTGCCCAACATGATCGGCGCCCGGGTGCCCACCGCGCGCCTGTTCGCCGAGCCGACGCCCCGCGTGATGCATTGCGTGCCGCTGGGCGTGAGCGAGACGCGCCGGACCATGCGCACCATCCTCGACCATCTCGACGACCGGGAGGTCGGCCTGTTCGTGGTGGACGTCTCGGCCGAGATCGCCCTGCTGGCGCGCGCGGCCAGCGTGCCGGCGGTCCAGATCCGCATGCACGGCGACCGCTCCGACATCGGCCATGTGGGGGCCTACGAGGCCTGTATCGGCATGCTCGCCCCCTTCGACGAGCGCTTGGAGCAGGACGATTACCCGGATTCTCTGCGCGCCAGGACCTTCTACAGCGGCGGCCTCTGCACCAGCGTCGATCCGGTGCTCCCCCGCGCCGAGGCCCGCGCCCGCCTGCGGCTCGATCCCCACCGGGAGATCGTCGTCGCCGTGACCGGCGGCGGGGGCAGCGGCACGCCCTACGCGCCCCTCACCGTGGCGGCGCGTGCCGTGCCGGACGCCCTCTGGCTGACCCTTGGGCCGACCCACCGCGAGGGCCACGAGACCGATTTCGGCAACCTGCGCGAACTCGGCTGGGTGCCGTCCGTGACCGATTACCTCGCGGCCGCCGACATCGTCATCGCCTCGGCCGGCGACAACACGGTCCACGAGGTCGCGCGGGTGGGCGGGCGCCTCGTGGTGATGCCCGAATGGCGCTATTTCGGCGAGCAGACCCGCAAGGCCGAGGCCCTGGTGCGCCTCGGCGTCGCCGTGCAGGCCCCGCACTGGCCCGGCGACCTCCAGGGCTGGCGCGACCTCCTCGACCGGGCGCGCCGGCTCGACGGCGAGACCCTGCGCCCGCTCCACGCCCCGGACGCCGCCGCCCGCGCCGCCGGCTGGCTCGAAGACCTCACCGACGAACTCTGGGCCGGCGCGCCCGCCGCTTGAACCCTTCCGCTCCCCAAAACCGGACCTCGAGAATGTCGACCGTTTCCGTCGTGACGCTGGCCAAGGGACGGCCCGCGCATCTCACCAACCTCGTCCTCGGCCTGATGCGTCAGACGCGGGCACCCGCCGAACTCGTCGTCGCCCGCATGCAGGACCAGCCCTACGACCTGCCGGAGGCGCCGTTCCCGATCCGCCAGATCCCGGTGGCGGGCGACCCGCTGCCGCTGGCCGCCGCACGCAACCGTGCCGTGGCGGCCGCGTCGGGGGAGGCTGTGGTCTTCCTCGACGTGGACTGCATCCCCGCGCCCACCCTCGTGGCGGATTACGCCCGCCGCCTCGGCGAATGCGACGGATTGCTGATGGGCGAGGTGCTCTATCTCCCCGGCGGGGCCACCGCCGGCGCGTGGAGCTCCGACGGGTTCGCGGATATCGCCGTCCGGCATTCCGACCGGCGCGGCCCGCCGGCCGAGGGCATCGAGATCTGCAACGATTATCGCTGCTTCTGGTCGCTGAACTTCGCCATGCGGAAGGCGACCTTCCTCGGCGTCGGCGGTTTCGACGAGCGCTATGCGGGCTATGGCGGCGAAGACACCGATTTCGGCAAGCTCCTCGACACGCGCGGCATCGCCATCGCCTGGCTCGAAGGCGCGCGCGTCTATCACCAGTATCATCCGCACCACATGCCGCCGATCCACCATCTCGACAGCGTGGTGCGCAACGCCGAACTGTTCGAGGCGAAATGGGGCTACCGGACCATGGGCCACTGGCTCCATGCGTTCCGCCTCATGGGCCTGATCGACGACACGCCCGGCCGGCCGATCCGCATCCTGCGCCGCCCGGACGCGGACGACCTGGCGCTCACGGGCCAGCAGAGCCACCAGCCCTATTCCAACACCGCCTCGGTCATCCGCATCCTCGATGCGCGCAACGCCGCCGCCCTCACCGAGCGGGCCGGAACCCTCGCGGCGGAGCCCGAGCCCGCATGACAACCATCCGATGAGGATCGCGCTCCTCGCCCATGTGCGCCAGCCCATCGCCCAGCCCTTCAAGGGCGGCATGGAGGCCCATAGCTGGCACCTCGCCCGGGGGCTGCAGGCCCGCGGCCACGAGGTCGTGCTGTTCGCCTCCGGCGACAGCGACCCGCGCTTCACCCTCGACCCGGTCCTGCCCGAGCACCAGGAGCGGACGTTCCCCGGGCAGGAGCATACCGGCAACCCGGCGCTGATCGCCCATCTCGATGCCGGCTACGCCGCCGCCTGCGACCGGATCGCCGCCGGGGGCTTCGACGTGCTCCACAACAACAGCCTCAGCCGCCTGCCCCTGGCGCGCGGGCGAACGGAGGCCGTGCCCACCGTCACCTCCCTCCACGTGCCGCCCTACGATGCCCTTCGCTGGTTCGTTCACGACGGTGTCGCCCCCTCGCACCGGATCACGGTGACGTCGCAAGGGCAGCTGCGTGCCTGGTTCCCGGAAGGGGCACCGCCCGAAGTGTCGGTGCTCCATAACGGCATCGACCCGGCCGATTGGCCCTACCGCGACCGTGGCGACGGCAGCGCCGTCTGGTGCGGCCGGATCACGCCCTACAAGGGGACGCACCTCGCCATCGAGGCGGCGCGGAAGGCGGGCATCGCCCTCACCCTCTTCGGCTCGACGGAGGACGCCGAATACTGGGAACAGGCGGTCAGGCCCCTCCTCGGCGGCGCGATCCGCTATGGCGGCCATCTCGACGGGGCCTCCCTCGCGGCGGAAATCGGACGGGCCTCGGTCTTCCTGTTCACCCCCTGCTGGGACGAGCCGTTCGGCCTCGTCGCCATCGAGGCCATGGCCTGCGGCCTGCCCGTGGCCGGCATCGACAGGGGAGCGGCCCGCGAGGTCATCGGCGAGGCGGGCGCCTTCGCCCCGCCCGGAGACGACGCAGCCCTCGCCGACGCGATCGGGCGAGCGCTGGCCATCCCGCGCCGCAGCGCGCATGAGCGCGTCCTCCGCCACTTCACGCACGACGTCTGGTTGAACGCGTGCGAGGCGCTGTACGCCGACGTCCGACATTCGCACCCCGGCGGCCGGGACCGATAGGGAGAGCGGGACACGCTTCCGGCCGGGATCCCTTGTCCGGCAGCCGCCGCGCGGTCGCGCTGGCAGGCCCGATCGGGCGATCCGAAACGGATCGAAACCGAAGGTTTTAGCCTCCGCTGTTCATCGAATGCTGCATGGCACAAAACGATAACTCGCTGCAGCAAAATGAATACAGTTCATGAAGCATACGAAAACAATCGTTAAGTATTGAATCGTACCCGACCGCCAATGCGGCGGCAACAACGCCAGTGCTCCGGAACCGATCGAGTAGGCTGGGTCTTTGAAGCTCGGGCCTCAAGTGCCCGCCATGCCATGTAAGCCGGCATGATCTTCAATCTATCCCGTCGTTCTCGATTTGTGGGTTTGGAGAAAACAATGGCCACTGTCTCGATCCTGACCAATGCTGGCTTCGACGTTCGCGATTTCTTCGTTCCCAACCTGGATGGAGCCGAACTCACGTTCACCGGCCTCGTCGACAGCGTCGGCGACCTCCTTCTCGACGGCAGCCGAACGGATACGTTCGAGGTTCTCACCATCGAGGCGAACGGCCTCACCTACAACTACAGCGGCAATTGGGAGATCGAGGCCTCGACCGGCCTGTTGACCGGAACGGTCTCGGCCAGCGGCGGCTACGACGGGGTCGAGGTCAAGCTCGGCGATACGGTCCTGGCGACGCTCGACCTACCGTTCCAGCCGGTCGACCTCGGATCGGAAACCAGCCCCGGCATTCTGGGGAGCATCGGAACGCTCGTGACGGATCTCGTCGGCGGCACCGTGGACATCCTCCTCGGAACCCTCGATGACACGGTCTCGCTGGTGGGCCTCAATCTCGACGCCACCCCCGACCTCATCGACATCGTCATCGATGCCGGCGGCACCCAGACCGGCGGCGATGGCGACGATACCCTGCGCGGCGGCATCGGCGACGACACCCTCGACGGCGGCGCCGGCAACGACACCATGATCGGCGGGGCGGGCGACGACACCTACATCGTCGATTCGGCCGGCGACAAAGTGGTGGAGGATGCCGGCGAAGGTGACGACACCGTCCGCTCGTCGGTGACCTACACCCTTCCCGACAACGTGGAAAACCTCGTCCTCACCGGCACCGGCGACATCGACGGAACCGGCAACGCCCTCGACAACAGCATCGTCGGCAACGGTGGTGACAACCGCCTCGACGGCGGGGCCGGCAACGACCGCCTCACCGCGCGCGGCGGCGACGACGTCCTCATCGGCGGCGCGGGCGACGACATCATGCGCGGCGGGGCCGGCGATGACGTCTACGTGGTGGATTCCACGGGCGATCAGGTCATCGAGAACGCCGGCGAAGGCAACGACAYCGTCCGCTCGTCGGTGACCTATAGCCTCGGGGCCAATGTGGAGAACGTCATCCTCATCGGAACCGGTGCCATCGACGCCACGGGAACCGACGGCGCCAACAGCCTGACCGGCAATNCGTCCGCTCGTCGGTGACCTATAGCCTCGGGGCCAATGTGGAGAACGTCATCCTCATCGGAACCGGTGCCATCGACGCCACGGGAACCGACGGCGCCAACAGCCTGACCGGCAATGACAGTGCCAACCGCC
The DNA here is from genome assembly GCF_001422895.1 of Methylobacterium sp. Leaf106. Classification (NCBI taxonomy): domain Bacteria; kingdom Pseudomonadati; phylum Pseudomonadota; class Alphaproteobacteria; order Hyphomicrobiales; family Methylobacteriaceae; genus Methylobacterium; species Methylobacterium sp. Leaf106. Next base: position 136,179 of record NZ_LMNB01000034.1, read on the forward strand.
TCGACGGAGGCGCCGGCGACGATATGCTCTCGGGACGCGGGGGAGATGACACCCTTCTCGGTGGCACCGGCGCGGACACGATGCGCGGGGGCACCGGCGACGACACCTACGTAGTCGACGATGCAGGCGACCAAGTCATCGAACTGGCCGGCGAGGGCACCGATACCGTGCGCNGACACGATGCGCGGGGGCACCGGCGACGACACCTACGTAGTCGACGATGCAGGCGACCAAGTCATCGAACTGGCCGGCGAGGGCACCGATACCGTGCGCTCGTCGATCGACTACACCCTTGGGGCCAATGTCGAGCGCCTCGTGTTGACCGGGACCGGAGATCTCGATGGGACGGGCAACGCCCTGAACAACGCCCTCTTCGGCACCGGCGGGGACAACGTGCTCAATGGCGGTGGCGGGAGCGACATCCTGTTCGGCAAGGGCGGAAACGACACTCTCGATGGCGGAACCGGCAACGACACCCTGCATGGCGGTCTCGGCGACGACACTTACTTCGTCGACAGGGCCGGCGATAAGATCGTTGAACTCCCCGGCGAGGGCAACGACACGGTCTATGCCTCGGTCACCTACGGCCTTTCCGCCAATGTCGAGAATCTCGTCCTGACGGGAACTCGCAACTTCAGCGGTTTCGGCAACGACCTCGACAACAACATCACAGGCAACGACGGCCACAACCGTCTGAGCGGCGGTGCCGGCGACGATGTCATGACGGGCAACGGYGGCAACGACACCCTGCTCGGCGGCAGCGGAGCCGACACCATGCGCGGGGGCACCGGYAACGAC
>NZ_LMNB01000035.1:0-124342 GCF_001422895.1 Methylobacterium sp. Leaf106
CGGATCGCGCTGGCCGCTCCGACACCGAAGCGTTTGGCTGCCTGACGCCGCGATGTGCCCGCTTCAATCGCGGCGACCACACGCTCGCGCAGATCGACAGAGAGAGCTGAAGGCATGGTGATCCTCCCTCATAAGCCCGTCCAGTGAATCACAACCGGTCCAAATCGCCTACCCCCAACGATTCAAACCGCCAGGGCACGGCTCTAGACGGCGCTCCTGCGTGTTTTTGGGATGTCGTTGATCGCGTGGTCGCCATCTGACGGATGGTCCCCGCGCCTTGAGCGTCCGAAATGGGTGCAGGCTGTGTAAAAACGTCGGCGCTTCGCCATGCCGAAGTGCAGTCTTCCATGATAGACTGAGAAACATCAGCTCAGATGGCTGCGAAGGCGACCTTCGAGTGTTTTCGCAGGAAATTCTTCTGCCTGCGTCAGCCCGAGACGCGTTTCCACACAACCTCGGTGGGGAGCGGGTTCTCGCCTTTAGCACCGATGCGGACGTCCCGCCTCCCGCCCAACCTGGACGCTCGTCTGAATGCGATAAAATTTCGCAAGCAGGCAATTTTTTGCTGCGAACGACCATTCGCGTAAGTTTATCTCATAGAGTGCAAAAAGGATGTTGGGGTTGCCGGTGCCAGGACTGTGCGCAAGCGGAAATAGATGATCGCCATATCGTTATGGGCATCCCATTGCGGAAAAATCAGCATAACGAGACCTTAGAAGGCCTAGTTGTGACTGTTTCCGGGTTTACGTCAGGCTCGCTTGGCGGGAGATACGATGAGCGGAAACGAGGTGGATGGACAGCGCGTTCCAGGAGTCAGTGACCGCGGCGTCCGGCGCCACCGCATCTTCAATTTCGACTTCGACTCACGGCCGAGTCATCTCGTGGCAACGCCGGGCGAAAACTGGAGCGAGGAAGCGCGGGCGCAATGGGATGCTCAGTACAATCAAATCATCGCAAGTCTTAATGCGGAGTTTGGCAGCCTAAACATTGATCGTAAAGTTGATGATTTTGCTGCTTTCGGCGTCAAGCCTTTTTCGATTGTTGCCCACCACAATTCAATGTTCAACCATGTCCGTACTGCGTTTGTCAGCGGCGCCTACTATGCGGCGTTAACTGGGGCCTGCGCATTGGGTGAGCGCATTCTCAATCACCTCATCCTTGACCTGCGAGAGAAATTTAAATCAACACCGCAATACAAGATCGTATACCGAAAGAAATCTTTTGATTGCTGGTCGATTGCCATTGATACGCTTAAAGCGTGGCAGGTGCTGCTCCCCGAGGTAATCGTTTCGTTTCGCGATCTGGAGAAGCTTCGAAACCGGTCGATCCACTTCAATCTGGAAACTGCTTCTCAACTTCGAGAAGATGCCCTGACGGCAGCAAAATTGCTGAGTCGGATTATCGAGCAGCAATTCTGTGCCTTTGGGCAACAGCCCTGGTTTATTGAGGGCACGTTGGGAGCCGGCTTCATCAAGCGCGAATGGGAGAGCAATCCTTTCGTGGCTCACTACTACTGCGCCAAGAACTTCTGCTTAGGGCCGTTTCACTCCGTTGACTTTAGTGACGCTCTAGGTTGGCGCCTCGTCGATCATCCCGATTATGGCGAGTTCGGCATCGACAGCCTAAGTGACGAGCAGTTTAAGGATCTATTTAACAACCATGATCCAGCGCTTTCTGCGCGGGCCAACGATTAGATTGACGACATATAATATAAAATGCTCTGCTTTGCAGCATTTTATATATACTAGCTAACTTTATGCGATTTAGGCGTCATTATTGAGGTCTCTGCCATATAGCCACAAAAATCCTACATCCGTTTTTCGATGGCCCAATCGAGAGCAGATGGTCCGAAATACACCCATTCCAGTTTAATTTTCTGTTCAAACCAGCCGCTTGAAAGCGGCCCTTCCCAGAGCCTGCTGAGGGTCTAAAGCAGCCCCGGCAGCGGGTACCAAACGTCAGATTTTCACTACTATATAGACGGAGGCCTGTTTACGTTGTTTTCCAAGGCTTTACCTCATCCTGAGGCGCCCGCGTCAGCGGGCCTCGAAGGAGCCCTCCAGACACCAAAGCGATCCCTGGATGCCTCCTTCGAGGCCGCTACGCGGCACCTCAGGATGAGGTAAGACCTTGGACTAGCAAATGAAAATAGGCCCTCGGCACATGCATCGAGGCTGAAGATGCCTATGTGCAACTTCAGACGGAACGGCTGAGATTGCGCATCATCGGCCTATACTCTTGGCTCCGATGACGGAGAGAGCCGTGTGGTCCCGCCGCCCGGTCCTTCGCCTCAACGCGCCGGGCGCGCCGCTGCCAGTGCCCGAGAGATCGCCAGCATCACCGCCAACGTGTCCTCCTCGTCCTGCTCGGCGCCGTGATCGCTGAGCTTGACGATGACCGTGCCGGTGTCGCGGTTGATGTAGATGTACTGGCCGTAGACGCCGATGGCGGAGATGTCGTCGTCCCCTTCCGGCACGTGCCACCATTGCGCCGAGTAGGGCCAGCCGTCGACATCCCGGCGCGCCGGGGTCTCGATCCGCTCGATCCAGCGTGCCGGGACGATGTGCGTGCCGCCGACGCGGCCATGGTCGGCCACCATCAGCCCCAGGCGGGCGAAATCCCGCGCCACGGCGTTGATGCAGCAGAAGGCCTTCTCCGTCCCCCCCGGCCGGTCGAGATTCCAGGTCGCCTTCGCCTCGGCGCCCATGGGCTTCCAGATCGCCTCCGAGAGGAGGTCGGCCAGGGGCTTCTTCTGGACCTCCGCGAGGATCAGGCCGAGGATCTCGGTGTCGATGCTGCGGTATTGCCCCGTGCTGCCGGGCTTCGACGACAGGGTGGCGTGGTCGCGCACGAAGTCGCGGATGTCGCGGGTGAGGTACATGCCGGCGGTGCCCGTGAGCGGGTCCCACGGGTCGTAATTCTCCGGCACCGCGAGTCCGCTCGTCATGTCGAGGAGGTCGCGGACGGTGATGCGGCCGAAGGCCGGCTCGTCCCGCAGATACGGCAGCAGAGCCGCCACGTGGTCGGTCTCGGCGAGCTTGCCCTCGGCGATCGTCTGTCCGACCAGCAGCGAAACCACCGATTTCGCCACCGACCAGGACGGGAACAGCGTCGCCGGCCCCGAACCGGGGCGATACCATTCGTGGACGAGGACGCCGTCCTGGGTCACCAGCAGGGCGTTGGTATGGGTCGCCCGCAGCATCTCCGCCAGGGGAACGCTCCGTCCCTTCCAGGGAACCCGGTCGGGAATCGCGTGGAGCCGGACGGGCAGGGGGCGGGACGAGGGCGCCGCCGCCACCACCCGGCTCGCGAACCAAGTGCCCACGGAGGAGGGCTCGACGATGGCGAGGGCGGCGAGCGTGATCGGGTTCGGCACGCCGAGCAGCGGCCCGATGGCGGCCGCCAGCCCGCCCAGCGCCAGGGCGCAGATCAGCGCCCCGGCGAGCCGGGGGCGGCGAAAGCGGGGCCGGAGGCGGGCAAATCGCGACATCACCCCTCAGTGATGCGCGGTCTGGCCCGAGGCGAGGATCGTCACGCCGACGGCGATCACCGCGATCCCGATCATCATCGGCAGGGTGATCGGCTCCTGAAACAACAGCGCGCCGCCGACCGCCGCGCCGACCATGCCGACCCCGGCCCAGATCGCGTAGACGATCCCGATCGGCAGCATGTTCATGCTGTTCGACATCAGCCAGAACGCCGTGCCGTAGCCCAGCACCACGACGATCGTCGGCACCGGCTTGGTGAGACCGTCGGCCGCTTTGAGGGCGAGGGTCGCCGTCACTTCGGCGCCGATGGCCAGGGCGAGGAGGAGATAGGGGTTCATCCGTGGGTCGTCCGTGCGGTCGGCGGGCTGAAGGCGGGTCGGGCGGCCATCCGCATGGCGATGGCCGCGTCATGGCCGATACCGGGGGGAAATCCACCGGTACGGCTCCGGATTTCCAAGAGCACGCCGGCCGTTAATGTCCCGTGTGGATGGCGCATGAAAGGCCGCCCGATGGCGGTCGAAACCGGGTGCGCGTGGCGGTGGCGGTGGCGGTGGCGGTGGCGGTGGGGGTGGCGATGCGGCTCGGGCGGCGCGCACCGGATTCGAAGTCCGCCCGTCGATGGCGTCTTGCCCCGGTCGGGGTCTCACGGCACAGATCGGGGATGGACCGCGCGAGATTCTCTTTCGTCTTGCCAGAGCCGGCGAGTCCGCAGGGGGAGGGGGCTCCCGGCACGATCCTCGTCACCACCGAGACCCTTCCCCTCCCTATGTCCCTCTCCCCGCGACGGAATTCGACACCATGCGCACGACTCTGACCGCCTTTCTCCTCATCGCTCTCACGGGGGCCGCCCTCGCGCAGCAGGTGAACGAGCCGCCGATCCAGAGCCCGCAGGACGCCGCCTGTCGCGAACAGGCCAGGGCGCAGGTGTTCAGCGCCGCCAACCCGAACAACCTCAGCCTCTACGACCTCGGCTCGCAGATCTATCATGCCTGCATGGCCAGCTATCACACCACCGGCCCGAACCCGGACCGCAAGGATCGCCGCTTCTGAGGAGAGCCAAGCCCTTCCGTCTCAACGATAATCGGTGGGCGTCAGGCCGTGCCGGGCGATCTTGTCGTAGAGGGTCTTGCGCGGTGTGCCGAGGGATTCGGCGGCGATGCGGACGTCCCCGCCGGCCATGATCAACTCCTCGCGGATCAGGCCGCGCTCGAACCGGTCGACCTGTTCGGCCAGGGTTCCGGCGGTGGCGGCCTCGGGCGGCGACACCTCGTTCTGCCCGAGGCCCAGGGCGTGACGCTCGGCGAAATGGCCGAGTTCGCGCACGTTGCCGGGCCAGTCGTGCCGGCGCAGGTGCTCCCGCACGGCCGGCGTGATCGGCGCGGGCTCGCGGCCGAAGCGCGTCGCCGCCCGGGTCAGGAACTCCTGGAACAGCAGCATCACGTCCTCGCGCCGGTCGCGCAGGGGCGGGATCGCGATCGTGATGACGTTGAGCCGGTGGTAGAGGTCGTCGCGGAAGGTGCCCTGCGCCGCCGCCTGGCCGAGATCGACCTTGGTCGCCGCCACCACGCGCATGTCGATGGGGCGGATCTCGTTGGTGCCCAGCGGCTCCACCGCCCGTTCCTGCAGCACGCGCAAGAGCTTGACCTGGAGACCGAGCGGCATGCTCTCGATCTCGTCGAGGAACAGCGTGCCCCCCTGCGCGTGCTCGATCCGGCCGACGCGGCGCTTGAGGGCGCCGGTGAAGGCGCCCGCTTCGTGGCCGAAGAGCTCGCTCTCGACGACGCTGTCGGGCAGCGCCCCGCAATTCATGGCGACGAAGTTCCGGCCGGCCCGCCGGCTCCAGCGATGCAGGGCGCTCGCCACCACCTCCTTGCCCGATCCGGTCTCTCCGAAGACGAGCACGTCCACATCGGCCTGGGCGACCTCGCGCACGAGGCGGCGCAGGCGCACCATCTCGGGTGAGATGCCGAGGAAGGCCGGGTCCTCCTCCACCGCCGCGTCCAGCCGGGCGCGCAGGGTGCGGTTCTCGAGGACGAGCCGGCGCCGCTCCAGCGCGCGGCGCGCCGAGGCGACGAGGGATTCGGCCGGATAAGGCTTGGCCAGGAAATCGTAGGCCCCGTCGCGCATGGCGCCCACCGCCATGCGGATGTCGCCATGCCCGGTGATCAGGATGACCGGCAACTCCGGATCGATCGCCTTGATCCGCCCGAACAGGGCGATGCCGTCGAGATCGGGCAGGCGCACGTCGGTGACCACGAGGCCGGGCGGATCGGCGAGGATGGCGGCCAGCGCCGGCCCGGCGGCCCCGAAGGTCTCCACCGTGAACCCGTCGAGCTCCAGGCTCTGGCGGTTGGCGCGGCAGACATCCGCCTCGTCGTCGATGAAGACGACCCGTTCGGCCGACCCGCCCGCACCCTCTTCAACGCTCACGGTGTCGTCTCCACGGGGGCTTTGGCCAGTTCCATCCGAAACACCGCGCCGCCCGCCGGATCGTCCATGGCGTTCAGGCTGCCGCCGCAATCCTCGACGATTCCGCGCGCGATGGCGAGCCCGAGACCGAGCCCATCGGATTTGGTGGTGAAGAAGGCATCGAAGACCTGCGCCCGGATGGTCTCGGGGAGGCCCGGCCCGGTATCGCGGACCTCGATGGCCACGCGATTATCGGGCACGTCCCGCACCAGGAGGGAGACCCGTGGATCGGTGCTCCCCGCCGCCGCGTCGAGGGCGTTCTGGAGCAGGTTGACCACGACCTGTTCGAGGCGCGGCCCGTCGCCGAGGACGGAGAGGCCGGGAGCCGGCTTCTCCGCCGAGACCGCAATCCGGGCCGCCTGCGCCCGTGCTTCCACCAGTTCCAGGCTGTTGGCGAGGATATCGGCGAGCGCCACGGGCTCGCGACGGGGCGACGAGCGCCGGGCGAACCCCTTGAGCTGCCGCGTCAGCCCGCCGATGCGGTCGGTGAGGCGGCCGATGGCGAAGGCGTTCTCCGCCGCCTCCTCGCCCCGGCCCCGCCGCACCAGGATCGCCGCATTGTCGGCGTAGGAGCGGATGGCGGCCAGCGGCTGGTTGATCTCATGCGCCATGCTGGCGGCGAACTGCCCCAACGCTGCGAGCCGTCCGGCCTGGGCGAGTTCGCGGCCCAGGCGCTCCCGCTCGGCTTCCGCCTGCCGTCGTTCCTCCTCCGCCCTCCGCCGCTCCTCGATCTCCAGCCGGAGCATCCTGTTGGCGTCGGTGAGCTCCAGCGTCCGCTCGCGGACGCTCCTCTCCAATTCTTCTCGGCGCGCCGCGGCCTGAGCGAGGTGCTGGCGGGTCCGCCGCCGACGGCCCGCCAGGGTCGCGATCCCGATACAGGCCAGGCCGGTGCCGAGAGCGGCGATGATCCAGGCCTGCACCCGCTCGCGGTCCACGGCAGGGCCCACGGGCGTCAGGGTATGGAGCCGCCAGTCGGTGCCCGGAATGGGGGCGTCCAGGGCGAGGGCCGTCCGCGCCGGCCGTGAGCCCCGGCCGACGCGGACGAGATCCTGCATCCCCCCGACCGGATGGAGCGGGAGCGCCGAGAGCGGCGCTTCGCCGAATTCCAGCGCCGCGCGGATGCGCTTCCGCTCGTCGTCGCCGACCTCGCGCAGGGTGGCGAAGCTCCAGGCGGGATCGCTCGCCACGAGGACGATGCCCCGCGCATCGGCCACGAACACCCCGTCTCCCGATTGCCGCCACGCGGCCTCGACCCCATCGAACTCGATCTTCACCACGACGACGCCGCCAGCCTCGCCGATCCGCCGCGACAGGTAGAGCCCCGCCCGGCCGCTCACCGTGCCCAAGGCGAATTGCGACCCGGCGCCATCGGCCATGGCCTGCCGGAAGTAGGGTCTGAACGCGTAGTCCCGGCCGACGAAGCTGCGCTCGGCCTCCGCGTTGCTCGCGGCCACGGTGATGCCGTCGGGGCGAATGACGTAGATCACCGCCGAGCCCGTGGCGGCCGCCACCTGGGCAAGGCGCTTGCTCACCTGCTCGACCATGGCCGGCGTCGGATCCGGCCCCGCCACGGCGGCGATTTCCGGGTCCGCCGCGAGGGCGAGGGGGAGCGAGGCCTGCTTCTGCATCTCGGCCCGCAAGGCGCCGACCTGCAGCGCCAGGGTCGACTGTGCCGTGCGGCGCAGGTCGGACAGCGCCCAGCGTTCGGCGGCCTGCCCGGCCAGCCACGCCGCGACCCATACGAGGACGAGGCTGGCGGCGAGGGCGAGGCTCCGGCGTGATCGTTTCAGAAGTCCGCGATCGGTTCCCTCGCGAGGCGGGACATTCGAATTCAACGGGCTCGCTCCAGTGCGAAATCCCGGACGGAATTTCGGGACGGGGTGCGGATAACCGCATTCGACGTGAGGAGGAGATTGGCGACCATCTGAAAAATATGTCTCAAATCAATGTTTTAACGAATTATTTCAGGAGTTCCCGACTTGGCACGGCGGTTGCCATTCTCAGACCGAAACGCAGCCCTGCGTTCATCGCAGGGCTGCGCGCCGAAGGGGGCCAGCCCCGGACGCCAAGACCAAAAGACGACGAGCCCCGGACACCCCGGCGCTTCGATCCGAACCGATCTATTCCCAAGGGAGAAGCCCGCCATGGCCACCATACCGTCACCGCTCACCGCGCCGCACGCGGCGGCAAAGCCCAAGCCCCTCTATCGCACGCTGTATTTCCAAGTGCTCCTCGCCGTGGCGATCGGCATCACCCTCGGCCACTTCTACCCGCAGGTCGGCGCGGACATGAAGCCGCTCGGCGACGCCTTCATCAAGCTCGTCAAGATGATCATCGCGCCGGTGATCTTCCTCACGGTCGTTTCCGGCATCGCCGGCATGACCAATCTCGAGAAGGTCGGGCGCGTCGGCGGCAAGGCGCTCATCTACTTCATCACCTTCTCGACGCTGGCCCTCATCGTCGGCCTGATCGTGGCGAACCTCGTCCAGCCGGGCGCGGGCATGCACATCGATCCGAAGTCCCTCGATCCGAAGTCGATCGCGATGTACGCCGACAAGGCGAAGACGCAGTCGATCACCGACTTCCTCATGAACATCATCCCGACCACGGCGGTGGGTGCGTTCTCGGGCGGCGAGATCCTTCAGGTCCTGTTCTTCTCCGTGCTGTTCGGCTTCGGCCTCGCCTTCCTGGGCGATCGCGGCAAGCCGGTTCTCGACATCATCAAGGTGCTGTCGGAAGCCATCTTCGGCGTCGTCAACATCATCATGAAGGTCGCCCCCATCGGCGCCTTCGGCGCCATGGCCTTCACCATCGGCAAGTACGGCATCGCCTCGCTCGCCAACCTCGCCTACCTCGTCGGCGCCTTCTACCTGACCTCGGCGATCTTCGTGCTCGGCGTGCTCGGCCTCGTCGCCCGCTACAACGGCTTCTCGATCATCAAGCTCATCCGCTACATCAAGGAGGAGCTCATGCTCGTCCTCGGTACCTCGTCCTCCGAGTCGGCCCTGCCTTCGCTGCTCGAGAAGATGGAGCGCGCCGGCTGCTCGAAGCCCGTCGTCGGCCTCGTGGTCCCCACCGGCTACTCGTTCAACCTCGACGGCACCAACATCTACATGACCATGGCGGCGCTCTTCATCGCGCAGGCCACGGACACGCCGCTCACCTACGGCGAGCAGGGCCTCCTGCTCCTCGTGGCCATGCTCTCCTCCAAGGGCGCGGCCGGCGTCACCGGTTCGGGCTTCATCACTCTGGCGGCGACCCTCGCGGTGGTCCCCTCCGTGCCCGTCGTCGGCATGGCGCTGATCCTCGGCGTGGATCGCTTCATGTCCGAGTGCCGCGCGCTCACCAACTTCATTGGCAACGCCGTGGCCTGCATCGTGGTCGCCCGCTGGGAAGGTGAAGTGGACGAGGTCAGACTCGCGGCGGCACTGGGCGGCAACCCGATGCCTCTGGCAGCCGAGATGCCGGTTCTCCAGGCTGCGGAGTAACGCCCGTCCCACTTCTAGCCGGGTGGCGATCCAGCTGGCTCGAAGACGATCCGAAAGGGGCTGCCGGACCGCAATGGCCCGGTAGCCCCTTTCGCGTTCAGCACGGCCTCGGCTCCTCGACGCGATGGGTCACCCGAGGCCATTCCAGACGAGACACGTGCCCGAGATCGCCAGAAGCCCGTCCATCATGAACCGGAACGTCTCCGGGGCGAGGCGAAGCACGAAGGGCTTTGCCACGAACGCCCCCACCATGAGCGCCGCGCCCACGGCGAGGCCTCTGACCAAATCCTCGGCCGGCAATGCGCCGGTTCCCTGAAAGGTCAGGGTCTTGGTCAGGTAGATTGCCAGCGACGCAGCCGCCTCCGTGCCGATGAACGCACCCTTGGTGAGGCCGTAGCCGATGAAGACCGGAACCGAGGCCGGGCCGGTCGAGGCGACGATGCCCGTCAGGAAGCCGATTGCCGCTCCGGCAACCGCCAGATGGGGGACCCGCACTCTGACGAGGCTGTTGGCCAGCCAGCGGCGTCCAGGGATCATCGCCAGAAGGAACGCGCCGATCGCCAGATCGACAGCACGCGGCGGCAGGACCAGCATCGTGCGAGCGCTGAGCATTGCTGCCGGAATTCCGGTCGCCGCATAGGCGGCGACGGCCCGCCAGTCGACCTCTCGCCACCATGCCAGGATGCGCGAGAGGTTCGCCATCACGGCCGCGACCGCCATGATCGGGATGGCCTCCTTGGGCCCGTAGACATAAGCGAGAACCGGCACCAGCATGATCGAGGAGCCGGTGCCGATGATGCCGCTGACGACGCCCGCCACGAGGCCGATGGAGAGGATGAGAAGCAGGCCCATCGGCCGATTGTGCCCGGTCGAACCGGAAGTCCCTAGGGACAATGCCTGACGTTGGATAACCTCGGCCTGCGAGCCTGTGCTGACGGAGGCCGGCTCGGATCACTTTCCCGCCAGCGGACGTTCCCCTGCCTCATGCTGACCAGTCGGACCGATCTTGCCGATCTCGGCACCTTCCTCGCCATCGCTCGCCACCTGAGTTTCCGGCGTGCGGGGCTGGAACTCGGTGTCAGTGCCTCCGCGCTGAGCCATGCCCTCAAGGCGATGGAGGCTCGCCTCGGCGTGCGGCTGATCAATCGCACCAGCCGGAGCGTCACCCTGACCGCAACGGGCGAAGAGCTTCTGGCGTCGCTCGATGCGCCCTTCGCGGCGATCGGTTCGGCGCTCGATGGGCTCAACCGCCACCGGGAGCCAGGGAACGCCGCGGGGCGCATTCGTCTCAATGTGCTCGAACATGCCAGCACGCTGCTGCTCGCGCCAGTGCTGCCCGCCTTCAGCGAGCGCCATCCGCAGATTGAGATCGACGTCCGGGTCTCCAACGAGTTGCTCGACATCGTGGATGCCGGGGCCGATGCGGGCATCCGATATGGCGGCACCGTCGCTCAGGACATGATCGCCCAGCGCCTGTCGGCCGACCTTCGCTGGGTGGTTGTCGGCGCACCCTGTTATCTCGATCGGCATGGAACGCCGGCGCATCCACACGACCTGTTGGCGCATCGGTGCCTGCGCATCCGCCTCGGCGACGAACGGCTCTACGGTTGGGAGTTCGAACGGGCCGGTGAGTCGCTCGCGCTCGACGTGCCCGGCGCCGTGACGATCGACAACACGCACTTCGCACTGTCCCTCGCGATGGCAGGCGGGGGGCTGGCCTACCTCCCCGAACCATGCGTCAGGTCGCCGGTCGGTCGCGGTGAACTGCGCGTCGTTCTGACGGATTGGGCACCCGAGGGAGCCGGCTTTCACATCTACTATCCGGGACGCCGCCAGTTGCCCACAGGCCTGCGGCTCCTCATCGATCTGGTTCGCGAGCTTCGCCCGCTCGGTCTGTAGGCGCGATGTCGCCAAGCGATGAGCCATGCTCATCGGTCCGTTGAAGCAATGGCGGGTCATCGGAGTGACGCCGTGAGCCTACTTGTCGCTGATCGGTGAGCGGTAAGGCTCGCCATCACGGCCAGCCGGAGGCTTCCGACATGCTCACCACGCACCGTTTCACCGAAAAGGTCGTTTTCGTCACAGGTGCCGCCAGCGGCATCGGACGTGCCGCCGCCCTCGCTTTCGCGGCCGAGGGGGCTCGCGTGGCGATTGCCGATCGGACTGAGGCGACCCTGGAACACTTGCGGGCCGAGATCGAAGCGGCCGGCGGAGAAGTCCTGGCGATCCGTTGCGACGTGTCTCTGCCGGAAGAGGTGGAAGCGGCGATTGCCGGAACCGTCGAACGCTTCGGACGCCTCGACTGTGCCTTCAACAATGCCGGAGTCGAGAACAGGGCCACGCCGGTCCACGAGATCGAACTCGACGAATGGGACCGCATCCTCGACATCAACCTGAGGGGGACCTTCCTCTGCATGAAGTATGAGTTGGCGCAGATGGTGCGCCAGGGTGGCGGCGTGGTGGTCAACACCTCCTCCGGTGCCGGCATCCGCGGTGTTGCGGGTGGCGCGGCTTATGCCGCGTCCAAACATGCCATCATCGGTCTGACCCGCTCGGCGGCGCTGGACTATGCCAGGAAGAACATTCGGGTGAACGCCATCCTGCCCGGCAATATCGAAACACCGATGATGGACCGTTTCACGGGAGGCGACGTTCAAAAGGCGATCGACCTCGAACCGGTAGGGCGCCTCGGCAAGCCGGAGGAGATCGCAGAAGCGGTGCTCTGGATGTGCTCGGACGTCGGTGGGTTCGTGACCGGAGCCGCCACGGTGATCGATGGTGGCTGGTCGCTTTGACGGTCGATCCGGCGAAAACGGAGGAGCAGGCGAATGGACATCACACGCAGCGGGTCGCGACCGTCCGGCAGGGGACCGTCCGAATGGTTCACCGGGACCGTGCGGATCGACCCTCTTTTCTCCGCGCCCGAGCCGGCGCGGGTCGCCGGAGCGAGCGTGACGTTCGAGCCGGGTGCCCGCACCGCGTGGCATACGCATCCGCTCGGCCAGACGCTCATCGTCACCTTCGGGGCCGGCTGGGTTCAGCGGGAGGGCGGCCCGATGGAGGCTATCGCGCCGGGCGACGTCGTTTGGTTCGAGCCGGGTGAAAAACACTGGCACGGGGCAACGGCAACGACGGCCCTGACGCATATCGCGATCCAGGAGCAGCTCGAAGGCCGGGCGGTGACGTGGTTGGAACAGGTCACCGACGAACACTATCGCGGCGTCTGACGCTCGCGCAAAGGTGGCCCCTCGACGGGCGGGCGCGAAGACCCCCGTCCCGACGGGGCCTCATGTGGAGGGCGTCAGGGTGAAGACGTGGTCCGCTCCGGCAATGGTGGCCGGGCGGTGGGCGACGATGATCCGGGTCATGCGCAGATCGCGCAAAGCCTCGGCGATGACCGCTTCCGTCGCTTCGTCGAGATGGCTCGTCGCCTCGTCGAGGAACAGGATCTCCGGTTTGCGGTAGAGGGCGCGGGCAAGGATGACCCGCTGCTTCTGGCCGCCCGAGAGCGTCGAACCCATATCGCCCACGAGGGTCTCGAACCCCATCGGGGTGCGCTTGATGTCGGCGAGAATCGCGGCGCGCGCGGCGCATTCCTCGATCCAGCCGGCATCCGGCCGTTCGTCGAAACTGGCGATGTTCTCGGCGATGGAGCCGGCGAAGAGGCCGTCATTCTGCATCACGCCCGCGATCCGGCGGCGATAGCTGGCCGCCCCGAGGGTGCGGATCTCCTGCCCGTCGACGAGGACGCGCCCCTCGCTCGCCGGCAGCAGGCCCATCATGATCTTCATCAGTGAGGTCTTGCCCGAGCCCGAGGGGCCGGTGATGGCGAAGCTCGTCCCCGCCGGCACGTCGAGGCTGAGGTCGCGGAAGATCCAGGGCTCGTCCGCGCCGTAGCGCAGGGCGAGCTCCTTCACGGCGACACTCCCCGTCCCCTCCGTCGCCCGGATCACCGCCGGGGCGGCCGGTTCCAGGGTGGAGCCGGAACCCTCCTCGGGCTCGCTCATGACGATGTCCGACAGCCGGTCGGTCTGGACGTTGAGCATGCGCAGTTGGAAGCCCGACTGGATCAGGTTGCCGATCCGCTGCGAGAACTGGTCGCGATAGGCGAGGAAGGCCACCAGCATGCCGAGCGTCATCGACTGGTCGATGACCGCCCGCGCGCCGAGCACGAGCAGGAGCAGCCTGTCGACGCCGAACAGCAGCTCATTGGCCCGGCCGAAGACGAGGTCGAGGCGCTGGAGCCGCAGCCGGGCGTTCAGCGAGGTGACGAAGTGGTTCATCCAGGTGCCGCGCCGGCGCTCGCGCAGGTCGAGGAGCTTCACGCTCGCCATGCCGCGCACGGTCTCGATGAAATGGCTCTGCTGGCGCGCCTCGGCGACGATCGCCTCCTCGGTGCCCTCGCGGTAGGAGGCGTAGGCGGCGATCCGCAGCGCCGCGGCGAGCGCCGTCGAGGCGACGACGACGAGGGATAGCCAGCCGCCATAGACCACCAGCATGGCGAGCATGCCGATGGACATGATCCCGTCAAGCACGGCTTGGACGAGATCGGTGGTGAGCCCCTTCTGGATCGTCGCCAGGGAGCCGAAGCGCGAGATCACGTCGCCGACGTGCCGCTTCTCGAAATAGTCCAGTGGCAGGCGCGAGAGGTGGTCGAACAAGCTCCCCGACCATTGGTAGTTCAGCTTGGTCCCGGTGAGCATGATCGCCCAGGTCCGCGCCACCGAGAGGACGAGCTGGACGACGAGCAGAAGGGCGAGCCCCACCGCCACCACCAGCAACAGGTCGAGATCGGCGTTGACGATGACCTCGTCGATGACGATCTGCGATGCGATCGGCATCAGGATCGCGACGAGCTCGATGCCGAGGGACAGGGCCAGGATCTGGGCGAGCGCCGGGCGGATGCCGCCGATCGTCCGGAACAGGTCGCCCAGCGCCAGTCCGCGCTGCCGCTTCTCGCGCACGAAGCTGGTGGTCGGGCTCGCTTCCAGGGCGACGCCCGTGAACTCGCGCGACGCCTCCGCGAAGGTGAGCTTGCGCCGCCCCCGGGCGGGATCGTGGATGACGATCCCCCTGCCGTTCACGGCGGTGAGCACGACGAAGTGGTTGAGCCCCCAATGCAGGATGCAGGGCGTCTTGAGCTTGGGCAAGTCCTTCAGTTCCGCCCGCAAGGCCCGGGTTGCGAGGCCCATCGAGCCCGCGAGATCGACGAGATTGCGCAGGGTCATGCCCTTGAGCGACAGAGCGTGCCGGCGGCGCAGGGCGCCGAGATCGACATGGCGGCCGTGATAGCCGAGCACCATGCCGAGGCAGGCCATGCCGCATTCGGCGGCCTCCGCCTGAAGCAGGACGGGCACGCGCCGGCCGAAGCCGAACTGAAGGGTGCTGAGCAGGCTCACGCTTTCATCCGCCGCGGGTCACGAGATCGACGCTGCGCTTGACCCGATAGAGCGGGTCGAGAAGCCAGCGGTAGAGGGGGCGCTTCTCCAGTGCGATGTCGGCCTCGACCCGCATCCCGGCTTCCAGACGGCGGCTCTCGCCATAGGCGACCACACTGCTCTCGTCCGGCCGCACGATGATGCGGTAGATGCCGTCGCCATTCTTCGCCTTGGCGCCGGCGGCTTCCGGCAGGTCGGCGGCCTCCAGGGGCGCGCGGGTGACCTCCGTGACGGTGCCGCGGTAGAGGCCGAAGCGCTGGAAGGGAAAGGCCGCGTAGCGCAGCATCACGGCCTCCCCCGTATCGATGAAGCCGATGGCGGAGGATTCCACGAACAGGTTCGCTTGGAGCCGGCCCTCGCTCGGTAGCAGGGTGAGCAGCGTGGCGCCCGCCGCCACGCCTTGGCCGGCCTGGACCCGGATGGAGGTGAGGATGCCCTTCTCCGGCGCCCGCACCTCGATGGCCCTGCGGGCCTCGCTCTCGGCCCGCTGCTGCTCCAACTGGGCGGCGGTGCGGTCCATCTCGGCGAGGTCGCGGGCGAGCTTGTCGTCGAAGGTGGCGAGCGTCGCCTGCAACTCGCCGACCTTGCCCATGAGCTGCAGGCGCGAATTGCGGAACTGGGCAAGCTGGGAACTCGCCTGCAGGTAGAGGTAATTCTGGTTCTGGAGGTCGGCCGAGCGGGCAAAGCCGTCGCTCACCGCCTTGGCGAGGACATCGACCCGCTCTTTCAGCGGGGGCACCAGCTTCTCCTGCAGCTGGACCTGCTCCTCCAATTGCAGCGACTGGGATTGGAGGTTGTCGATCTGCTCGGCGAGCGAGCGCTTCTCGGTGGCCGCCATGGCCGACCGCAACCGAGATTGAGCCTCGATCGTCTCCTTCTGCCGGGCCAGCTGATCGATGATGCGCTGCTGGGTCGGGCCGTTGGCTGAGACGGCGTCGAGGTCGAGCGTGTAGAGAAGCTGGCCCTGCACGACCCGGTCCCCCTCCTTCACCCCCGAGGCGCTGACGCGTCCGGCCACCGGGCTCGCCACAGTGATGAGACCCACATCCGGTGTGAGCATGCCGAAGGCGTGGATACGGCGGGTGTAGGTGCCGAAGACCACGTACAGGATTGCCGCGATGGTGATCAGGATCGTGATCGCGGTCATCAGCCGGATTGAGAGCGGCTGCACGATCTGGGCTTCGCCCAACCAGGAATCCTGGCGCGCTCGGGCGACCTCTGCGCGAAAAAGCGGCGACGTCATCGGGTTCGGCGGTCCTCCTAGCCCAAGGGCGGCGTAGTTCGATGTTGAGGCGTGTTATGCACGAGAAGCGCGGCGGGCCTACCGGCCCGCCGCGCTTATTCACCGATCAGGATTGATGCGGATCAGTGCTCAGTGGCCGCCGAGGAGGCCACCGACCGCGCCGAGAAGACCGCCGACGAGGCCACTCACCAAGCCACCCACCTGACCGACCACCCCGGAAACGGCGCCGAGTTCGCTGGACAGGTCGAGGTCCAGACCGAGGGACAGGCCGCCGCCGACGGCGTCGAGTTCGGTGGCATCGAGTTCGCGGATGGTGTCGAGGTTCTGGGTCATGTCACATCTCCGGAATTAGGCGGCGCGTTCGCTTCGCGCCACGCCGAGAAATCGGGTTGGCGGGCCGGGCTACTTGCCGCCCAGGAGGCCACCAACGGCGCCGAGCAGGCCACCGACGAGACCCCCGACCAAACCGCCGACTTGGTCGATCGTGCCCGAAACGGCACCGAGTTCACTCGAAAGGTCGAGGTCGAGACCCAGGGAGAGGCCGCCGCCGACCGCATCGAGCTCGGATGCATCGAGGGTGCGGATGGTGTCATTCGTCTTAGACATTCATTCTCTCCAGAGTGTATTCGGTATGTCGATCTTTTTCTCTAGTCTATGTTTGAAAGCATTCGGTCTTGCTTTCTGTTATCCAGACTACACGCTCAGAATCGTCCATCAACCCTCAATTTCGACCTTCATGCCTGAGGTCGCCCCTCGGTGAGCTTTGTTGTCGATTGATGACGGCGTGGCTGTTCCTTCGGCTACGGTCGGCGAAGGTCTGATTTTCCTCACCAAGTTTGCTGGAATTTGGCGATTCTTGCTGAGGATGAGGCAAGGATTGGAATTCTGTATTTTCCTAATCAAAGCACTGATAAACATCATGTTTTTTGAATTATTTGACAATTTGTCGCAGGTAAGTCAATCGACAAAGTGAGGCTTGACTGTGTGGAATTTGCTTCCCCTCCTATCGGCTTAGGCGACAACAATGATTTGCGCCCCCCGCAGTGAGGCGGTCCGAGGGCGGCAAGTTTTATTATAGATTTGACAAAGGGCAGTCGCATTGCCCGAGGAGGCCGTGGCAGTCACCGTCAGCGGGCTAGGCTGAGCGACAAAGGCAAGACATCTCACAATAGGCCTTGTCGCGTCGGATGCAGGTTCATTGGATCTCACCCTTGCGTGCTGCATCGCTTTGCAAGAAAGTGCAGAACGAACGGATTGCGGTGGCGGTTGTTCGTCAAGGCGGCTCATTGCCGATCGAATGCCCAAACTGGGCGCTCGAGGACGGGGCCTTTCGAGACGAGTTTCTTGCGACCGTCCGGGAGACGGGCCGCCAATGGGAGTTTTCGCATGCATCATGATCGCGTGAATGCGGATTGATCAGAGCGAATGCGGTTGCACGATCGAACTCCACGGTGAGATCGAGGCTGTGCTCCAGACCAGCGCGGGCCTCGGGTGGTCCGGCATCGGCTTCAGCGACATCATGCTCGGCAGCCAGGGGACGGTGTCCATCGTCCAGCAAGGCATCCACTTCGCCCTGTCGCTGGCGCCGCCGAGTCAGCGCTTTCTCTGGTCGGGCCAGACTTACGATTTCTCGGAGGACAACATCATCGTCCTCGAGCCGGGGGCTGCCGTGGTCGAGAGTTGGACCGGGCCGTTCCGTACGCTGACACTGAGACTGGCCCCGGAGGCCGTCGAGCGCATCACCGACGCCTCCCTCACCAAGACACAGATCCGGACCCAGTTCGTTCCGTCGCGCTCGCAGATCGCGGTGAGCCATCTGCTGCAAGCCGTGTCGGCCGACCTGGAGACGGGATGCTCCACCGGGCCATTGTTGGTGGAAAGCGTATCGGCGACGCTGCTGCAGTTGTTCTCAGGCGGTAAAACGATGCCCCGCCGCACCGGCCCCACGCTGACGTCGCCACAGGCCGCGACCCTTCGCGAACTGATCCTCTCCCGCCTCGCTGAACCGCTGAGCCTGCAACACTTGGCGGACGCCGTCGGCACCAGCGTCGGCCATCTCGTTCGCGCCTTCAAGACATCCTTCGGCGTGACACCCTATCAGTTCATCCTGCGGGAGCGGGTGAACCGGGCGCAGGACCTGATTGCCAGCGGGACGTTGAGCCTGAGCGAGATCGTGCCCCTGGCGGGGTTCAACGATGCGAGCCAGATGTCGAAGACCTTCCGCCGTCTCACGGGACAGCCGCCACGCGCCTTCCTGCGCCGGGCGCGCGAGACTCGGCCCCTCGGCCCATCGAACGGTTAAGTCCCCCCGCGAGGAGTTCCGGCTGTGCCCCCGATTCTTCAGCGGTCGGGGCGATCAGCATCGCTCTTGAATGCCTCCGACCCCCAGGCCGTCATTACCGGGTGTGATCGTTATCGACGAGGCGACGAGTTCCCGCGACGGCGAAACCGATGCGGCGGAGATGGCGGCCCTGTCCGGCACGCGCACGCTCATGCTGACCGCGCGCCGGCTGACGAATCTGAACGGAACGGATGTTGTCCATGCCCTGGACGAAGTCCGGCCGATCGCTTCGGGACCACCCGATATTGTCCTGCCGACGACCACAGTGGAACCAGTCCGTTCGATTGTGGGACTCCGATAAGGGATGGTGCGGTCGCAATGCAGGACCGCATGGCCTATCCGGCCTGCCGTTCCGGATCCCCGCCCGTCAGCACTGCGTCGCGGTACATCGGTCCATGCTCCTGGCCCGCAGAACCGTAGCGCTCACCGGGCCTTCAGCACCACCCGGCAGGCGGCAGGAAGGGCCGCCATGGTCATCGGCGGCTTGGGCCTCACCGGCTTCGTCGATTTCGGCGGGTTCAGCACCGCGTCGCTGAACCAATAGGCGAGTTCCTCGCCACAGCCGTCGCCGGGGGGCGGCGGGGCCTGGTCCCCGCACTGATCGTCGCCGGCCGGGCAAGAGAGGCGAATATGGTAGTGGTAATTGTGCCCGTACATCGGGCGAACCTTGTTGAGCCAGGAGCGGTCGCCACCCGCTCCCCGACACAGGGCCTTCTTGATCGCCGGGTTGACGAAGAGGCGCGCGACTTCTGGCTGCTGTGCCGTGAGGCGGATCAGCTTGAGATGTTCCGGTGTCCAGACCTGCGGATCGATGTCGAGGCGGTCCGTGCGCACCACGTTGGTGGCCGAGGTCTCCTCGCGCTCCGCGCGTGTCATGCGGTGGTTTGGCATCGGTGTCAGCCAGATATCCGCGTCGAGGCCGAGCTGGTGGGAGGCATGGCCGGTGAGCATCGGTCCGCCGCGAGGCTGGGACATGTCGCCGACGAGAAGGCCGTTCCAACCGACGCTGGGCGCCTTGGCCGCCAGTCGCTCGATGAAATCCACGAGATTCGGCGTGCCCCACATCCGGTTGCGTGAGAGGCGCATCACCTGCCAGTTCTGTCCGTCCTGGGCCAGCGCCTCGCCGCCGGAGAAGCATCCCTTGGCATAGGATCCGTAGGGTCTTGCAGGGCCGGGAGCCGGCGTCGTTGCCCGCCCGAAGAGGGCTTTGGCCGGTGTCGAGGGCGCGTCGGGATTGTCCAGTGGCGGTAGGGGCTTGGGGTTCACACTGCCCCTGTCCTGGGCCTGTGCGGCCCCTCCGCAGGCGAGGAAGGCGAGGGCCGCGAGGCGGAACGAGCGTAAGGTCAGGTGCATGGCGCCAACCTAGTCCATCGGCCGTCGGGCCGTCGAGAGCTCTCGGCTATTCCGCTGGCGAGACCGAGATCTTGATCGAGTCCGATTTCGCGCCGCTGACGACGATGAGAATGGGCGTGGTGCCGAACTGGAACCGGACGCTCTTCGAAACGCCCGGACATCCGGGCCGCATCGTGCTCGCCACAGGTTTGCGCGTCGTCGTGCCGTCCTGGCTCACGTCGATCCAGGCATTGTCCGACAGGGTCACCTGATACAGGCCGGGCATAACGACGGGCGGTATTCGCAAGCTGCCGCCGAATGTGCCGGGATTCGGTTCCCGCGAGGGCACGAAGGGGAGATCGGCCTCGGCGATCGGCTTGAGTGCCAGGACGGCGCCCGGCATCTCTGCAGAGAGGGTCGCGCCGGAATCGAGCCGGGGGAGAGAAGGAGCTTCGAACCAGGCCTGCTCACGCAGGAGCGGCCAGTCGAACGAGGTGCAGGCGGCCGGATCGGCGACCTGTTGCGCCGACGCCCTATCGGCGTCGAGACCCGCGCCGGATGCGAGCACCAGGCCGGCGATGATCGGGAGCATTCTGCGCATGGCCACTGTCCTATGAACGGTCGCGGCCCCCTCGACGGTGAGAACGGTGCCGTGACCGGAAAGGTTTCCCGCGGTTGTCCGCTTCGGGGGGGCAGTGCGGACCCGGTGATCACTCGTCGTCCGGTTGCTCGACGTCCTCGGACACGGTTCGGCGTACGCCCCAGCCGCGCAACGTCTCGTTGAGCTCGTCGAGGACGAAATGGCGGGCACTGTCGCGGTCGTAGCCTTCGTCGAGATAGGAATCGTATTCGGTGAAGACGTGGCGGGCAAAGGCGACGAGGGCGAGCCAAGCCGCGTTCTCGGGGCTCGCATTCCGCAGCCCCGGACTTGTCAGCGCCCGGGAGAGGACGGAGTCCGTCTCGAAAGCGGGCAGGCGCGGAGCGAGGATACGAAGCGCTTCGCCGACGGCGTCCGCGCGGGTCATCGCGGCGTCTTTACTTGTCGTGGTGGCCGGCGGCGATCCGATCCGTGAGGGCCATGAGGATTCCGGACACGACGAAGACCATGTGGAGACCGACGAGCCAGTACAATTCGCGGTCCGGCGTCGCCTTGATGTCCATGAAGGCTTTCAGCAGCGAGATCGCCGAAATGGCGACGATCGACGACATCAGCTTCAGCTTCAGCCCGGTGAAGTCGATCGTCCCCATCCATTCGGGCCAGTCCTTGTGGTCCGTATGATCGATCTTCGAGACGAAGTTCTCGTAGCCCGAGAACATCACGATGATGAGCAGCGACGCGGTGAAGGACAGATCCACCAGGGTCAGCACGCCGAGAATGATCTGCGACTCGGTGGCGCTCCACATGTGCAGGACGAAATGAGCGAGTTCCTGCAATAGCTTGACCAGAAGCACGACGATGCCGATGCCGAGCGCCGCGTAGAACGGCGCCAGTAGCCAGCGGCACGCGAAGAGTACGCGTTCGAAAACCTGTTCGATCATCCGTCTCGAATCCCCCGCCCGACCGGGCGGGGTTTGGCATGTGCGGCAAAGCTCGACAAGCGGTGAGCTCGGCGGGCGAGGCGCCTCAGGCGGCGACGCCGGTACCGATCGGACAGGTCACGCCGGTGCCACCGACACCGCAATAACCCGCAGGGTTCTTGGCGAGATATTGCTGATGGTAACCCTCGGCGAAGTAGAACGTATCGAGGGGGACGATCTCCGTGGTGATCTCGCCGAACCCGCGTGCCTTCAAAGCTTCCCCGTAGGCCTCCCGTACGCGTCGGGCGGTCTCGGCCTGCGCCTCGTTCGCCGTGTAGATGCCCGAACGGTACTGCGTGCCGACATCGTTGCCCTGGCGCATGCCCTGGGTCGGGTCATGGTTCTCGAAGAACGTCTTGAGTACCGCCTCCAGGGGGCGAACGGCCGGATCGTAGACGACGAGAACCACCTCGTTATGCCCGGTCATGCCCGAGCAGACCTCTTCGTAGGTCGGGTTGGGCGTGAAGCCGCCGGCATAGCCCACCGCCGTCACGACGATTCCGTCCGGCAATTGCCAGAACTTGCGTTCGGTGCCCCAGAAGCAGCCGAGCCCGAGGACGATCTGCTCGCTTCCCTCCGGATAGGGGCCCTTCAGCGGATGGCCGTTGACGAAATGGGTCTCGGTGGTGGGGGTCGGCGTCGACCGGCCGGGCAGCGCGTCGGCGGCGCTCGGCATTTCGGGACGTTTGCGGAAGAACTGGAGCATCGGGGCCTCCGTGAGAGGGCGGGATATTCCCTATATGGGGTGCCGGACCCTCTTCCTGAATGCCCCGTGTCGAAACGGCCATGCCTTACGGTCGAGGCGTCAGGGCCGGCTGAGAAAGCCGATCGGCTCTCGGGGCGGCTGGCCGAGCCAGAGCAGGAAGGCCCCGAGACCGAGGCCGAGGAGGCAGGCGGGGGCCAGAGTGAGCGGCAGGACGAGGGCCTGCCACAGCCATGGGGCCACGCTCTCCACCGAGCCCTGGAGCGCACTCCCGCGCTCCTTGAACAGCGTCATCAGAAGGTCGCTCAGGCTGGTGAAGCGAACGCCGTTATTGGCGATCGAGCGCGCGCCATCGTAGACGAGGCCGACGAAGCCCGCCGCGAGGACGACATATCCGATGAGGCGGCTTAGGAAGCGGAGCATCGCGGCTTGCACACACGCCGGCTCCCATGCCGGCCCTGCGGGATTAGGGGGCGCCGTCGCGAGGCGCAAGGTCTCCGAGGCACACGCCGTCCCGGCAGCGAGCGCGCATCGGCCGCCATTGCGCGCCGTGACGGCTCCGTGGCACAGCCCGTCCCAGCCATTTCTAGCGGACCATCGCCTTGCCGACCGAACCCGAAACTTCCACCGGACTGGTGATCTTCGATTGCGACGGCGTGCTGGTCGACAGCGAGCCGCTGAGCCTCGGGACACTGACGGCGGGGCTCAACCGGATAGGCGTCGCCATCGATGTGGATACGGTGAGGGAGCGCTTCGCCGGCACGTCGATGACGTCGATCATGGGACATATCGAGCGCGATTACGGGATCGCCGCACCCGACGGCTTCGTCGAGACGGTGAAGGCCGAAACCCTTCGTGCCTTCGACCGCGACCTGCGTGCCATGGAGGGAATCGCCCTGGCGGTGCGGGCGCTGGAGCTTCCGAGCTGCGTTGCATCGAGCAGCGATCCGGCGCGGCTCGCCCATTCGCTCGGCCTCACCGGCCTTCTGCCCCTGTTCGAGGGCCGCATCTTCTCGGCGACCATGGTCTCTCGCGGCAAGCCGGCGCCCGATCTTTTCCTCCTGGCCGCCGCCGAGATGGGATTCGCCCCCGGCCACTGCCTCGTTGTCGAGGACAGCGTGCCCGGCGTCACGGCGGCGCGCGCCGCCGGAATGCGCGTCCTCGGCTTCATCGGCGGGGGCCATTGGGAGCACGATCCCACGGGGGCGGACCTGATCTCGGCCGGGGCCGAACGGGTCTATGCGCATCATCGCGACCTTGCCGGCCTGATCGGGCGCGCCGCCGCATCCGTCTGACCTCGGTTCTTCCCGAAGAAATCGCCTGTGCTTCGTCGGTCTGCGCGTCATTCATGCCATGAGGGCGCATGCATTCGGAAGATGCATCCGTTGACGAAGCGGAGGACTGCTATCATTCTATAGGTGCGGTTGTGGTCCGTATGGGCCGATCCGCCGCGGTGATTTGAAGTGTGTAGCTTGCGCCGCGTCATCAAACGCTAAAGCACTGCGGAGCGCTCGCGCCTCGTGGTCCTTCATCGAAAGGATGACTTGCCGTGATTGATCGAACCTCCTTCCAAGCTCTTCTGCATGCCTGCTCCGGCTGTCGATGCTGACCGACCCGTCAGATCGAGCCGCTTTCAGCAGATGGCCCTCGGGCCGCGTCAGGAGTTCACGACACCATGCCCCATCTCCACCAGGACGACGCTCATCGGGCGTTGAATCGATTGCACACGCCTGATGCCCGGGCGGATCATCTCCAGGCCCGTGCCCGCAACCGCCTTCATGCCGCCCCGCCGCCGCGGGTGATCGAAATTGGCGAAGTGACGGCCGGAATCGCCGTGCCCGAACGGGGCGGCGTGCGGTTCTTCTCGTCAGAACGCGATTTCGACCCCCTCGACGGGCTCGTCTTCCGCAGCGTCGAGCAGGCGGCAAAGGCGGCGCGGGACCGTTTCGCGGCCCGTCGTGCGCCGCGCCGGCACGCCGTCCCAACCCGGCTCGATCTCGTGCGTCCCGAGGCGGATCTCGACCTTCATCGGACGGCGTACGGGCGCTGAGCGTTCGTTACCCTTCGACAGTGGGCGTTCCGACAGGGACGCCCACTGCGGGGACAGGCCCTTTACGCTTCGACGACGGTGCTCGACGGACGCGTGGCCCTCAGGCTTCGCCGGCGCTCGGCTCGGGCGAGTTCGGCCGCATTGGCAAATCCCGTCGCCATGGCGATATCGGCCGAACTCAGCGCGCTTTCGCGACGAAGCTGATGGGCCCGGTCGAGACGCAGGGCGAGATAATGCTGGTGAAGACTGATACCGATCCGGTTTCTGAAGAGTAGCTCGAGCTGGCGGATCGACACGCGGGCGAGATCGGCCAGTCCCTGCCGCGAGAGCGGCGTTTCCAGATTGGTTTCCATTGCGGCTAGGACCCGCAGAAGGCGCGGGTCACGCACTCCGATCCGCAGGCGCAGGTCCATCCTCTGCGGGCTCAGGCCCTCTCGGATCTGGTTGTGCAGGAACCAGTCGCTGACGCCGTTGGCGAGGCCCGGACCGTGGTCGCGCTCGATCAGGTTGAGCATCAGGTCGAGGGCGGCGATGCCGCCCGAGCAGGTGATCCGATCGTCCTGGATCTCGAACAGGGAGCGCACGACCTCGATATCCGGGTAGCGTTCCTCGAAGGCGGGAACATGCTCCCAGTGGAGCGTGCAACGGCGCCCCGTCAGCAGACCCGCGCGGGCGAGCAGGTAAGGCCCTCCGGAAATGCCGCCGAGGGTGATCCCACGCCGGGCGAGATGGCGAAGCCAGGCGGTCAGGGCCGGGTCGTCGAAGGCAGCAGGATTTCCGCCCGCACAGACGAAGACCCGATCGGCGTCGAGTTTGGTGTCTCCGACATCGACATCCGGCAGGATCGCGATTCCGTTCGAAGCCTGTACGGCGCCTCCCCCCGGTGCCGCATGCCACCAGCGGTAGACTTCGCTGTCCAAGAGGGTATTGGCCGCCCGCATGGGTTCGACCGCGGCCGCGTAGGACATGAGCGGAAAGCCGGGCAGCAGGATGAAGCCGACGGTCAGCGGCTTCGGCTTTTCTGGCGCGGCGGTGTTCCGATCCAAACGTGAAGGAGTGGGAGCTGGGGGGCGGATGCTCATTTCTGCGCGAATTGTCCGAATGACGTCGCAAAATGCAAGGGGTGCTGGCTGGCGATAAGCTACCGATGAGGCTCACACGCCGCATTCAGCCCCGGAGCATGTCCCGCCATGCGCTATTCCCTTCTCAGCGTCCTGGGTCAGGCCCTGCGTGGCCAACGCGATTGGAAGCCCCAATGGCGCGATGCTGCGCCCAAGGCCGAGTATGACGCCGTCATCGTCGGCGGCGGCGGCCACGGTCTCGCGACCGCCTATTACCTCGCCAAGGAGCACGGCATCACCAACGTGGCCGTGCTGGAGAAGAGCCATGTCGGCTCCGGCAACGTCGGGCGCAACACCACCATCGTCCGCTCGAATTACGGGCTCGCCGGCAACATCCCGTTCTACGAACGGTCGATGAAGCTCTGGGAGGGGCTGGAGCAGGACATCAACTACAACGCCATGGTGAGCCAGCGCGGCGTGCTGAATCTCTACCATTC
Organism: Methylobacterium sp. Leaf106; assembly: GCF_001422895.1. Taxonomy (NCBI): domain Bacteria; kingdom Pseudomonadati; phylum Pseudomonadota; class Alphaproteobacteria; order Hyphomicrobiales; family Methylobacteriaceae; genus Methylobacterium; species Methylobacterium sp. Leaf106. The sequence goes on from NZ_LMNB01000035.1 coordinate 25,689, forward strand.
GGATGCGCAACGCGATGCCTATGCCCGGCGCGGCAACGCCATGCGGATGGCGGGCATCGATGCCGAACTTCTCGACCGAGAGGGGGTTCGGGGAATGGTGCCGTTCATCGATTTCGACAATGCGCGCTTTCCCGTGAAGGGCGGTCTCCTCCAGCGCCGGGGCGGCACCGTGCGCCACGACGCGGTGGCCTGGGGCTACGCCCGCGCAGCCAGCGACCGGGGCGTCGATATCGTCCAGAACTGCGCCGTCACCGGCATCCGCCGCGAGAATGGGCGGGTGGTCGGGGTCGAGACGAGCCGTGGCTTCATCCGGGCGAAGAAGGTCGCGCTCTCGGTGGCGGGCTCGACATCGCTGCTGGCCTCCATGGCCGATCTTCGCCTGCCCATCGAGAGCCACGTGCTCCAGGCCTTCGTCAGCGAGGGCGTGAAGCCTCTCATCGACACGGTGATGACCTTCGGGGCCGGCCATTTCTACGTCAGCCAGTCGGACAAGGGCGGCCTCGTCTTCGGGGGCGATATCGACGGCTACAATTCCTACGCCCAGCGCGGCAACCTCGCGACGATCGAGGACGTGATGGAGGGCGGCATGGCCCTGTGGCCGGGCCTCGGGCGCCTGCGGCTGCTGCGGCACTGGGGCGGGATCATGGACATGTCCATGGATGGCAGCCCGATCATCGACCGCACTCCGGTCGACGGTCTCTATCTCAATGCGGGCTGGTGTTACGGCGGCTTCAAGGCGACCCCGGCGGCGGGCTTCTGCTTTGCCCATCTCATCGCCCGCGACACGTCCCATGAGGACGCCGCCGCCTACCGACTCGACCGCTTCGCCACCGGCCATCTCATCGACGAGAAGGGCATGGGCGCCCAGCCGAACCTGCATTGAGCGCGGATCTGGATTGAGGGAACGACGATCATGCGTATCCGATGCCCCCATTGCGGGCCCCGTGACAACGGTGAGTTCAGCTATCTCGGCGACGCCGCGCCGATCCGGCCCGACGGCATGGAAGCGCAGCCCGTCGCCATGCACGACTACGTCTACCTGCGCGACAACCCGGCCGGCCCCCATCGCGAGCTCTGGTATCACGGCGCCGGCTGCCGCTCCTGGCTCGTGGTCGACCGGGATACGCGAACCCATGAGATCACCGGGGTGTCCTCCGCCCGCGACGTCGCGCTGAGCCGCCGGACAGGAGAGGTCGCATGACCACGATCACCCTTCGGGACACCGCTCTCCCGGGCGTTGCCGCGCCAGCAACTTTCACCGGCCAGGACTTTCGCACCGCGACCGGCGGGATGATCGACCGCCGCCGCCCCCTGGACTTCACCTTCGACGGCCGCCGCTACAGTGGGTTCCAGGGCGATACCCTGGCCTCGGCGCTGTTGGCCAATGGCGTGAGGCTCGTGGGCCGGTCGTTCAAGTACCACCGCCCGCGCGGCATCCTCACCGCCGGTTCGGAGGAGCCGAACGCCCTCGTCGAGCTGCGTTCGGGCGCGCGCCGGGAGCCGAACACCCGCGCCACCGTGGCCGAACTCTACGAGGGGCTGGAGGCGTCGAGCCAGAATCGCTGGCCGTCGCTGAAATACGACGCCCTCTCGGTCAACGCCCTAGCGGCGCCGGTCTTCGCGGCGGGGTTCTACTACAAGACCTTCATGTGGCCGGCCGCTCTGTGGGAGAAGCTCTACGAGCCGATGATCCGCCGCGCCGCCGGCCTCGGCCGGGCTGCTCATGCGCCGGATCCCGACACCTACGACAAGGCCTTCGCGTTCTGCGACGTGCTGGTCATTGGGGCCGGACCGGCCGGGCTCGCGGCGGCCCTGGCCGCCGGACGCTCGGGTGCGCGCGTCATCCTCGTCGACGAGGATCACCGGATGGGGGGGCGCCTGCTCGCCGACCGGCGCGAGATCGCCGGGCGATCCGGTGCGGATTGGGTGGCGGATGCCCTCGCCGAACTGGAATCCATGCCGGAGGTGCGCATCCTTCCCCGGACTACCCTGTTCGGGGTCTACGATCACGGTGCCTACGGGGCGGTCGAGCGCGTCGGCGATCATCTGGCCGTGCCCCCCGCCCATGCGCCGCGCCAGCGCATGTGGCGGATCACGGCAAGGCAGGCCATCCTCGGTGCCGGAGCCATCGAGCGCCCGCACGTCTTCGGCGGCAACGATCGGCCCGGCGTGATGCTGGCCGGCGCGGTGCGGACCTACCTCAACCGATACGGCGTGCTGCCGGGGCGGAACGTGGCCGTCTTCACCTCTGGTGACGACGGCTGGCGCACCGTGGCCGATGTCGTCGCGGCCGGCGGGCAAGTCGCGGCGGTGATCGATTCCCGCGCATCGGTACCGACCGAGCTGCGTCGGGCGGCCGAGGCAGCCGGCGCGCAGGTGATCTGCGACGGCTACGTCACCGGCACGAAGGGGCATCTCGGCCTGGAGGCGATCGAGGTGGTGGACACCTATGGCAGCCGCCAGACCATCGCCTGCGACTGCCTCGCCATGGCCAATGGCTGGAACCCGATCGTGCATCTCGATTCGCATCTGTCGCGGCGCCCGGTCTGGGACGAGGCGATCCATGCCTTCGTGCCGGGTGCGCTTCCCTCCGGCATGGTGGCCGTCGGGGCGGCGGGCGGAGCCTTCACCCTCGCTTCCTGCCTGGAGACCGGCGGCCGGGCCGGTGCGGAGGCCGCCTCAGCCTGCGGGTTCGCCGGCGCCGCGCCCGAGACTCCGAAGACCGACCCCGAGAGCATCGCCCATACGCCGCTCTGGCGCGTGCCGGTCTCGAAGGGCAAGGCCTTCGTCGATTTCCAGAACGACGTGGCCGCTTCGGATGTGGAACTCGCCCATCGGGAGGGCTTCCGCGCGGTGGAGTTGCTGAAGCGCTACACGACCCTCGGCATGGCCACCGACCAGGGCAAGACCTCGAACCTCGCCGGGCTCGGCATCATGGCGGAGCTCACCGGCCAGCCGGTCGCGAGCGTCGGCACCACGATGTTCCGGCCGCCCTTCACCCCCGTCGCCATCGGCGCCTTCGCCGGGCATCACCGGGGCAAGGATTTCCGGGCGACCCGGCACGTCCCCTCCCATGCCTGGTGCGAGGAGCAGGAGGCGGTCTTCGTCGAGACCGGCCTGTGGCTCCGCCCGGCCTATTTCCCAAAATCCGGCGAGAACGACTGGCTGGAAACGGTCAATCGCGAGGTGAACACGGTGCGCGCCCATGTCGGCATCTGCGACGTGACGACGTTGGGCAAGATCGACATCCAGGGCCGGGACGCCCTCACCCTCATCGAGCGGGTCTGCGCCAATCCCTTCGGCACGCTGCCCGTGGGCAAGGCGCGCTACGCCGTACTCCTGCGCGAGGACGGTTTCGTCCTGGACGACGGCACCATCGCGCGGCTGGGCGAGAGCCATTTCGTGATGACGGCCTCTACGGCCAACGCTGGAAAGGTCATGCAGCACCTCGAATTCTGCCACCAATGGCTGTGGCCTGAACTCGATGTGCAGATGGTTTCGGTGAGCGAGCAATGGGCGCAATACGCCGTAGCCGGCCCGCGCGCCCGCGACACGTTGCTGGGCATCGTCGATCCCGGTTTCGACCTGTCGAACGAGGCCTTCCCCTTTCTGGCCTGTGCCGACGTCACGGTGGGCGGGGGCATCCCCGCGCGGCTGTTCCGCATCTCGTTCTCGGGCGAGCTGGCCTATGAACTCGCCGTCCCGGCGGCGTATGGCGATGCCGCCTGGCGGGCGGTCATGGCGGCGGGCTCGGCCCACGGCATCACGGCCTACGGCTCGGAGGCGCTCTCGGCGATGCGCATCGAGAAGGGCCACGCGGCCGGTGCCGAGATCAACGGCCAGACGACGGCGCGGGACATCGGCCTCGGCGGCATGCTGGCCAAGAAGAAGGACTATATCGGCCGCCTGATGAAGGAACGCCCGGCCCTCGTCGATCCCGAGCGGCCGATCCTCGTGGGTTTCCGCCCGGTCGATCGCAGCCAGCGCCTACGCGCGGGGGCACGTTTCCTCGCCGTCGGCGCCGCCCCGAGCCTCGCGGCCGATGAGGGCACCATGACCTCCGTCGCCTATTCACCGAGCCTCGGCCACTGGATCGGGCTCGGCCTGATCCGCCGCGGCCCCGAGCGTCATGGGACACGGGTGCGCGCCTACGATCCGGTGCGCGACGAGGATATCGAAGTCGAGATCTGCTCACCGGTCTTCGTCGACCCGAAAGAGGAGAAGCTGCGTGTCTGATGCTATCGAGACGACATGGCGGCCGAGAAGTGCCTGGGCGGGAATCGCACCGGTTGGTCGGCACGGACGTCCGGGCGGAGAGCCCGGCCTCCGTCTGACCCTGCGCGAGGAATTCGGCCTCGCGACGCTGATCGCGGTGAAGGGCCGGACCGACGCCCTGCGGCAGGTCTTGGACGAGCGCTTCGGCTGGTCGCTGCCCGATACCGGTACCGCTAGCCTGACGGGAGAGCGGGGATTGGTCTGGTCCGGACCGGATCAATGGCTCGCGCTGTTCGAGACGCGGAGGGAGATGGCCGGCCTCGTCCAGGCCTTGCAGGGGCTCGCTGCGGTCACGGACCAGAGCGACGCCCGCGCGATCGTCCGCGTGTCCGGGCCGGACGCCCGCGCGTTCCTCGCCAAGGGCCTTGCCATCGACCTTCATCCCCGTGCCTTCCAGCCGGGGCAGGTCGCCGTCACCGCCCTTGCGCATATGAGCGCGCAGGTCTGGCAGCGGGACACTTCCCCCACCTATGATCTCGCCGTGGCACGCAGCTTCGCCGGCAGCGTCTGGTCGTGGCTGAGCCATGCCGCGGACGAGTTCGGCTACGACGTGCGCAACTCGACGCCTTGAGCCGAGGCAGTGGTTCAGCCGCGGGGGTAGACGATGATGGACAGGTAGGTCATCGGCGTCTTGATCAGTTTGGCCGGCCCGTGGGACGCCGCCGAATCGAACAGCAGCGAGTCTCCCGGCTGAAGCGTGTAATCGTGCTTGTCGTGACGATAGACGACTTCGCCGGTCAGCATATAGATGAACTCGGTCCCCGCATGCCGAAACCCGGTATAGGATTCGGCATCGTTTTCCAGTGTGATCAGGTAGGGCTCGACGACGATTTCACCGCGCAGGCCCGCCCCGAGAAGCTCGTAGAGATGGCCGGCTTTCGTCCCGCGCCGCTCGATGACGACACCCTGTCCGCGCTTGACGAAGGAGCAGTCGCGGCTCTCCTCGAAAGCCGAGAACAGAACGGTGATGGGCACGTTCAAGGCCTTCGCGACGGCATTGATCGACGACAGGGACGGTGAGATCTGCCCGTTCTCCATCTTGGAGATCATGCCTGGCGAGATCCCGGCAGCTGTTCCAAGATCGACCACCGAGAGGTCCCGCTCACGACGCAGGTGCCGGATCTGGTGGCCCAATGCCCGCTCGAGGCTTCGTTCCTGATCGGTCGGTGCATTGGAGGCAGTGTTCAGCATCGTTTCCAAGCAATCTCATCGCAACGTCGGTCGTTCGAAAGCACGTCTCGTTCCTCGGCACCGCCGATTCCATCACGACAGGTCGTCGATCGCCAGCGAGGAGCGATCGCCGCGGACCTGTCGCAGGCGCGTCGGCTCTCGCCGAAGGGGGCGCTAGGGCGTGCGGTTGGCGGCCATGTCTCCGTCGAGGAAGTGTAAGTCCTCAGGCCGTGCATGACTATGTGGCATCACGAGCGGTCATCGCGATGCGTGGAGCATGCTGCCGGTGCGCCGGAACCCCGATCCGTTGCACTCTCTACCTCCATGCGCTCCCGAACCCAGCGACCGCCCGCCTACCGTGTTTCTTTTGAAGAAATAATTGTTCCCGAGATTGACCCCTGCGGGTGATCCATGCGACCAGTCCTTTCAAGGGACGGTTCGGCGTGGAGACCAAGTATGTGCGGTATTGTCGGGTTGTTTCTGAAGAATCCTGATCTGGAGCCTCGTCTGGGGGCTCTGCTTTCGACGATGCTCGAGACGATGACGGGGCGTGGTCCGGACAGTGCGGGCTTTGCCGTCTACGGGGCCGACGGGGCCGGGGTGAAGCTGACCCTGCGTGGAGCCGACAAGGCATCGCTCGCCGACGCGGTAGCCCGCCTCGAGAGCCGGCTGGGGCGCGGCGTCGAGGCGGTGGCGCGCGACACCCATACGGTGATCGACGTTCCGGCGGCTCTCGAGGGCGACGTGCGTGGCTTTCTCGGTGCCGAGGCGCCCGGCATCGACGTGGTCAGTGCCGGCCGGCGGATGGAAATCTACAAGGAGGTCGGGCTGCCGGCCGCCGTCGCCGCGCGGTTCGATCTCGCCGGCATGACCGGCACCCACGGCATCGGCCATACCCGCATGGCCACCGAAAGCGCGGTCACCACCAACGGCGCTCATCCGTTCTCCACCGGCATCGACGAATGCCTGGTCCATAACGGCTCGCTGTCGAACCACAACGACATGCGCCGCCGCCTCAAGCGCGAGGGGCTCACCTTCGCCACCAAGAACGACACCGAGGTCGCGGCCGGCTACCTGAGCTGGCGCATGCGAGAGGGCGCGTCTCTCAAGCAGGCCTTGGAGTCGAGCCTGTCGGATCTCGACGGCTTCTTCACCTTCGTGGTCGGCACCGAGACGGGCTTCGCCGTCGTGCGCGATCCGATCGCCTGCAAGCCGGCGGTGATGGCCGAGACCGACGACTACGTGGCGTTCGGCTCCGAGTACCGGGCCCTCGTGGGTCTACCCGGGATCGCCTCCGCCCGCGTCTTCGAACCCGAACCCGCCAAGGTCTACGCCTGGGAGCGTCACTGATGTCGTCCTACGATCTCAACCAGGCGCCCCTGCGCGACCTCAACCGGGCATTGCATGCCCTGCGCCCCGATACCAACGAGACCCACTGGACCATCACCGGTCCGGATGGCCGCCACGCCATCGCGGTGGGCCTGGATGCGCCGATCTCCGTCGAGATCGAGGGGAATGTCGGCTATTACTGTGCCGGCATGAACAAGCTCGCGAGTGTCGTGATCAACGGCAATGCGGGCGTGGGTGTCGCCGAGAACATGATGTCGGGCTTCGTCCATGTGCGCGGCGACGTCAGCCAGTCGGCCGGCGCCACGGCGCATGGCGGCCTCCTCGTGGTCGACGGCAATGCGGGCGCGCGCTGCGGCATCTCGATGAAGGGCATCGACATCGTCGTGAAGGGCTCGATCGGCCACATGTCGGCCTTCATGGCCCAGGCCGGAACTCTCACCGTGCTCGGCGATGCCGGCGAGGCTTTGGGCGATTCCCTCTATGAGGCGCGGCTCTACGTGCGCGGCTCGGTCAAGAGCCTGGGCGCCGATTGCATCGAGAAGGAGATGCGCGACGAGCACCGCGAGCAGCTCTACGCCAAGCTCCAGGCCGCCGGCCTCGCCGGCGAGGTCAGCCCGTCGGAGTTCCGGCGCTACGGCTCCGCCCGCCGCCTCTATCATTTCAACGTCGACAACGCCGGAGCCTACTGATGGCCGAGACTCCCAAGGACCCGACCCTCAAGGATGCGCGTCCCCTGCCGCGCACCAAGCCCCGCTTCTCGGCGACCTTCACCCCCGACGTGATGTCTGAGATCCGCCGCGCCGCCGCCACCGGCATCTACGATATCCGTGGCGCGGGTGCGAAGCGCAAGCTGCCGCATTTCGACGACCTCCTCTTCCTGGGCGCCTCGATCAGCCGCTACCCGCTGGAGGGCTACCGTGAGCGCTGCGGCACCGAGGTTGTGCTGGGCGCACGCTTCGCCTCGAAGCCGATCCACCTCAAGACCCCGATCACCATCGCGGGGATGAGCTTCGGCTCGCTCTCGGCCCAGGCCAAGGAAGCGCTCGGGCGCGGAGCGACGCTGGCCGGCACCTCGACCACGACCGGCGACGGCGGCATGACGCAGGAGGAGCGCGGGCATTCGCAGACGCTGGTCTACCAGTACCTGCCCTCGCGCTACGGCATGAACCCGGACGACCTGCGCAAGGCGGACGCGATCGAGATCGTCATCGGCCAGGGCGCCAAACCCGGCGGCGGCGGCATGCTGCTCGGCCAGAAGATCACCGAGCGTGTCGCCGGCATGCGCTGCCTGCCCCCGGGCGTCGACCAGCGCTCGGCCTGCCGCCATCCTGACTGGACCGGGCCGGACGACCTCGAGATCAAGATCGAGGAACTGCGCGAGATCACCGATGGCGAGAAGCCGATCTACGTGAAGGTCGGCGCCTCGCGGCCCTATTACGACACCGCGCTCGCCGCCAAGTCCGGCGCCGACGTGGTCGTGCTGGACGGCATGCAGGGCGGCACGGCAGCGACGCAGGACGTGTTCATCGAGCATGTCGGCATCCCGATCCTGGCGGCGATCCGCCCCGCGGTGCAGGCGCTGCAGGACCTCGGTCTGCACCGGAAGGTGCAGCTCGTGGTCTCGGGCGGCATCCGCTCGGGAGCCGATGTGGCCAAGGCCCTGGCGCTCGGCGCCGACGCCGTCGCCATCGGCACGGCGGCGCTCATCGCGCTGGGCGACAACGATCCGCGCTGGGAGGCCGACTATCAGGCCCTCGGCACCACCGCCGGAGCCTACGACGATTGGCACGAGGGCAAGGATCCCGCCGGCATCACCACGCAGGACCCGGAACTGGCCAAGCGCCTCGACCCCGTCCTCGCCGGCCGGCGGCTGGCCAACTACCTCGCCGTGATGACCCTGGAGGCGCAGACCATCGCGCGCGCCTGCGGCAAGAGCCACCTGCACAACCTCGAACCCGAGGACCTCGTGGCGCTCACCATCGAGGCCGCCGCCATGGCGCAGGTGCCGATGGCCGGCACGGGCTGGATTCCGGGCAAGACCGGCTTCTGAGCACAACGAAGGGCCGTCCCACGGGGGCGGCCTTTCCCTTCGACAGCACGGCCGAGCGGGCCGCCCGATTCAACGCAGGGTGACGCCATGAACACGGATCTCGAAACCGTCGCGAAAGAGCGCGGCATCAAGTACTTCCTCGTCTCCTACACGGACCTGTTCGGCACGCAGCGCGCCAAGCTCGTCCCGGCCGCCGCCATCGCCAGCACCTGTAGGAACGGCGCCGGGTTCGCAGGCTTCGCCACCTGGCTCGACATGAGCCCGGCCGATGCCGACCTCCTCGCCGTGCCCGATGCCGCCGGCCTGATCCAGCTGCCCTGGAAGCCGGAGGTCGGCTGGCTGCCCGCCGACCTCGTCATGGGCGGCAAGCCGGTGGAGCAGGGGCCGCGCAACATCCTCAAGCGCCTGATCGCTGAGGCGGCCCGTGACGGTTTGCAGATGAAGACCGGCGTCGAGTGTGAATTCTTCCTGATCACGCCGGACGGTTCCGAGCCGGCGGACATGGCCGACCGGCAGATGAAGCCCTGCTACGACCAGTCGGCCCTGATGCGCCGCTACGACGTGATCACCGAGATCTGCGACGCCATGCTGGAACTCGGCTGGAAGCCGTACCAGAACGACCACGAGGACGCGAACGGGCAGTTCGAGATGAACTGGGACTACGACGACGCCCTGGTCACCGCCGATCGGCACGCCTTCTTCAAGTATATGACCCGGTCGATCGCCGAGAAGCACGGCCTGCGCGCGACCTTCATGCCAAAGCCCTTCATGGACCTGACCGGCTCCGGCTGCCACGCCCACGTTTCGCTCTGGAGGGGCGACCGCAACGTCTTCGCCGATGCGTCGGACGAGATCGGAATGTCGCGGGAGGGCTACCACTTCATCGGCGGGCTCATCCACTCCGCCGATGCGCTCGCCGCCATCACCAACCCGTGCGTGAATTCCTACAAGCGCATCAATGCCCCGCGCACCACCTCCGGCGCGACCTGGGCTCCCAACACCGTGACCTATACGGGCAACAACCGCACCCACATGATCCGCATCCCCGATGGCGGGCGCTTCGAGTTCCGCCTCGCCGACGGTGCGGCCAATCCCTACCTGCTCCAGGCGGGCCTCCTCGCCGCCGGCCTCGACGGCCTGCGCAACCGGCGCGATCCGGGCCAGCGCCTCGACATCAACATGTACACGGACGGCCATACGGTTGAGGGCGTCAAGTGTCTGCCGCTCAACATGCTCGACGCCATGCGGGCCCTCGAGAAATGCGACGTGCTCAACGAGGCCTTGGGCTCGTTCGTGCCGAGCTATCTCAAGCTCAAGACCGAGGAATGGAACGCCTATTCGCGCCACCTCACCCAGTGGGAGCGCGACACCACGCTCGACTGCTGAAGCCCGGACCACCCGCCGGTCCCGACGGGGAAAGTCGCGCGAGTTGCCCCCGCCCTCGCGCGGAAAGGGTTCCCGGCCGAAGGGATTCCGGCGGGATCATGCTTGATTAGAACCAGACTGAAGGACATATCGCTTCCGGTTGCCGGTCCCGAGATTTGGGTGCATGAACCGGCTGATCTCGGCTTTTCGGTCCGAAACAGACGACGACGGGCGGGAAGAGCTCTGTGGACCACGACGACAGCAGCGCAGGAATCGAGGCCGACCGTCGTGCGGCCCTCGTGCGCTACGGCATCCTCGATACGGAGGCCGAGGCGGATTTCGACGATATCGTGAAGGCCGCGTCGGCGGCCTGCGATATGCCGATTTCCCTGATCTCCCTGCTCGACGGGGACCGCCAATGGTTCAAGGCCGAGACGGGATTCGGTCAGCGGGAGACCCCGATCTCCTCTTCGATCTGCCGCCATGCCGTCCAGGAGCAGGACGCGGTGTTCGTGATCCCCGACACGACCCGCGACGAACGAACCTCCGCGAACCCGTTGGTCACCGGCGACTCGCATGTGCGCTTCTATGCCGGTGTGCCTCTGCAGACGTCGAAAGGCGTCACCCTCGGCACGCTCTGCGTCCTCGACACCAAACCGAACAGCCTGACCGCGGCGCAGAAGCTGATCCTGCAGACGCTGGCCAAGCAGGTGATGGCCCTGCTCGAACTGCGCCGTGCCCTGCAGGACCGGCGCGAGAGCGACCGGCTCAACAAGGCGATCCTGGAGAGCGCCGTCGATTACGGCATCATCTCCATGGATCTGTCCGGCCGGGTGACGAGCTGGAACACCGGCGCGGAACGCGTCATCGGCTGGAGCGAGGCCGAGATGCTCGGCGAGCCCGCCCATGTCTTCTTCACCCCCGAGGATGTCGAGACCGGCGCTCCCGAGCAGGAGATGGGTACCGCACTGCTGCACGGGCGGGCTAGCGACGAGCGCTGGCACCGGCGCAAGGACGGGACCCTGTTCTGGGGCCTCGGCGAGATGATGCCGCTCAGGAACGAGGACGGACATCCGGAGGGATTCATCAAGATCCTGCGCGACCGCACGGAACAGCGCCTCGCGAACCAGAAGCAGCGCGACGACGCGGAATTCATGCGCAGCGTCCTCGCCTCGTCGGCCGATTGCATCAAGGTGATCGACCTCGACAACCGCCTGACCTTCATGAGTGAGGGCGGGATGCGGGTGATGGAGGTGAGCGACTTCAACGCGATCCAGAACTGTCCCTGGCCGGATTTCTGGCAGAACCAGGGCAATGCCGACGCCTATGCGGCCCTTGCTGCCGCCAAGGCCGGGGGAACGGGCCATTTCCAGGGTCAGGCCAACACCATGGCGGGTAATCCCCGCTGGTGGGACGTGCAAGTCACCCCGATCCTCGATGCCGAAGGACGCCCCGAGCGGCTGCTCTCGGTCTCCCGCGACATCACCGTCCAGAAGACCGCCGAGCAGCGGATCAGCGCCAGCGAGGCGCGCTGGCGGGGCCTGTTCACCAGCATGCAGGAAGGGTTCTTCCTCGGCGAACTCGTTCGCGACCGGGCCGGGCGGGCCTGCGATTACCGCTTCCTGGAGATCAACCCGGCCTTCGCTCGGCAATCGGGCCTGTCGGAGCAAAGCGTCGGCCGTACCGTTCGAGAGCTCGTTCCCGAGATCGACCAAGGGCTGATCGACCGGTATGCGAGCGTGGTCGATACCGGCGAACCGAGCCTGTTCGAGATCACCGTGCCCGGCCTCGGCCGGACCTTCGAGGTCCGCGCCGGACACGAAAGCGGCCAGCGGTTCAGCTGCCTCTTCCTCGACGTCACCGAACGCAAGCAGGGCGAGACCCGTCGGCTCGCCATCGCGGAGCTCGGCGACCGCCTGCGCGACCTGAGCGACCCGGAAGCGATCGCGTTCGTCGCGGCAGAGATCACGGGCCGGACCCTGGGACTGTCCCATTCCGGTTACGGAGCCGTGGACCAGGAGCGCGAGACCATCGTCGTCGGTCGAGGGTGGTCGGCGCCCGGCCTCCCCGGCATCGACGGAGCCCGCGAGTTTCGGGAATACGGCTCGTGTATCGACGCGCTGAAGGCTGGAACGGCGGTTCTGATCGAGGATGCCGCCGCGGATCCGCGCACCGCATTGGATGCGGTTTCGCTGAACGACATCCGCATCCGTTCGTTCGTCGACCTGCCGGTCATGGAGCACGGACGATTCGTCGCCGTATTCTACGCAGCCAAGGACGTCCCGCACGCCTGGAACACCGAAGAGATCGGTTTCATCCGCAACATCGCCGACCGGACACGTGCCGCCATCGCGCGGATCGAGGCGGAGGCGCAGCAGCGCGTCCTGAATCTCGAACTCAGCCACCGCATGAAGAACATGTTGGCGATGGTGCAATCCATCGCCACTCAGACCATGCGGAACGCCACCGATGTAGTGAGCGCCAAGGAGGTGCTGGCGGGGCGTCTGATCGCGCTGGGCAAGTCGCACGACCTGCTACTGGGCGGGTCGCTCGGCGATACGCCCCTGAAGACGCTGATCGAAAGTGCCCTGGAGCCTCACAAGGACAAGCCAGACCGTTTCTCCCTTCGCGGGCCGGCCCTGAATGTGGGTGCCAAGGCCGCGATGTCACTGGCCCTCATCCTCCATGAGCTCGCGACCAATGCCGCCAAGTACGGCGCCCTCTCCACTGCCAAAGGCAGCGTCTCCATCGTCTGGGAGATCTGTCGGAGCAAGGGCGAGGGCGGCGATCAGGTGCTGCTGCGCTGGATCGAGGCCGGAGGGCCGCCGGTCAGTCCGCCCACCCGCACGGGGTTCGGCACGCGCTTGATCGGGCGGGGACTTGCCGGCAATTTCGGCGGCGAGGTCTCCCTCGATTACCGCACGGCCGGTGTGGTCTGTACACTCGAAGCGTCGCTGAAAGGTCTGCAGGCCGTGGATACGCCGCCCGACTTCCGTTGAGGCGATAGCAGGGAAGCGGATGCCGCTCTCCCGAAAAGGGGATGCCGGGCAGGGCCGGCCTCAGTCCGCGCGGATCTGGGCCGCGCCGGGATCCTTGGAATTGAGCGCGCAGCCGCAGGCGAACACCCTGGCGCCGCTGTCGGCTCCCCGCGAGACCGCCTCGCAGGTGAGAAGATGCCGGAGCTGCGCCTCCAGCTGATCCTTCTGATACGGCTTCTGCATCACGGGTACAGCCTGATAGGCCGGCTCCAGTCCGGCCGAGCCGTAACCTGTGGCGAACAGGAACGGGATGCAGCGCTCGAACAGCTGATCGGCTACGGGATAGCTGCGCGTCTCGCCGAGATTCACATCGAGGACGGCCGCATCGAAGTCGCCGGCCTGAAGCCGCCGCAGCGCCTGGTCGAGGCGCATGGCGACAACGACCTCGCAGCCGAGATCGAGAAGCATGTCCTCGGCGAGCATCGCGACGAGGCTTTCGTCTTCCACCAGCAGGACCCGGCGTCCCTCCAGGATACTCATGAGACCGGACGCCCCGTCACGACATCCTGTCCATGCCATCCCAGCGCGGTCAGTGGGATGTCGAGGCGGCACACGAGTCCGGCCGGTGCGAAATCGATCTCGGCGCTGCCGTCGAATTCCAGCGGCAATTGCCGCTCGATCAGCCTCGAGCCGAAACCCCTGCGGGTCGGAGGGACCACTTCCGGGCCGCCCGTCTCCGTCCAAGTGAGGGACAGGCGTTCGCGCCCGCCATCGGACGTCAGCGTCCATGTCACTGCGACGCGGCCTTCGGGAACTGAGAGGGCGCCGTATTTGGCGGCGTTGGTCATCAATTCGTGCAACGCCATCGCCAGCGTCACGGCGACCTTGGGGTGGAGGCGGGTATCCGGGCCGGTGATGTTGAACCGCGTCCCGTCGGTCTCCGCGACCGCATGGGGTGCGATCGCCCGCTCGACGACACCGATGAGGCTGGCGCTCTCCCAATTGGATTCCGTCAGGACGTTGTGGGCGTCCGAGAGCGCCGCGACGCGGGCATCGAAGACGGCGCGGGCCGGCTGGTCGGCGACGTTGCGGAAGGTCTGCGCCGCGATGGACTGGACGGTGGCCAGGGTGTTCTTCACCCGGTGGTTCAACTCGTTCGTCAGCAATTTCTGCCGCTCGGCCGCCGCCTTCTCCTCCGTGATGTCGCGGACTTCGATGATCGTGCCGATGATCTTGGCCGCATCGTCGCGGATCGGGCTCGCGGTGAAGCCGACTGGGTAGAAATGCCCGTCCTTGTGGACGAACACCTCTTCGCCGCGTTCCTGGTTGTTCTCGGGGAAGGCACGGTCGATGGCGCATTCCTCTAACGGGAACGGACGGCCATCGGGGTAGGTGTGGTGGACGATGTCGTGCAGCGGACAGTCGCGCGCGAGCACCTCTCCGACGCTGAATCCGGTGAGCAATTCGGCAGCGCGGTTCATGTAGACGCAGTGCTGCCGGTCATCCATCAGGAAGATCGCCACCGACGCGTTGTTGAGCACGGCGTTCAGCCGGCGCTCGGTCTCGTGGAGCTGCGACCCGCGGCGCAGGGTCGGCAGGGACATCGAGGCTTCGGCGGAGGAAACGAGTGGCGGCCGGGTCGGCACGAGGCAGGCTCTCTGCAAGGTTGGGTGGGCACCCGATGGCGCACCGCAATATCCTAACGGCTTCGATAGGGTTCGGCGAGGAAAGATCGGCCGATCCCCGATATCCCCGCGCACCGACATGCGAAAGCGTGAGGGGCGGCGGTTTGTTCCGCGCCACGGGCTTCGGCAAGCGATCCGGTGTCGAAACGCAGGCGGCAGCGAGAATTCTCTGGGATGGCACACCGCCGTCGTGCCGGACGATCGCATCGCGTCGGTCCTACTCTCCTGACTGAGGAGGGGGGATGAATGGAGCGGCCCCGTAAGGCAGGTCGGGTGGGGATCGTATGAGAACGGTTGGACGCCATGCCGCAAGCCGGGATCGGGATTAGACTCTTGATCGGCATGGGATCCGCCCGAGTTCCCGGCGCATGCCAAACTCTCCCGTCCCCCACACCACCATCCCCGGCCCATGCACGGTGGTCTGCCTGCATTTCCTTGGGGGAAGCGCGCGGGAATGGGAGCCGGTCGCGGCTCTTCTCGATGGCGTCGCTCGCGTTGTGGCGCTTGATCTGCCCGGTTTCGGCGATGCCGCCGCCATGTCCGGCTACTCGGTGGCGGCGATGGCGGATCATGTGGCGGCGGGGATCGCCACCGCTGATCCCGGTGGTCGATGGTATCTCGCTGGCCATAGCATGGGCGCGAAGGTCGCCCTGGCCCTCGCCCGGCGCGCCGAGGATGGTGCACCGGATCTGGCGGGGCTCGCCGGGCTGGTGCTGCTGGGCGGTTCACCGCCGAGCCCCGAGCCGATGTCCGACGACAAGCGGCGGGAGATGATGGAATGGATCTCCGCGGATGCGGAGACCCGTCGCCGTAAGGCCGGAGAGTTCGTCGATCAGAACACCGGCGCTCCCCTCGGCGAGCCGCTTCGGACCCGCGCGGTCGAGGACGTTCTGCGCGCCTCTCCCGCCGCCTGGACGGCGTGGCTGCACGACGGCTCCCGCGAGGATTGGAACCGCCGGATCGGCATCCTGCGCATGCCGGCCGTGGTCGTCGGCGGAACCGAGGACGCCGATCTCGGCGCCGCCGCGCAGAAGGCCCTGACCCTTCCCCACTTGGTCCATGGTCGGCTGGTGGCCCTCGATGGCGCAGGACACCTGCTGCCGCTGGAGCGGCCGGAGGCCGTGGCCGACCTCATCGCGGGTCTCGTCTCCGAGGAGCCGCTTACGAAGTCCGACGCACCGACCGTGCCGGAGCCCTATCGCGCACTGATCGAAACCGACCGGGTGAACACGCGCCTGCGTACGGCGCTCCTCGCCCGCGCCGAGCCCGACGACCCGGCCTACCAGCCCGGATGCCTCGACCCGGTCGAACTCGCGCAGCTTCGTGCCGTAGTGGACAGGGTGTTGCCGCAGGACGGCATGGGCCGGATCGACATCGGGGCACGGATCGAGGCCCGGCTCGCCGCTGGAACCGGGGATGGATGGCGTTTTGCCAAGCTGCCGGCGGACGGAGCGGCCTACCGCGCTGCCCTGCGAACCCTGGATGCCGCGGCGCGATCCGTTTACGCGATGGGCTTCCTGTCCCTCGAAGGCGGTGAGCAGGACGCCTTCCTGCGGGCCGCCGCCGCCGGCGAGCCGCTGTCGCATGATGTGCCGGAGGATGGGCTCGATGCCGAAGAGATGACCTTGTGGTTCGAGGATCTGCGCAGCGACGCGGTGCGGATCTATCTCGCCCACCCCGCCAGCCTCGCCCGGATCGGCTTTTCCGGGATTGGCGCGGGCGGCGACGATGCGGAAACCCTGCCGGGCTTCGTGCGCGTCGGCATCGGTGACCCGGAACCCTGGGAATCCGCCATCCTCGGGGAGGCCGGACGATGAAGCTCGATGCGATGCGTCGCTACGCAACCACCGACATCGTCGATGTCGTCGTTATCGGTACGGGCGCGGGGGGCGCGCCGGTGCTCGCCCGCCTCGCGGCGGCCGGGCTCAAGGTCGTCGCCCTGGAAGCGGGGCCGAACTTCGACCCCGCGCGCTTTGCCTTCGACGAGACACTCGCCGACGAGATCTACTGGACCGAGGAGCGCCTCAGCGGCGGTTCGACGCCGGAGGCCTTCGGCGCCAACAACAGCGGCACCGGGGTGGGCGGCTCCACCCTGCATTGGGGCGCCTTCACCCCCCGCGCCGACGAGCGCGACCTGCGCCTCTACTCCGAGACCGGGATGGGGGTGGATTGGCCCCTCGGTTACGACGACCTGCGGCCGTTCTACGAGCGTGTCGAGGCGTTTATCGGCGTGTCCGGCCCCTCCCGGTACCCCTGGGATCCCGGCCGGCGCTATCCTCTCTCGCCGGTCCCGCGCAACGCGCCGGCGCAGGTTATGGGCCAAGCCTGCGACCAGCTCGGCATTCGAACCGCCGACTCGCCTGCAGCCGTTGTCTCGGGTGATTTCCCCCAGGAGGGCGGTGCCCTGCGCCGGGGCTGCATCAATTGCGGATATTGCCACCAGGGTTGCCGCAATGGCGCCAAGACCAGCATGGACGTCACCTACCTGCCGCATGCCGTCTCCAACGGCGCGGAAATCCGTCCCGATTGTCGCGTGCACGGACTCGAGCGCGACCGCGAGGGCCGGATAACGTCGGTGATCTACCGGCACGACGGCATCGATCACCGGCAGCGTTGCGCGGCGGTCTATCTCTGCGCCGGCGCCGTGGAGACGCCCCGGCTCCTCCTGCATCTCGGGCTCGCCAACGGCAGCGGCCAAGTCGGGCGCAACTATATGGGCCATGTGGCGACCCAGGTCTGGGGCACGTTCGAGGCCGAGATGCGGATGAACCGGGGCTATCCCTCCTCGCTCATCAGCGAGGACATGGTCCGCCCCGCTGATGCGGATTTCGCCGGCGGCTACCTGATGCAGAGCCTCGGCGTCCTGCCCGTCACCTGGGGCAACTCGGTGGCGCGGGGGCGCGGCCTGTGGGGGCGGGAGCTGACCGAACATCTCAATCGTTACAACCACATGGCGGGCATCGGGATCAACGGCGAGACCCTGCCCTGCGACGCCAACGTGCTGGTGCTCGCCGACGAGGTGGACGCGTTCGGGATGCGCAAGGCGCAGATCGATTTCGGCTATTCCTCGAACGAGGACCGGCTGAACGCCCATGCGACGCGGACCATGAAGGCGATCTGGGAAGCTGCCGGCGCCACCGACATCTGGGTGCTGGAGCGCGTCGCGCACACGATCGGGACGTGCCGGATGGGCCGGAGCGGCGACAGCGCCGTGGTCGATCCCCAGGGCCGGAGTTTCGAAATCCCGAACCTCTGGATCAGCGACGGATCGACCTTCCCGAGTTCGCTGGCCGCCAACCCGGCGCTGACCATCATGGCCCTGGCCCTGCGCTCGGCCGAGGCGTTCCTGGGCCATCCCTCCTGACGATTCCTGAGGAACGCCACCGCCATTCCCCGGTTGGATTCACCGCAACGCGACGAGGTTTCAAGCGCCATGACCACGAAGATTTCCACGACGAATGCCCGCGCGGGTGCGCATGGCGAAATCGGCCTCGCCAAGGGTGAGCGGGTCGCCATGCGGATGTGGCGCCACGAGCCGCCGACAGACGACAAGCCGAGCGCCAGCCGACCCTACGAGACGGTGGGCTACGTCATTTCCGGCCGGGCCGAACTCACGGTCGGCGGCGAGACCGTGACCCTGGAGCCCGGCGATTCCTGGCTCGTCCCGGCCGGGGCCGAGCACACCTACACGATCCTCGAAGAGTTCACGGCCGTCGAGGCCACCGCCCCGCCGGCCGCGTAGCCTTTCATACCTGCCGCACCCAAGGCGGCGGCGTGAGACCAGACATGAGAAGGGCCGGATCGATCACGATCCGGCCCTTTTCGCTATCCGTTCCCGAAGGAAGACCCGTCCTACGCGCCGCCCCATTGCATGGTCAGGCCACCATCCACCACGAGGGTATGGCCGGTGACGTAATCGGCATCGTCCGAGGCGAGGTAGAGGATCGCCTTGGCGATCTCGTCGGGCTGGCCGGCGCGGTGCCACGGGATGCGTTCCAGGGAAGCTTCGAGCTTCTCGGGATTCTCGAACCGGTCGCTGGTCATCGGCGTCTCGATCAGGCCGGGGGCGACGTTGTTGACGTTGATCTTGTCCTCGGCGAGCTCACGCGACAGGCTCCGGCAGAGGGAGCCGACACCGGCCTTCGACATGCCGTAGGGTGCGCTTTCCGGCGTCGGCAGGTGCTGGGCCACCGAGGAGACGATGACGATCTTCCCCCGCCCGCCATGGGCCCGCCGGACCTTGATGAAGGAGCGGGCGCAGAAGACCGGCCCCATCAGATTGACCCGCAGGATCTGTTCGAGCTTGCCGTCGTCCATCTCGGCCACCGGCATGCCGCTCATGGCCTGACCGGCATTGTTGACGAGGATGTCGAGGACGCCGAACTCGGCGGCCACCTTGGCGAAGGTCGCCTCGACGGAGGCCGGGTCGCCGACATCGTCCTGGATCACCAGGCATGTGCGCCCGGCGGCCTCGACCCGGCGCGCGGTCTCCCGCGCGCCGTCCGCGTCGGTGTTGTAGGTGATCGCCACGTCCGCGCCTTCGCGCGCGAACAGCTCGGCCGCAGCCTGTCCGATACCGGAATCCGCCCCGGTGATCAGAGCGCGTTTGCCCTGCAACTTCATGTCTGTCCCATCCGTGCGAGAAGGGGTGCGCGGGCATCACGTGGCCGGCGATCACCCGTGATCTTCAGGACAATGGGCACGGTAAAACCCGGTTCCCGGGGTGCGGCATCGTCGGGGAGGGGCGTCCCTCCCCGGGCTCAGGTGATGACGCTCGGCTCGCTGCGCCCTGTGATGCCGGCGATGTCGGCGATGTCGCGCGCCGCCTGGACGACAGGGGCGAGGACGGAATCCGGCGCCAGGTCGAGCCGGTCCGGCGCGTTCTCGTAGCGCTCGATATAGACCCTCAGCGTCGCCCCCGCCGTGCCGGTGCCGGAGAGCCGGTAGACCACACGGGCATCCTCGGCGAAGCTGATGCGGATGCCCTGCTGCGCCGTCACGGAGCCGTCGACCGGGTCGACATAGCGGAAATCGTCCGCTGTGGAGACGGTGAGGTCGCCGAACCGGCGGCCGGGCAGGCTCGCGACCTGCGCGCGCAACCCCTCCATGAGGCGGTTGGCGCTCTCGGACTCGATCTCCTCGTAATCGTGGCGGGTGTAGTAATCGCGGCCGAACGAGGCCCAATGCTCGCGTACGATGGCATCGGCGCGCTTGCCCGTCGCCGCCAGGATGTTCAGCCACAGCAGCACGGCCCAGAGCCCGTCCTTCTCGCGGACGTGGTTCGAGCCGGTGCCGGCGCTCTCCTCGCCGCAGAGGGTGATGAGGCCGGCATCGAGGAGCGTGCCGAAGAACTTCCAGCCCGTCGGCGTCTCGTAGGCGGGGATGCCGAGCGAGGCGGCGACCCGGTCGGCGGCGCGGCTGGTCGGCATCGAACGGGCGATGCCCGAAAGGCCGGAGGCGTAGCCCGGCGCGCGATGGGCATGGGCGGCGAGGATCGCCAGGCTGTCGCTCGGGGTGACGAAGAGGCCGGGCGCCACGATCATGTTGCGGTCGCCGTCCCCGTCCGAGGCCGCGCCGAAATCCGGCGCGTCCGCGCTCAGCATCAGCTCGTAGAGTTCGTGGGCGTGGACCGGGTTGGGGTCGGGATGATGGCCGCCGAAATCCTCCTCCGGCGTGCCGTTCACCACCGTGCCGGAAGGGGCACCCAGCGCCCCTTCCAGGATGGCGGTGGCGTAGGGACCGGTCACCGCGCTCATGGCGTCGAACCGCATCCGGAAGCCGGAGGCGAACAGGCGGCGGATCGCATCGAAATCGACGAGTTCCTGCATCAGGGCCGCGTAATCGGCCACCGGGTCGATGATGGACACGACCATGCCGTCGATCCGAGCCTCGCCCACGGTGTCGAGGTCGAGATCGGCCGCGTCGGCGATACGATACTCGGTGATCGCCTTCGTGCGCTCATAGATGGCGGCGGTGACGGATTCCGGCGCCGGTCCGCCATTGGCGGCGTTGAACTTGATTCCGAAATCCCCGTCCGGTCCGCCGGGATTGTGGCTCGCCGACAGGACGATGCCGCCGATCGCGCCATGCTTGCGGATGACGCAGGAGGCCGCCGGTGTGGAGAGGAGCCCTGCTTTGCCCACGAGAACCCGGCCGAAGCCGTTGGCGGCGGCGAGCTTGAGCGTCGTCTGCACCACCTCGCGGTTGAAGAAGCGGCCATCGCCGCCCACCACCAGGGTCGCACCCTCGCGGTCGGGGATGATGTCGAAGATGGACTGGACGAAATTCTCGACGTAGCGGGGCTGCCGGAAGACGGGGACCTTCTTGCGAAGGCCCGACGTCCCCGGCTTCTGGTCGGAGAATGGCGAAGTCGGCACGTGCCTCGAAGTCATCCGCGAAAGCCCCTCGTTGTCGGCCTGCGATGTTCACACCTCTCGCGGGTACGACGGAGTCCCTCTCCTTCCAAGAGAAGTTGCCTGCCGCGCCTCATATCGATGCCGTCGGCTCGAGAAAGCAGCCGTCGAGGAGATGTGTGAACCCAGTTGCGTTGTCGGCGGGGACAACACAACGGCTGGTGTCCACCGGTCAACCACCCAAAGCACGGTGGCGGCGAAAGATTCTCAGGCGCCGTTCCACCGCGACCCGGCCACGCGTGACCCGTCCCTCCTTCAGGGCGTGGAGCGGGATGCGACGCCTTCGGCGAACGAGATCGTCAGGACGGTCATGCCCGTCTCGTCGACCACCTCGAACGAGCGGTCCAGGGCTTCGCTCAACGTCGCGCCGCTGCCGAGCGCATCGGCGACGATCTGCTTGATGCCGATCACGGCGTCGTTGCGCACCTCGTCCATGGAGTCGAACACGTCCCCGTCGAAGTCGCGATGAAACCCGTCGCGATCGCGCAGGTTCAGAAAGTAACGCGGCATACCGACCTCCTTGCCGTGACGGCCCGACGGGCGCTCAGCTCACGGCTTGCCCTTCCACGCGAAGATAGCCGGCCTTGAACTCGGCGAGGGATTTCAGCCTGGGCCAGTCCAGGATCTTGAGACTCTTGCCCTTGAGTTCGATCAATCCCCTGCGCCGCAGCTCCTGCAGCGACCGGTTCACGTGCACGGTCGTCATCCCCGTCGTATCGGCGAGCTCGTGCTGGGTCATGGGGAGATCGCAGCTGTCTTCCGTGGCGAGGCCCACGGCCCGCAGCCTCACGAGGAGTTCGCAGAAGAGATGCGCGATCCGTTCGAGGGCCGAACGGCAGCCGATATTCACCAGCCATTCGCGCAGCGTCGCCTCGTCGATCAGGGCGGAGATGCGCAGCGCCCGGGCGATCGCCGGATGGTTCTCCATGATCTCCCGGAGGGCCGGGGCGGGAATGCGCGCGACCTTGCAGGCGGAGAGAGTCGCGATCGTATGATCGAGGCGGTTCAACAGGGTGATGTCGAGATTGCAGGTGTCCCCCGGCACGAGGTAGGCCGTGATCTGGCGGGCGCCGTTGGCCCGCTGCTTGAACCGGCACCCGATCCCCTCGGTGATGAGGACGATGTCGTTGTGCGGCTCGCCTTCACGGGCGAGGTTGGTGCGGGCGGGGACGTCGCGGGCGATGGATGTGATCCGATGAAGCACGTCCCTGTCGGCTTCGTCGAGCGCAACGAAGCCTTCGAGCTTCTGGACGAGCGGATTGAACACGCTCTCCATCGTATTCGAGATTCTATTCCTCGACAATGTTCAATATCTCTATCGATAAGCATCGAAATCTGCTCAGAAGTAACATCTTTCTTGATGCGACTTCAACGAGCCATGATGGCATGAACGTGCAAAAGATCATTATCTTAAAGCAATCGACCATGTACCAAAGTCGTAGTCCAGCCTCGGATTCCGTCTTCCGGCTCGGTCGTAATGGTCTGCGAATGTCCCGAGGTATGTATGGACCTGTTCGCGCATCTGCCCGATCCGAACACATAAAGTCGTGTCGACATTTCGCCGCACCTTCGCCCTCGACAGACAACAAGACGAATTTAAGCGTGACCTTGTCGAATGGGTGCGCCCCTGTGGACGCATGAATTCAGTATTCAGCCGGCCGTGCAATCACTCTTGAGAGGGATGGATCGGATTGAATTTTGCGTCGAAGGCGATCTTCCGGCTGTACTGCGTCATGGCAAATAAATAACGGGGTAATGAGGGTCGTTTATTGTCTTGGCGCGGAACATCGCCTTCGCTGCGGACGAACGCGACGCTCTCCGGCGTCTCGCCCTGCCTGGATGAAAGCTCTTATAGAATGGGGATCCGTGCGGTCCGCCATCGGTCGGGCCTCAAGGCGCCCACTATTCATTACCCTAGTGCGACGTCATCCGTGATGAGGCGACGATACTCGGCCTCCGGTATGCCGTAGCTGTCGCCCGCGATGAGTTCGAGTTTCGGCCGATCGACGATCTCGATATGGGACCTGCGCGCCCGAATGGTGCCGGCCCCCTCGAGAATATGGATCGTCGTCGTCACGCCCGGGCGATGGACACCGAGCATGACGGACAGGAATTCGTGGGTGATGGGAAATTCATCCTTCTCGACCCGGTCGTGGCACATCAGCAACCAGCGGGCCAGCCGCTCTTCCAAAGTATAGCTGCCGTGCGACAGGGCCGTCTGTGCCGTGAAGAGCTGAAAGATGTGGGCGTAGCGCATCATCAGTCTGCGGAAAGCGAGTCTTTGTTCGATCAGGCCGATGAATGCGTCCTTGCTCATCCGCAAGGCTTCGCCTTCGATCTGGATGAAGGTTTCGTGGGGCGTGGAATCCACATCGAACAGCAGCGGCAGGCCGGTCGCGCCTTCGGAGCCGATGATGCCGACCTCGATCCGCCGGCGGTCCCGCGTGCCGACGACGACCGAGGCGACCCCGGTCTCCAGGAAATGGACATGGGTCAGCGGTTCGTTCGGCTGGGCAAGGACGTCCTTCCGCTTGAGCTCGACCCGATCGAGAGCAGCCAGGATGGCCGCTCGATCGTCCGCTCGCAGCCGGGAGAGGAGGTTGTTGCGGATCGTGTGCTGGGAGGAAATGGCCATGCATGCGCCCTGAGGAGACGACGTCGCAGTTATGAGCCGCTCATCAACGCCGGAGGTTGATCATGACATAGCAACACAGCTGCAAATTCAACAAATGAAGCATATTCATTTGATGAAATTCGTCGTCCCTGAAACTTTACGTGCGTAATCGTACATCTGACTTGTATGCAGCGCTCCGTCAAGTCCTCCATGCCGGACCGTGCGGGGTCGTTCATATTCTTGCCGGTTCGCTTCAATTTTTCAATTCAACCGGTTCGGCCTGGTTCACCCGATGGCCGAATCCATCGTGCGGCAAGGATGCACGGCCGGCCTGCGAGCGCGGTCGCGGGCCGGCGCGTCGATGACCGCCGCATCGGCGCGGGAATTGCCTGTTCCCGCCGGTGCGGATGGCGGGTGGGCGAACGCCGTCCATCGGGATCCATCGGGCCCGCTGCCGCGCATGGGCGGTCTGTTCGGCAAGGGGTGGTCCCGGCCCTCCCTTCCCTGCAGGAAGCGAGGCACCGGCGGGTCGTCGGGCGGGGAATGTCGTCGCGTCCTGCCTTCTGGGGGAGGGATGCGTCAACTGTCACCGTTCCGGCATAAGTCCCTCGGAGGGAAACCTCCGGGGTCGGATCGACCGAGGAGACTTCGAGCGATCGGACCCTCGGCGTCAGTGGCTTCACGGAACGGAGAGATGCGTGCCTAACTTCCTCAAAGCGATCATCATGTCGGTCATCGCATTCGCCTCGGTCTATTACCTGACGGGTAATCCGACCATGGCGATGGCTTTGTCGCTCATTCCGCTCCTCCTCGGCCTGATGAGGGTGATGCACGGGTTCGCCTACAGCCTCGCCGCACTGTGCCTGATCGGTGCGGTGGTTTGGTCCGTGGCTCCCGTCGAGACGAAGACGATGGTCCGGGCCGAGGTGGAGAAGACCGGCGTCAAGATCACGGCGCCGTGACGGTGCCGGGGCCCTCGGGGTCCGGCCCTCCCACCGCTTTGGCGTGCCCGGCGGGGATCTGATAGGATCGCCGAGGGCGTGCGGGGGATCTGCGATGGAAGAGGGCAGCGGCGGAGCGGCCATGCATCTTTTGATCGTCGACGACCACCCGCTGTTTCGCGACGCGCTGGCGAGCGCGGTCAAGCTCGCCTTTCCCGAAGCGGTCATCGACGAGGCCGAGGGGATCGCCGCCGCCATGGCGGTCCTGGCGGCAGCCGGCACCGTCGATCTCGTCCTGCTCGATCTCTCGATGCAGGGCGTCCTGGGTTTCGAGGGGCTCGTCTCGATCCGCTCCCGCTTCCCGCGGGTGCCGATCCTCGTCGTGTCCGGCCTCGACGACCCGCGCATCATGCGCGAGGCGCTGCAGCACGGCGCGGCCGGGTTCGTACCGAAGGCGGTGGACAAGGCGACGCTGACACGGGCCATCGCCGACGTGCTCGGCGGAGGTCTGTCGATCCCCGCCGCCCTGTCGGATGAAGCGGCCGGCTCGGCCCCTCCGACCCAGCTCGCGGAGCGGATCGCCCGCCTGACGCCCCAGCAGCTGCGCGTCCTTCTGATGATCCGGCAGGGGAAGCTCAACAAGCAGATCGCGCACGAGCTCCAGGTCGGCGATTCCACCGTCAAGGCCCATGTCTCCGAGATCCTGCGCAAGCTCGACGTCATTAGCCGGACGCAGATCGTGATCGAGACGGCCCTGCTCGATTTCGACCAGATTCGTATGCCGCAGGCCGGATGAGCCGAAGGCGCCCCCTCGTCGCGGATCTCCCTCACGGCAATGTGCCCGCGCGGGGGACGGACCGGAGGGGGCTTGGGCGTTGCATCCATGGCGGGCATGGCCGAAGACGGAGCCGCGCCGCGGCGCTTTGAGCGATGACACGAGGCGGGGCGGCCCATCGATCACGGCCTGCCGCTGCCTGGACCCACCCCTCCATCCGATGAAGCGAGTGCGATCATGATGAGTTCGACGTTGAAGTCCGTCCTGGTTGTCGGGGTGCTCGCCGGATTGCCGGTGACGGAAGCCTCCGCCGCCGTCGGCGGCCGCATCGGGGCCTGCAAGCAGGAGATGAAGGCCAAGGGCCTGAAGGGCGACGAAGCCAAGACGTTCATGAAGTCCTGCAAGGTCGATGCGCGCAAGGCGTGCAAGGAGGAGGCGAAATCCGCCGGTTCCGACAAGGCCGACCGGCATGCCTTGATCAAATCCTGCCTGAAGGGCGGCGACGCCCCCGGAGCGACCACCGCCCCGGCCGCGCCGATGGCACCCGGCTCCACCGTACCCCCCGGCCCCGGCATGACACCGGAGGCGACGCCCCCGGCTCCTAAGCCCTGAAGCGCCAGACGCTGCTGCGCTTGATCTCCGCGTCCTCCAGGGAGCGGCTCACCGGCACCTCGTAGGTCGCGAGGATGTCGAGCCGGTCCCTCGGCAGGTAGGAGCGGCCGGGATCTCCGATGAGGATGGTGGCGCCCTGCTCGTGCAGGGCCGCCAGCCAGTCGGTGACGCGGCCGGCAATGTCCCGCTCGTAGAAGATGTCCGCCACCAGGATCGTCGTGACGCCGAGATCGGCGGGCCGCGAACCGATGAGGTCGTCGAGGACGGGCGCGATCCTGTCGCCGACGCCGTTGGCCCCGGCATTGAGGCCGATGGCGGCGATGGCGAAGGCGTCGAGGTCGCTCGCCGTCGCATGGGTGGCGCCGGAGAGCGTCGCCGCGATCGCCACCAGCCCCGAGCCGGAGGCGAAATCGAGGACGCGCTGCCCGGCGACGAGCTCCGGTCGGTCGAGGATATGCCGGGCCAGGGCTTGGCCCCCCGCCCAGGCGAAGGCCCAGAACGGCGGCGGCAGGCCGATGGAGTCGAGCTCGTCCTCGGTCTTCTGCCACAGCTCCGTGGCTTCGTCGGCCACATGCAGCACGATCTCCGGCGCGTGGGGCACGGGCAGGAGCCGCGTATTGGCGCGGATGAAGCGAAGAGGATCGACCGAGGGCGTCATGGGCGCAGCAGATCCGCGTAGAGTCCGGACACCGCCCGCATCACCGCATCCTCGGTGAACCCCCCTTCCACCACGCGTCGCCGCGCGGCCTCGCCCATCCGTGCCACGAGGAGCGGATCGGCGGCGAGCCGGACCAGCGCGGCGGCGAGGCTCCGCGCGTCGTCGGGCGGCACCAGCATGCCCTCGATCCCGTCGCGGACCAGCGTCCGGCAGCCGGGCACGTCGGTGGTGAGGAGGGCGCGTCCGCAGGACGCCGCCTCCAGCAGCGTGCGCGGCAGGCCTTCGCCGCCCCGCGAGGGCAGGCACCCGACATGGTGCTTCGCCCACACCCCGGCCACGTCGCGGGTCGGGCCGTGCCAGGTGACGCCGTCCCGGCTCCACGAATGCAGGGTCTCCTCGGGGATCGCCCTCCGGTTCGAGGCATCCGGCGCCCCGTAGAGGGAGAGCTCCACCGCCGCGCCCTCCGCGCGTGCGAGGCGCGTCGCCTCCACGGCCGTGTCGATGCCCTTCGACCACAGCATCCGCGCCACGATGGCGACGCGCAGGGGCGGGTAGGGCGGTTGCGGCGTCTGCGCGAGCAAAGCGGGATCGATGCCGGCCCCGCCGACGATGGTGACCGCCGTGTCTGCCGGATCGAGGCCGAGGGCAATCGCGTCGTCCGGGTTCTCGAACAGGAACCGGGTCTGTTTCGAGGCGAGGGGGCCACGGATCAGCTGGCGCAGGGCGAGGCGGCCCATGCGTCCCGCCACGTCGCCACGCGCGCCCATCAGGCCGAGCCCGGTCAGGGCGTAGACCCGCGCGGGGATGCCCGCCATCGCCGCCGCCGTCCCGCCCACGAGGATCGAGCGCAGCGCGATGCAATGGACGATATCGGCCTTCAGCGCCTTCAGGATCGCCGCGAGCTGGCCCGCCGCATAGCCTGCCGCCATGGGGTTGAGGCTGGAGCGCTCGGCCTCCAGCTCGACCACGCGCGCGCCCGTCGCCTCGATCACGGCCCGGTGGGCGCGCACGCGGGTCACCACCGCCACGGACAGGCCCATCGCCACGGCGGCCCGCGCCATGGGCAGGAAGTGCGAGGCGAAGAACCAGTCCTCGGTGACGACGAAGACGAGCCGCTTCTTCGGCGCGGAGGAGGGTGAGGGGGACGTGGCCATGACAGGCGCTGTAGCACGCCGCCGCCTCGTGCGAAGCCGGACGGGAGGCCGGGCGAGACATCGCGCCGCCGGCCCGGCTCGGAACGCCGCCCGTGCCCCGCCGGTTGATCGTGCCTGACAACCGACGGGAGGCGGAGGATGGCGGCGGATCGCGAAGAGGACGGTGTCGTTGCCGATCCGCGGGATGCGGCCATCGAGGCGGGCCTGACCTATGTCGACGCCGACCGTCCGGGGCTCACGCGGCGGAAGAGCGGAACGGGGTTCTCCTATCGCGATGCCAAGGGGAAGCCCGTCCGCGACCCGAAGATCCTGAAGCGGATCCGGTCCCTGGCGATCCCGCCGGCCTATACCGACGTCTGGATCTGCCGCCGCGCCAACGGCCATATCCAGGCCACGGGCCGGGACGCCAAGGGGCGCAAGCAGTACCGCTACCACCCCGATTTCCGGCAGGCGCGCGACTCGACGAAGTTCGAGCACATCATGGCCTTCGCCGACGCCCTGCCCGCCATCCGCGCAAGGGTGGACGAGGATATGGGCCGTCGTGGCCTCTCCCGTGAGAAGGTGCTGGCCACGATCGTCCACCTGCTCGAAGCGACCCTGATCCGTGTGGGCAACGACGATTACGCCCGCACCAACAAGAGCTACGGGCTCACCACCCTGCGCGATCCCCATGTGACCGTCGCGGGGGCGGAGCTGACGTTCCGCTTCAAGGGCAAGAGCGGCAAGATGTGGAACCTGTCGGTGAAGGACCGGCGCGTGGCCCGCATCGTGAAATCCTGCCAGGACCTGCCGGGCCAGGAGCTGTTCCAGTATATCGACGATGCCGGCGAGACGCGGGACGTCACCTCGGCCGACGTAAACGCGTATCTGCGCGAGATCACCGGGCAGGAGATCACCGCCAAGGATTTCCGGACCTGGGCCGGCACCGTGCTCGCCGCCCTCGCCTTGCAGGAGTTCGAGGCGTTCGACAGCGAGGCCAAGGCCAAGAAGAACCTGCGCGCCGCCATCGAGAGCGTCGCGTCACGGCTCGGCAACACACCGACCATCTGCCGCAAATGCTACATCCACCCCGAAATCCTCGACGGCTACCTGGAAGGCGCGCTGCTGCTCCAGGTGGCGGATGCGGTGGAGGACGAGTTGCGGACGGACATCGCCCGGCTGAAGCCGGAGGAGGCGGCGGTCCTCGGCTTGCTGCGGGCGCGTCTCGACGCGGCGAAGGGCAGGGTCTCGGTCAAGGCCAAGGTGTCGTCCAAGAAGGGGAAGGGGGCGCCGCGAAAGGCGAGGTCCCGTCCGGCGGAGTCCGGGGCTCGGGCTGCGGCATAGGTCGAGCTTCTCAGCGCCGCGCCGGCGGAAGGAGCGAAGACCTTGCCCTCGGCTCGCCTACTCGGTTCACGCATCTGCCCTTATGGGCAGAGCGCGTTCCTCTCCCCCTTGTGGGGAGAGGTTAGGTGTGGGGGTGGTTCCGCCAGCCTCCGTAAGCTGAGGGGCGCCCAACCACCCCCACCTCCAACTCCTCCTCACAAGGGGGAGAAGGGCAGGGTGTCGCATCCCGCGAACGATCTGGATCCAGATACCCCTCTCATAGGACGTCGCCCTGCCCCTTGTGGCGGCCGGCCCGTCGCCTCGCGTTCCCTCAGTGCCGCGCCATCGTCTCGATGACGGCCTTGTGGCCATGGTGGCCGGATTCGCTCTTGCCCTGGCGTGGCGTCTCGCTCTCCACCACGGGGGCCAGACCCAATTGCCGGGCGAGGCAGACGAGGTCCTTCAGCCGGCCCGTCTGGGTCTTGCGGCGCAGGTTGAGCCGATGCGTCTCCACGGTGCGCACGCTGAGGCTGAGGCGGCGCGCCACCTCCTTGTTGCTGAAGCCGGCGCTGAGGAACCGGAGAATCTCCGCTTCTCGCGGGGTCAGCCCATCGCCGGCTTCCGCCGGGCCGGCGGCCTGCGTGTCCGCGTCGCCCGCATGGGCCAGCCGCACGATCGTCGCGCTGATCTCCCGCGGGGTCGCCGATTGCGCCACCACCGCATCGGCCCCCGCCTCGAGCAGGCTCCGCAGGGTCTCGGCGGGGAGGCTCTGGAAGGCCACCAGCACGCGCAGGTTCGGGTGACGCTTGAGCGCGGCGATCCGGGCGAGGGCGCTCTTCGACGCGGTCTCGGGCAGGAACACCAGGGCGACGACGCTCCCGGTGCCCGGACCGCCCAGCGGCAGATCGGCCTCGCCCAGCGTATGCAGGCTGGGCTCATGCTCCAGGAAGGCCCGCAGGACAGGCCCGAGCCCCGCTGGCTCGTCGACGATCAAAACCCCCACGGCCTGGTTCATGCCGCTTCCCCCTCTGTCCCATCGCGACACATCGCGATCGGGCTGGTGGAGAGCAGTTCAAATCCCGTTCCATCGGATTCTTCATCGAATCCGGGCCATGGCCCATGAATACACGGGGGTATTTTCCGAAAACAGGTCCGAAAACCGCGTCATCTCGGTTAACGCGGACGGATGCGCGCCCATGGCGCCAGGGTGCCTGTCCCTATCAGGAACAGCCCGGTTCGAAATGGGATTGGCTCATCCCGCCCGGGCGAGGACGAGGTCGGCGGCGGCCGAGATCACCCGGTTGCGGCCCGTGGTCTTGGCCTCGTAGAGGGCGATATCGGCCCGCTTGATCATGGCCTCGATCGTATCGCCCTCGCTCCACTGGCTCACGCCGAAGCTGCAGGTGAGGCGGATCGGGGTGCGGGCGCCGCGGATGCGCAGGGCCTCCACGAGGCGGCGCAGCCGCGACGCGAGCGCCTCCGCATCGGTCACCGGCCGGTGCGGAAGAACGATGCCGAACTCCTCGCCTCCGAGCCGCCCGACGATGCCCTCCTCCGCGATGGTCTTGCAGACGCTCTGGATCGCCGCATCGCCGACATCGTGGCCGTATTCGTCGTTGATGCGCTTGAAATGGTCGATATCCACCAGGATCGCCGACATGTCTCCGTGGTTGCCCACACGATCGGCGGCGTCCCGCACCCGCTGCAGGAAGGCGCGCCGGTTGAGGAGGCCGGTGAGCGGGTCGGTCTCGGCGAGGCGAATCAACTCGCTCTGCATGGTCGTCAGGCGGTCCGCCGCCCGCATGCGGGCATGCAGTTCCTCGGCGCCGGGGGGCTTCTCGATGAAATCGTCCGCCCCGCTGTCGAGCGCCTCGGCGAGATTGCGGGAATTGCGGGCCGAGGACATGGTGATGACGTAGAGCGGCCGGTTGGTTTCGGCGATGAGACGCGCCGACCAGCACAGTTCGAGGCCGCTCAAGGGGCGGACTTCGAGGCTCGTGATCAGGACTCGCACGGTCGGCGTGTAGGTGACGAAGTCGAGGGCGGCCTGCGAGTCGGTGAAGACATCGACGTTATGCCCCTGCGGCTCGAGCAGGCCGGCAACGACCTTCAGGACAACGCGGCTGGTATCGACGATGACGATATGCATGTCCTTGGTCGCCCGCCCCGAAATGTCATGTTGTTCGTCAGCATGGCGGTGACAGATTAACATGTTGCCAAGACGACCCGCCCACATGAGTCGATCCGGGGCCGGGCCGGAGGAGAGGAACGCCGGGCGGCCGGCCTCGTCGGACGACAGGGCGCCGACACCCCGTTCATCGACGGTTGAACGGCGCGCCCGCGGCTGGTAGCTAGCGCATCGGGCCGGATTAGCTCAGCGGTAGAGCAGCGGTTTTGTAAACCGAAGGTCGGGGGTTCAATCCCCTCATCCGGCACCATCCCCCCAATGGCGGAAGCCGGTCGGATCGGGGCCCGCGCCAACGGGCGGATTTCGTTAACGATAACGCGCCATGAAGAGGCCGTCGGGAGATTTCGGTCGTCCGGCCTTGTCGGCACGTCGGGAACGAGGGCGGAAAACCCATGCGGTTAGGTGTTGCGGCGGGTGTGCTCGCGGCGTTGAGCGTCGGGATGGCGGCTCATGCACAAGGTTACGCCCGCGGCACCGAGGACGGTGCCGAGCGCGGCGGCAACATTGCCGGCCCCCTCGGCGCGGCCGTCGGCAGCGTGATCGGAGGCGCGGTCGGGACCGCCAACGAGATCCTCGGCATCGATCGCCGGGAACGGTTCAGGATCTACACGCGGGGCGAGCGTCGCCCGTCCTTCGCCTATCGGGGCAAGGTGCATGTCGGCGCCGTGCTGCCCGAGGGCGGTGTCGTCTATTACGACGTGCCTCCCGAATTCGCCCTGAAAGGCTACAACTACACCGTCGTGAACGATATCCCGGTGCTGGTCGAGCCGGGCACCCGCCGGATCGTCGAGGTGATCGACTGAGGACGGAGCGCGTCCGCCACGGCCCTGCGCCTGCATCCCCATGACGACCCGCTTCACCATCGCCGCCGATGGCGACGGCCGTTCCGGCACAGGGCCTCCGCTGACCGGCTCCGAGGCCCCGCGCGACGGCGCTTGGGCGCCAGAACTTATCAATTGACAGTCACCCCGCATTGAAGCGGGAATGGAAATCCAGTCATCCTGTTGTGACAGGCGTGAGACTGTCTCCGACGTCCGGTCGAGGTATGGTCATGGAGCGTTGGGGCACCAGTCATCGGGTGGGTCAGCGAAGCGTCCGAAAGGCGACGCAGCCGACATCGTGTTGGGTATCGAGTAGGGTGGACCCATGGCTGACGATGTCTCCAATCGAGAACCCACCATCGGTCACGCCATGACGGCGGCGGATGCGGTCGAAGCCCTGGTCGTCGACGACGAGCGGTACCGCCTGCTGGTGGAGAGCATCGTCGATTACGCCATCTACATGCTCGATCCGCAGGGTCGGGTGGCGAGCTGGAACCGCGGCGCCCAGCGCTTCAAGGGCTATACCGACGCGGAGATCATCGGCGAGCACTTCTCGCGCTTCTACACCGACGACGACCGGGCCATCGGTCTGCCCGGCCGGGCCTTGAGGATCGCCGAGACCGAAGGGCGGTTCGAGCAGGAGGGATGGCGCGTCCGCAAGGACGGCAGCCTGATGTGGGCGCACGTGCTCATCGATCCGATCCGTGGCGAGGACGGCACCCTCGTCGGCTACGCCAAGGTCACCCGCGACCTCACCGAGCGACGGGCCGCCCTGGCCGCCCTCGAACGGAGCGAGCAGCAGTTCCGCCTGCTCGTCCAGGGCGTGCGGGACTACGCCATCTACATGCTCGACCCTCAGGGAAAGGTCACGAGCTGGAATCGCGGCGCCCAGCGCTTCAAGGGATACACGGACGACGAGATCATCGGCGAGCATTTCTCGCGCTTCTACACCGACGCGGACCGCGCCTCGGGCCTGCCCGCCCAGGCGCTCCGGACGGCGGCCACCGAAGGCCGTTTCGAAGCCGAAGGCCGGCGCGTCCGCAAGGACGGGACGTGTTTCTGGGCGCATGTGGTCATCGATCCGATCCGGGGCGAGCATGGCGAGCTGATCGGATTCGCCAAGATCACGCGGGACGTCACGGAGCGGCGGAACACCGAGCGGGCTCTGGAGGACGCGCGCGCACGCTTCGTCCAGTCGCAGAAGATGGAGGCGATCGGTCAGCTCACCGGGGGTGTCGCCCACGATTTCAACAACCTCCTCGCCGTCGTGCTCGGCAATCTGCATCTCGCCCGCAAGCGCCTCCCGCCGGATCGCAAGCTGCTGCAGCTGGTGGAGAACTCGATTCAGGCGGCCGAGCGGGGCGCCACGCTGACCAAGCGCATGCTCGCCTTCGCCCGCCAGCAGAAGCTGGAAACCGGCCCCGTGGACGTGCCGGAGCTCGTGCGGGGCATGACCGAGCTGCTGCAGGGCTCCATCGGTGCGGGCATCCCGGTCGCCACACGGTTCCCCCCGGAGCTGCCGCTCGCCAACGTCGATGCCAACCAGCTCGAACTGGCCCTGCTCAATCTCGCCGTCAACGCCCGCGATGCCATGCCGGAGGGCGGCAGGATCACCATCGCGGCGCGCGACGCGGTGGTCGCCCCCGACGAAATTCCCGGCCTCGCTCCGGGTCGCTACGTCTGCCTGTCGGTCACCGATACGGGGGACGGCATGGACGAGCAGACGCTGGCCCGCGCCACCGAGCCGTTCTTCACGACCAAGGGTGTCGGCAAGGGCACCGGGCTGGGGCTCTCCATGATCCACGGTTTCGCCGAGCAGTCGGGCGGCCGGCTGCGTCTCAGGAGCGTTCCGGGCCAGGGCACGACGGCCGAGCTGTGGCTGCCCGAGGCCGAGGCCGGCGACCCGGGAAAGGCGGTGCCGGAAACGGCCCTCTGCCCGTCGGCGACGAGGCCGTTGAGGGTGCTGGTGGTCGATGACGACCCGCTGGTCCTGATGAACACGGCGGCCATGCTGGAGGATCTCGGTCACGTGGTGAAGGAGGCGGCGTCGGGCGCGCAGGCCCTGCACGTCCTGCGCTGCGCCGAACCGTTCGATCTCGTGATCACGGACCAGTTGATGCCGGGCATGAACGGCACGCAGCTCATCGCGGCGATCGGCCGGGACCATCCCGGATTGCCGGCCATCCTCGCGACCGGCTACGCCGACCCGGCGGAGGGCGAGCACGCCGATGACGTGCGCCTGACCAAGCCGTTCGGTCAGGAGGAGCTGTCCCGCGCCATCCAGACGAGATTTCAGGTCGAACGCCGGATCCTGGCGTTCCGGCCGGCGGCGGACGAGACCGGCGGCTCCCCCGGCGCGATGACGGAAGTGGCCGGCTCCTGGCTCGGCTGATCGGACGGGCGCACCGGTTCGCCATCGACCGATCCGGGATCTGCAAAGCCGCAATCGCCGTGACGGCGCGCGAAAAGGCCCCGATGAGGCGAACTCATCGAGGCCTGGCACGACGTCTCGTATCGAAGGGGTCTCAGAACCCCATGGCGACCTTCAGCGAGCCGACGATCGTCGCGATGAGGCCGACGGCGAACACGCCGATCATCGCGTAGTTGAACGGTTTCAGCTTCATCGGCGAACCCTCGTCGACCGATCAGCAGCGGTTCCCGCCCGAGGTCTGGCCGTATTGCTGGACCGGGAAGTTCTGCTGGTTGGCGTTGCCTTCGGCGGCCGAACTCATCGGGCAGGTGGACGGGTTGCGCGAGACATCATCACCACGGGACTGGAGCGAACCCGTCGTCTCGACATCGTAAGGCGAGGACCCCGTGTAACGGGCGGGACGATCGTAAGCCATCGCCGAAGAAATCGAAGACACACCAAGAACGAGGGCAGTGGCGATGGCGGCAATACGGGTCTTCATGGGGGTGACGTGGCTCCTATAAGCTGCAGATCTGGAATGAGGTCTGCTTGTTGCTGTTGGAAATGAATATGGGGCGCCATCTCCATTCTTGGCGTGCTCGCGCGCACGCGGTGTCACGGATTACATCGCGCGCCGCGCTCAGACGACGAGGCGCGCCTCCACCAGATCGATCTCCCGGACGAGCCGCCGCAGCACCACGTCGTCGATCGCCTCCGAGCGGCGCAGGCGATAGAGGGCCTGGCGCTCGGCGTCGATGCCCGCGAGGCGCAGGCGCTTCTCGGTGAGGGCGAGCTGCTTGATGCGGCTGACATCCTTCCGCGGCTCCGCCGTCGCCGCTTCCAGGCCCTCGTAGCGGTCCATGGCGCGGGCGCTGGCTTCCACCGCGATGGAGGCGTCCTCCTGCTTCTCCACGAGCCGATGCTGCAGGGCCTCGATGGCCTTCACGGCGTCGTCGCGCGCGGCGGCGCGGGCCGCGTCCTCCTCGGCATCGTGGCTGGGCTCGGGGGGAAGGCGCAGGCCCCGCAGCAGCGGGGGCAGGACCGTGCTCGCCAGGAGGAGTGAGGTCAGGATCACCCCCATGGCCAGGAGGATGGAGAGGTCGCGCGCAGGGAACGGCGTGCCGTCCGCCAGGGTGAGCGGCAGGGTCAGGATACCCGCGAGGGTGATCGCGCCCTTGACGCCCGCCAGGGTCGTCGCGGCCACGAGGCGCAGGGTCGGCGTCTCCCGGCGGTCGCCGTTCCGGCGTGCCTTCATCAGCACGAACTGGAGCGAGATCCAGACCCAGACGAAGCGGATCGCCATCAAGCCGGCGGTGATGGCCAGGATCCAGGCGACGAGCCAGCCGGCCCCCTGGACGTCGGCCTGTTTGACGGCCTGCCGCAGCACCTCCGGCAGCTGCTCGCCGAGCAGGACGAAGATCGAGCCGTTGGCCGCGAGGGCCACCGTGTCCCAGACGGCGGTGCGCCGGACGCGGGTGGCCCCCAGGCTGCGGCCCTGGATCTCCACATAGGTCATGGCGATGCCGGCCGCGACGGCGGCGAGGATGCCGGAAGCGTGGACATGCTCGGCGGCGAGATAGGCGCCGAAGGGCGTGAGCAGGCTGAACAGGATCTGTAGGCCGGGATCCTCCCCCGTGCGCCGGCGCAGGAGGTCCTGCGCGCCCATGAGGAGGAAGGTGGTCGCGGCGCCGATGCCGATGCCGCCCAGCGCGAGCCAGACGAAGGTGGTCGCGGCCTGGGGCAGCGAGAAGGTGCCCGTGAGGGCGGCGGCGATGGCGAAGCGCAGGCAGACGAGGCCGGTGGCGTCGTTGAGGAGGGCCTCGCCTTCGAGGATGTGCATGAGGCGCCGCGGGACCGGAGCCTGCGCCGCCACGGACGAGACCGCGATGGGATCGGTCGGCGAGAGGACGGCCGCGAGGGCGAAGGCCACGGCGAGCGGCATCCCCGGGATCATGCCGTGGATCAGCGTTCCGATGCCGAGCACGGTCAGGACCACGAGGCCCAGCGCCAGGGCCAGCACGGTCTTGCCGTCACGGAACAGGTCGCGCTTCGGAATACGCCAGCCGTCCAGGAACAGGAGCGGCGGCAGGAAGACGAGGAAGAAGATTTCGGGGTCGAGGGACGTGCTCGGCAATGGTCCCAGGGCCAGGGCCACGCCGATGGCGATCTGGATCAGCGGCAACGGCAACGGAAGCAGGCGGCCGAGGGCGCCACTGACGAGGACGGACAGCAGCAGGGCCAGGACGACGGTAACGCTTTCCATGCGCCTCTTTCATGGTGGAGCCGGTGGCGGTGTCGATGCCTCGGCGGTGTGGCGTCATAGGGGCGCGATGGCCACAACCGCCATCGCCGTCCGAGCGAGCCGCAGGTCCGGAGAGGACCGCAGCGTGAGCGCCCTCGGATGAACCGCATCATCGATCACAGGACAGTGATCGGCAGGCAGGGCTTCACACCCGCATACTCGGCGGCGGCCAAAATTGTGAGCGATCGGAACGCGAAAGCGTCGTGCGACCATATCGGACGCCCGGATTGCCTCACCAAAAGGCAAAATGCCTATCGAGATTGCAAATCTCGATGCGGCCTGTAAAACTCCACCTGGTATACCAGAGCCGTGCGCCTGCGATGGCGGCGGTGATCGGCGGGGCGGGTGGTCGCACGGGGGAGAACGAGAGGATGTCCAACATCGCCGGTCCTGGACGTCGTCTCGGCGACCTGCTCGGATCTCGCCTGTTTCGGCCGATCCTGGCGGGTGCGACGCTGCGCGAGCGTCTCATCGCCTGCCTCGGTGCTCTCCTGGGCATCGCGCTGACCGGCCTCGTCAGCGGCTGGATCGTCGGAGAGGGGCCGCACATTCCCCTGATCGTCGCCCCGATGGGAGCGACCGCGGTGCTCCTCTTCGCCGTGCCGGCGAGCCCGCTCGCCCAGCCCTGGCCGATCATCGGCGGCAACACGATCTCGGCCCTGATCGGCGTCACGGCGGCCTATTTCATCCCCAATCCCGTGCTGGCCATCGGTGTCGGCGTCTCGCTCGCCATCGCGGCGATGTCGTTCACGCGCTGCCTGCATCCGCCGGGCGGTGCCGCCGCCCTGACGGCGCTCATCGGCGGGCCGGCCATCGCGTCCTCCGGCTTCCTGTTTCCCTTCGTCCCCGTCTGCCTGAACTCCCTCATCCTGGTCGGCCTCGGCATCGCCTTCCATCGGCTGTCGGGGCGTCACTATCCGCATGTTCCGCAGGCGGCGCCCGTCAACGTCCATGGGACGGCCGACCTGCCCGCTCCGCTCCGCGTCGGCTTCAATGCCCGCGACGTCGACGCGGCGCTCCAGTCCTTGAACGAAACCCTCGACATCGACCGGACCGACCTGGATCGGTTGCTCCGCGAAGTCGAGAGCCAGGCTATGTCCCGCGCCCATGGGGAGCTCGACTGCGGCACGGTCATGTCGCGGGACGTGGTCACGATCGGCGTGAACGACTCCGTCGCGAAGGCGCGCGACCTGCTGCTCAAGCACAACATCCGGACCCTGCCCGTGATCGACGGCGCGGGGCGGCTCGCCGGCACGCTGGGCCTGCGCGAACTGGCCTTGCGGGGCGACGGGGCCATCGCGCAGGTGATGTCGACGGCCAGGACCGCCATGGCGGGCGAGCCCGTGCTTTCCCTGGTCGAGACGCTGAGCGACGGATACACGCATGCGGTGGTGGTCACGGCCGAGGATCGCAGCGTCCTCGGGATCGTCACCCAGACCGACCTGCTGGCGGTCCTGATGCGCATGGTCTCCGCCAAGGCCCTCGAACCCGCCGGCCCGCAGACGTCGTGAACGGCCCGTCGGCGGGGAGGGCATGGCCCGGTTGTTGCCTGGGAGGTGCTTTCCTCCCACCGTACCAGCACGGGTTCGGGCCGATGCACGACACGCCGCTTCTTCTCAACCTTCTCTACGCGATCCTGATGGCGTCGAGCATGATGATCACGTGGCAGGTCCACCGACTTCTCGGCCGCGCCTGAAGGAGACGCGGCCAGCGTTGCGATCAGAGGTTCTTTTCCAGAACCTTCACCACGGCATCGACCCGGTCCTTGAAGTCGGCGACGTTGGAGAAGGGCCGCCAGTTCACGTCGAGGGTGCCGCCCTCGAAGGTCAGCCCGTTGGGGTAGTTCGAGGCCGGCGCGGTCTTCTCGTCGAACCGGATGCGGATCGCCTTGAGCTTCTGGGCAAGGGCGTCCCGGCCCATCTTGTCCTTGCCGACCTCCTTCAGCCCGGCGGCGATGGGCTCGAAGATCGTCTTCCCGAAATAGCCTTCGTCCGCATAGTACTTGGCATCGCCGGGGATCGTCAGCTGGTCCCAGGCGACCTCCACCGGCACGGGCATGCCCGCCGCGTCCTGGATCGCCTTCTCGTAGGCGGGATAGCGGTCCTGGCGGTAGGCGGCGATCGCCCGGCGCTCGGCGAGGCCCACCGTCGGCTCGGCCCATGCCGCCGATGCGGAGAGCAGAACGAGGGCGGTGGCTTCGAGAACGTGGCGGCGTGACATCATGCGGCGGTTCCTTCGTGGTGCGGCGGCCCCGGATCACGGGCCTGGGGTGACGGTTCGACGGCCGGAGCGAGGCGCCTTCAGGAGGCCGCGCGCCGGTTGCGGATCATCCCGGCGATGCCCAGCACGATGATTGCGGCCAGCGCCCCGGTGATCGCCAGGAAGGTGAGGGTGCGGTTCCACAGCCGGTCGAGGCCGAGATCGGTGGTGACGAGGTCGGGACGGCCCGCATCGGCCATCACCCGGATGCTGTAATCGCCCACATGTAGGCCGGTGAACACGTAGTTCACCCGGCGCGCCACGGTGCCGGTGGGCGTGCGCAGGTTCAGCGTCGCGTCGCAGATGTGAATCACGATCTTGGCGCTGCACTTGCCGTCCGTCACCCGCGCGTCGGCGACGGGATGGGCCGTGTCGCGGACCTGCCAATCCGAGAGCAGCGGCGGCGCCGTGTAGACGAGGCAGGCGCCGAGGAGTCCCGCGAGCGCCGCGAGGCCGAACAGCGTCCAGAAGATGTTGCCCCAGCCCTGGCGGGGAGGGGGGAGGCGCAAGGTGTCCGGGCTTTTCGCGGAAGCGGTCATGGGTGCGGGCCTCACGTGGCTCTGGCGTCGGGGGTGGAGCGGGCCGGGGATGAGCCGGCCTCGGCGAGGACGCGGCGCGCTTCCGCCGCGTGGCGGTAGCGGCCGATCAGGTCGGCGAAGTCCTGCAGCGTCATCTTCCGCGGCAGGCCGGCCCTGATCGTGACGATGCGGCGCTTGGGGTCGAGGCGGATCTTCCGGCCTCCCGGCACGAGCCGCGGGAACGGCGCTTCCGGCGGCAGGAGCAGGCGCGTGACGATTCCGGTCTGCTGCAGCGTCATGTCGAGATCGGCCATGTCGTCCCAGGGGATGGGCCGGTCGAGGCCGGGGATCGCCAGGGCTTCGGGCCGCAGGATCATCGTGGTCCGCTCACCCCGCCACAGCCTGAACAGGCCGAAACCCGCAAGCGCGGCCCCGCAGGCAAGGGCCACCCATGCCACGAGGCGTGCTTCCCAGGCCGACAATCCCGGAAAGCCGAGGGTCACCAGGCCGAGGGCGAAAGAGGCGAAGAGCAGTCCGGTGACCGCGAGGACGATGGCGCCGGGCCGGCTGTTCTCGCGCAGCACCCGCTCCTCGGTGCCGATCGCCGCCGCCGTCGCTTCGAGATGCGCCCGTACGGCCGCGTCATGCTCCTCCACGGCCCCCCGGAAATCCGCCGTGGCCGTCCGGCACAATCCGGCGGGGTCCGCGAAATAGGCGGCGAGCTGGCCCAGCGCGTGGGGCGGCGGCACGATGGCCGCGGCGGCCAGGAGTTCGGCGTCGAGGGTTCTGCCGAGGGCGGCGATGCGCTCGCGGGTCGGCGGATGGGTGTCGGTGGGGTGGGGCTGCTCGGCCTCCAGATGCGCGGCCGGGTCGTCGAGGCCGCGCGCGATCACGTGATCGAGGATGGCGGCGACGAGATCGGCGGGGGCCGATCCGGGCTTTTCGGCGGCGGCATCGAGCACCTCGGCGATGCGGGGCTGAACCGCGCCGGTGCGCAGCAGCGCTCGCGCGGCGGCATCCGCCGAGGTCGGTCCGGCGCCCGCGGCGTCGGCGGCGAATTCCCGCGCCCGGCTCCAGTGCCGCACGGCGAGGTGGAACCGCTCCATCACGAAGGCGCCGAGGCGCAAGGACGGGGTCAGCAGCCCGAAGGATCCGGCATGCCCTTCCGCCACCGCGTCGAGGGAGCGCCCGACTCCGGCATAGATCGGCAGGAAGCGCTGGCTGTAGGCGGTGTCGCCCCCGGCGTAATGGGCGAGTTCGTGGCCGATGATCGCCGCCACCTCGTCGCCGCGCATCAGGGCGAGGTAGGGCAGCGGGAGATAGAGGATGCGGCCCGTCAGCCGCTCGCCCCCCGGCTCCACAACGGCCGGCCCGGCGCTGACGAAGAAGCCTCCGGTGAGGCCCACCACCACGGCCTCGGGCTTGAGCGCTCCCAGCCGTTCGGCGAGCCCCTCGGTGAGACGCCACAGGCCGGGCGCTTCCGCCGGCGAGACGGTCCGGCCGAGGATCGGCAGCGGGTCGGGCTCGAAAGCGGCCAGCGCGCGGCGCAGGCCGAGGACGGTGGCGCCCGCCGTGACGAGGACGGCCCCGACGGCCACGGCGGCGATCATGAGCAGCTTGATCTCTCCGCTGCCGAGACCGGGCCTGGCGAGGATGCCGGCCTCGAAGATCACGGCGGCGACGAACCCTCCGGCGGTGAGGAGGACCTGGATGGCGAGGATGGGAGGCAGCAGCCGTCGCACCAGGGAGAAGCCGCCCACCAGCACGTCCCGCGAGGCCCGTCCCATCCATCCCAGGACGGCGCCGGCCAGGAGGACGAGGACGGACAGGGCCGCCGCGATGCCCCCGGCCGCGATGACGACGGGCGGCAGCGTCCGGCGCCAGTCCATCAGCAGGGTCAGGGTCGCGGTCTCGTCGCGCGCCGCCCGGGCCTGGACCAGGGCGAGGGGGCCGCCATAGCTTTGCCCGTTGCGGCGGAACTGCATGCGGTAATCGATGCGGCCGTCCCGTGGCTCCCGCGCCTCGAGATCCTGGACGATCCGCGTCAGGTGCAGGCGTTCCGCATCGAGATCGGCCCAGTCGGCGGCGGCGCGCTCCTGCTCCCAGACCCCGAGCAGCATGACAGCCAGGGGCAGCAGGACGGTGGCGGCCACGAGGCCGACCAGCGAGCGCAGACGCGATGGTGCGCGCGTAATCGTAGCGTCGGCGATGCCTGCCTCCCGAGATGTGTCTTCGCACAAACGGGCATGGGCATAGGCGACTTCCTAGGAAAAATCACCCTTCGAGGCGCACGCCCGATCCAGACGGCCTTCTGGAAACTCTCCCCATGGCGAGGTGGAGGGCGACGCCAGACCGCCCGCTGGCCAGAATGCCCCCTGGAATGAGGCATGAAACTTTTTTGTATGAAGCTCCGTAGGGGCGCGGATGAATCTCAACCTCTTTCCGGGTTTCTCCACCCCCGTGCTCGCCTCGACGGAGGCCGCCCTGATCGCCGCCGACGCGGCGTGGATCGCGGAATTGGCGAGCGTGTTCGGATCCGAGAGGATCGACGAGATGGCGGCGCAGCGCGCGGGCCGGGGCGAGGAGGGAAGTCGCCTCCGATCTCTCTACGATGCGCGCGAGCGTGCGTTGGCGGCATGGCGCGCCGCGCGCGGCATGGATTAGCCGCGCTGGCCGGTCCTATTGGGTTCAGAGACCATAGCTCCCCGTCATCCCCGATCCCGCAAGGCTGACGCCCTTCTTCGACGCGCGGTGTCCGTCGCCATAGGTGGGGGGCGCGTAGCCCTGTCGCGACTGCCGATGGATCGCGTCGCCGAGATCGCCGGCGACCTGCCGCAGGGTGGTCGCGTGGCAGGAGGCGGCGACCTTCGTTCCGAGTTCGCGGGTATGGCTCCGGGCATAGAGGAAGGCGGCGAGGCG
The DNA here is from genome assembly GCF_001422895.1 of Methylobacterium sp. Leaf106. Taxonomy (NCBI): domain Bacteria; kingdom Pseudomonadati; phylum Pseudomonadota; class Alphaproteobacteria; order Hyphomicrobiales; family Methylobacteriaceae; genus Methylobacterium; species Methylobacterium sp. Leaf106. The sequence goes on from NZ_LMNB01000035.1 coordinate 68,448, forward strand.
GGCGCGGGTACGCTCGGGGATGGCGGCCATCAGCGCGGGGATGGCGTCGGCGTGGGCGCGGTAGATCTGTCCGAGCTCGTCGCCGGAAACAGGGCAGTCGTCGTTGAAGTCTTCGATGCCGATCGAACGGGCCTGGAACACTCGGATACCTGCAAGTTGGGTTGCCCCATCAGTGCGGCGCCGTGGTTAACGAATGGTGTCCATCCCCGCCGATCGGTGGGAAGTCGTTAACAGACGGTCGGTCGGCAGACCTTCACCGGCCCGGTGTCGATCGATCCCGTCGTGTCGGGGTCGCGGCTGAGCGAGGCGTGAGGACCGGGCTGAGGGGCGGTCTTGGGGATCTTCATCAGCTGGAAAGCGCACACGCAACAGAGGGCCAGCGAGGCCAGCCAGAGGGCACAGCGTGCGGTTTTGACGGTTTGTTTCGACATGGCCGCCAGGGTGGGCCCGATTGGTTAGCCAATGTTGAACGCCGGTCGGCGGCCGACCGAGGCGTCATTCCCGCCGCAATGCGGCGGCCAGACGCTCCGCGTCGCTGCGCATCAGGGCCAGGAAGTTCTGCGCCATCGGTCCCGAGCGCAGGTGATAGAGGGCGTGGACATCCGCCGACAGGATCGGCGAGACGACGGGCCTGTAGGTGACGTTCGCATGGGCGAGCTTCGCCACGAATTCCGGGATCAGGGCGACGCCGAATCCCGCCGCCACGAGGCTGGTGAGCGAGGCGGCCTCCACCGCCTGCTGCGAGATGGTCGGATAGAAGCCGGCGCCGATGCAGCATTGCAGGATGTGCCTGGCAAACAGCGAATCGCGCAGACGGAGGAAGACGAATTTCTCGTCCTTGAGTCGGCTCAGGGTCACCGACTCGCTCACGATCCCGTGGCCCTTGGGCAGGACCACGGCGATCCCCTCGCTCCAGGCCAGTTCGCTCAGGAGGTCCGGGTCCTGCGGCGGCGTGCGCAGGAAACTGATGTCCGTCTGGCCCGATTTCAGCGCGGCGATCTGCTTGTCCGGCGACATCTCGTGGATCTGGATGTCGACGCCGGCGAAGGTCTCCTGGAATTTATGGATCAGTCCGCCGAGCGGTCCGGCGAGCATCGAGCCCGTCAGGCCGACATTGAGTACGCCGACGCTGCCGCAGCCGATGGCATGCGCCCGCTCGGTGGCGTCCTGCGCGCTGTGGAGGATGGCCTTCGCCCGGACCAGGAAATCCTGGCCCGCCTGGGTGAGCGAGACGCGGCGGGTCGTCCGCTCCAGCAGGCAGGTTCCGATCTCCGTCTCCAGATCGCGGATCTGCTGGCTCAATGGCGGCTGCGCCACGCCGAGGGCCTCCGCGGCCGCCGTGAAACTCAGCTTTTCTGCGACGGCGACGAAGTAGCGGAGGTGGCGCAATTCCATGGCCGCCATTCATATGTGGAAGCTCTTAATGGCGACGAAAGAGATATTTGACGGCCGGCGCGGGTCGAACAATGCTGCACTCGGCGATTGGCGACGGCATGCCGCACCCGGGTGAGTCCCCCCGACGTGGCGCGGTCGCATCGACGACCCTTCCGATGCACCGGGGCCGGGCACGCGGAGCGACGAACGGCCTGAAGCAACGGTTGGAGGTTCGCATGCAGCGCTTCTTTGCGTCCCTGTTCGGTCAGGTGGTCGCGGCCCTCGTCCTCGGGATCGTCCTCGGCATCGTATGGCCGGATTTCGCCGTCGCCCTGAAGCCCCTCGGCGACGGGTTCATCAAGCTGATCAAGATGGCGATCGCGCCCCTGGTCTTCGGTGTCGTCGTGCATGGCATCGTCGGGGCGGGGGACCTGCGCAAGGTCGGCCGGGTCGGTCTCAAGGCGCTGATCTATTTCGAGGCGGTCACGACCGTGGCCCTCGTCCTCGGCATCGTCCTCGCCTACGCGTTCGCGCCGGGGGCCGGCATGAACATCGATCCCTCCACCCTCGATGCCAAGGCCATCGCCAGCTACACCGACCGGGTCGGGCAGGTGACGGGCACCGTCGACTTCCTGATGAAGATCATCCCGACCACGATCGTCGACGCCTTCGCCAAGGGCGACATCCTCCAGGTCCTCATCATCGCGATCCTGTTCGGTTCGGGACTGGCGCTGCTCGGCGAGCACGGGCAGCCCCTGGCGCAGAGCATCGAGCGGATCACCGCGGTCCTGTTCAAGATCATCGGCTTCATCGTGCGGCTGGCCCCCCTCGGCGTCCTCGGCGCCGTCGCCTTCACCGTCGGCAAGTACGGCATCGGCTCCCTGCGGCAGCTCGGGATGCTGGTGGCCCTGTTCTATGTGGGCGTCGCCTTCTTCGTCTTCGTCGTGCTCGGCGCGATCCTGCGCGCGGCCGGCTTCAGCATCCTGAAGCTCCTGGCCTATCTGCGCGAGGAACTCATGGTGGTGGCGGGCACGGCCTCCTCCGACAGCGTGCTGCCGCAGATCATGCGCAAGCTCGAACGGCTCGGCATCCGCGATTCCACCGTCGGCCTCGTGATCCCCACGGGCTACTCGTTCAACCTCGACGCCTTCTCCCTCTACCTCACCCTCGCCACCGTCTTCATCGCGCAGGCCACCAACACGCCCCTGTCCTTCGGGCACCTGATGCTGATCCTCGGCATCGCCCTCCTGACCTCCAAGGGCGCACACGGCGTCCCCGGATCGGCCATCGTCGTCCTGGCGGCGACTCTGTCGGCGGTGCCGGAAATCCCGGTGATCGGGCTGGTGCTGGTTCTGTCCATCGACTGGTTCGTCGGCATCGCCCGGGCCCTCGGCAACCTCATCGGCAATTGCGTGGCGACGGTGGTCATCGCCGCCTGGGAGGGCGATATCGACCGGGCGCAGGCCCACCGCGTCCTGAACGGAGAGGTCGCCACCGACACGGCGGCGGTGCTCGATAGCCCCCTCGCCAAGGCGTAGGCTCAGGGGGCGCATCCGGCGCTGCGCCCGCGACGACGATGGTCCGGACGGGCCGCATGACCTGTTGGAGACGAGCCCATGACCGCCTCTTCCTACAACCCGCCCTGCGGGGGGCTGCCGCCCCAGACCGCGCTGATGACCGGCCGGGCCGTGTTCACGGAGGCCTATGCGGTCATCCCGAAGGGCGTGATGAGTGACATCGTCACCAGCGTGCTGCCGTTCTGGGACGACACCCGCGCGTGGATCCTGTCCCGGCCGCTCTCCGGCTTCTCCGAGACCTTCGCCCAGTACCTGATGGAGGTCGCCCCCGGCGGCGGCAGCGAGCGCCCGGAACTCGATGCCCGCGCCGAGGGCGTGCTGTTCCTGGTCGGCGGTCATGCCAGCCTCGTCCTCGACGGGGCAACGCATGCCCTGCGGCCGGGCAGCTACGTCTATCTGCCGCCGGGCGCCGCCTGGACGCTGCGCAATGGCGGCGACGAGCCGACCCGCTTCCACTGGATCCGCAAGGCCTACGAGCCCGTGCCGGGCATCGACGTGCCCCCCGCCTTCATCCGCCACGATTCCAAGATCGAGCCCCGGGGCATGACCGGCACGAACGGCGTCTGGGCCACGACCCGCTTCGTCTCCCCCGACGACGTGCGCCACGACATGCACGTGAACATCGTGACGCTCCAGCCCGGCGCCTCGATCCCCTTCGAGGAGACCCATGTGATGGAGCACGGGCTCTTCGTGCTCGAAGGCAAGGCGGTCTACCGGCTCAACCGCGACTGGGTCGAAGTGGAGGCCGGCGATTTCATGTGGCTGCGCGCCTTCTGCCCCCAGGCCTGCTACGCGGGCGGCCCCGGCCCCTTCCGCTACCTGCTCTACAAGGACGTCAACCGCCACCCGGCCCTGACGCCGCGCAGGATCGGGTGATGGGCGCCCGCCACATCGTCGCCCGCCCGCTCACGCCCGAGGCCTTCGCCCCGTTCGGGACGGTCATCGACAAGGCGGCCGTCGATCCGCGCCCCATGAATGCGGGCATGGCCCGCCGCTTCCACGATCTGGCGGAGGTCCGCGCCATCGGCGAGGGCGCGCGGGTGGTGATCGGCCTCGTGGAGGCCCAACCCTATCCCCTGCCGCTGAGCGTCGGCCTCGTCGAGCGCCATCCCCTCGGCGCGCAGGCCTTCGTGCCGCTGAATGCCGCGCCGTTCCTCGTCGTGGTCTGCCCCGACGAGGACGGGCGGCCCGGCCCGCCGCAGGCCTTCGTCACGGCGCCGGGCCAGGGGATCTGCTACGACGTCGGCACCTGGCACGGCGTGCTGACCCCCTTCGGCGCCCCTCAGGAGTTCCTGGTGGTCGATCGCGGCGGGACGGGCATCAATCTCGAAGAGGTCCGGCTCGACGAGCCCTGGACGGTCGCTCTGCCGACAGCGTCGGAAGGATAAGCCGCCGCGATGTCCCTGAGGGCATCGCGAGCCGGACTTCCCGAGACCTCAGGAGCCGAACTTGTAGTTCAGCCCGACCCGGACGACGCTTCCCTCCGACCGGAAGCGTGAGGTGGCCTCCACGAGGGACTGGCCGAGTCCGCTGGAGCCTATCAGCGGGACGCTGCGCTTGCCGAGATCGTAATGCAGGTATTCCACCTTCAGCGTCACCGCGGAGGAGCGGAAGACGTTGAGGAAACTCTCGGTCGGCAGGGCGTATTCGATGCCCCCGCCATAGGCGAAGCCGGTCTCGAGACGGTCGATCCCGCCGGCGAAGAGGTCGAGGGTCGGAACTCCCGCCAATCGAAAGCTCGTCGCGCTCTGGTAGTTCACGTTGCCGTAGGCGAGACCGCCGGTGCCGTAGACCAGGACGCGGTCGAACGCGTAACCGAGCCGGCCGCGCACGGTGCCGAGGAAATCGAGGCTTTGCCGCGTGGTGGTGACCACGGCCGAATCGCTGCCCGAACCGAAGAGGCCACGCGACCTGCGCTTGGTCTCGTCGAGATCGGTATAGGCGATATCGGTCTCGACGCCGAGGACGAGGCCCGCGCCGGGGGTGAGCTGGTAATTGTACCCGGCCTGACCGCCGGCCACGAAGCCTTCCTGCCGGGAGGACAGCGAGGCGATGCCGGCGCGCTCGATGAAGAAATCGGTGCCGCTGCCATTCACCGAGGTCGCCGCCGTGCGGACGGTCTGCCGGTCGGTGAAACCGTATCCGGCCTGCACGCCTGCATAGAAGCCGGTCCAGCTGAAAGCCGGGACAGGCACGACGACGGGCGGCGGTGCGGAACGACGGGGCAGGTCCGCCGCAGCCACGGTTCCGGTCATCAGCCCGATCATCGCGCCGACACCCAACACAATCTTCGCCATCGTCCCCTCACCGCCTCCATTGAGGCAGCGACGTGAATCATAGGCGTGATCCTGGGATAGTGCCGGGAAGACACAATTTCGGAACGACCGTCCGAAATTCTTAACCAAGACGCGACGTGGCTGACTCTCCCTCGTGACGGTGCAAAAATGTCACTGTCATGTGCCCGCCGTCCGGTTTCCACAGCCCGTTAGAGCCGCTCCTCCACGAAGGCGCGCATGAGCAGATGCGCGATCGCCATGGGCGGCGGCACGGTCAAACCCTCGCCATGGGTGCCGGCGATCATCGCCGCTACCTCGTCGCGGGTGAACCAGCGGGCGTCGGCGAGTTCGGCCGGATCGATGGTGATCGCCTCGTCCAGGGCTTCCGCCGCGCAACCGATCATCAGCGACGACGGGAACGGCCAGGGTTGTGAGGCATGGTAGGTCACCGCGCCGATCCTAAGCCCCGCCTCTTCGAGGGTCTCGCGGCGGACCGCGTCTTCGATGGTCTCGCCGGGCTCCAGGAAGCCGGCGAGGCAGGAATACATCCCCTCCTTGAAGCGCGGCGAGCGCCCGAGCAGGCAGGAGTCTCCCCGCCGGATCAGCATGATCACCACGGGATCGACGCGGGGGAAGTGATGGGTCTCGCAGGTCGGGCATTCGCGGCGGAAACCACCGGCGGCAAAACGGGTGGCGGTTCCGCAATTGGCGCAGAAGCCGTGGCGGGCATGCCAGGCCAGGATCGATTTCGCCGTGGCGAGAAGGCCGAGCTCGTGCGGCGCCACCGCGTTCTCGGCGGCGAGGCTGCGCAGGTCGGTGGTGCGGAAACCGGGATCGGACTCGTACCCGTCGGCGGCCTCCGGGGAGACCGCGCAGGCGAAGACTGGAGCCCCGTCGAGGCGGCCGAGGAACAGCGTGAGATCGGCGTGGCAGGCGCTCGCCGCCTGCCCGGAGGGGAGGAGCGCCGTGTCGCCGGCAAGGACGATGCGGTCCCCCGCCACGAGCACGATCCGAGCCTCCGGCGCGTCCGGCTTCGGCACGAGGTCGCTGCTCTCGGCCGAATGGCGGACGAGCCGGCTCTCCGCATAGCCGAGTTGGTCGAGGCGCGCGCTCATCAGGCGGCCGCGAACAGGGCGCCGATGCGCTCGATCATCTGGGCGCGGGCGTGGTGCGGATAGGGCTGGCCCGTGCCGACGCCCCAGACCGGCGAGGGCCAGGCCGGATCGGACAAGAAGCGCCCGATCACGTGGACATGGAGCTGCGGCACGACGTTGCCCAAGGCGGCGACGTTGACCTTGTCGGGCTTGGCGAGGGTCAGCATCACGCCGGTGGCGATCCGGATCTCGTCCATGAGGTCGCGCGCATCCTCCGCCGACAGGTCGGTGAGTTCGCTGGCACCCGTCCGGCGCGGCACCAGGATCAGCCAGGGAAACCGGGCATCGTCCATCAGCAGGACGCTGCACAAGGCGAGGTCGCCCACCGGCACGGTGTCGGCGACGAGGCGCGGGTCGAGGGTGAATTCGTCTGTCATCGCCGCTCAAGCTGGGATGCGTCGGGAATGCGGAGTTCTCGCCGGTTCGGCGTCGTAAGTCACGCGGGCGCGGGCCGCTCGGTGTCGAGGAAGCGGAACAGGGCCGGCGCGTTGGCATGCGCCACGTTGAAGCGCAGCCACGGGGTCGGCTCCTGATCGGCGCGGAACAGGTGCCCGGGAGCGAGCATGATGCCCTTGGCGGCGGCCCTCTGCGCCAGGCCGGCCGTGTCCGGATCGCCGCCGAAGCCGGCCCAGAGGAAGAGCCCGTTGGCGGGGCGGTGGAACAGCGACAGGCCCACCGAGAGCAGGGCGTCGGCCACAATCTTCTGCTCGGCGGCGAGCTTTTCGCGGAGCCGCGCGATGTGGAGGCGATACTGGCCTTCCGTCAGGATCGAGTGGACGATGCTCTCGGAAATCTCCGAGCTCGTCAGGCTCGCCGCCATCTTCATGCGCAGGAGCCGCTGCGCATTCTCGGGGTTGCAGGCGAGATAGCCGACCCGCAGGGCGGGCGAGATGGTCTTCGAGAAGCTGCTGATGTGGATGACGCGCGCGAGCTGGTCGAGGCTGGCGATGCTGGGCGCCGTCTCCTCGACGAAGCTCGCATAGATGTCGTCCTCGACGATCTGGAAGTCGTGTTTCTCGGCGATGCGGAGGATCTGGTAGGCGGTGGCCGGCGAGCAGGACGTGCCGGTGGGGTTGTGGAAGCTCGTATTGGTGAAGAACAGCTTCGGCTTGTGGCGCTCCGCCAGTGCCTGGAGCGCGGGGATCGACGGTCCCTGGAGGGTCCGCTCGACGCCGACGATGGTCACCCCCATGGCGTTGAGCGAGGGGTAGAGGTTGCAATAGCCGGGATCGTCCACGAAGGCGACGTCGCCCGGCTGCAGGAAGGTCCGCATGGTCAAATCGAGGGCCTGGCTCGCCCCATGCGTCAGCAGGATCTGGTCCGGCTCGCACTCGATGTTGCGCTGGGCGAGGAGCAGCTGGATCGCCCGGCGCAAGGGGGCGTGGCCGAGGGGATGCCCATAGCGCGAGACCAGCCGGTCGGGGCGCCGCGCCAGGGCCGCCAGGGCCTGCTTGATCCCGTCGGCGAACAGGTGGCTGTCGGGCAGCCAGCCGCATCCGGCTTTGACGGTGAAGGCGTCCTCCTCGTAGACCCGCTGGAGCAGCCAGCCGGAATCCACCGAGATCTGCACGGGCTTGCGCCGGGGTACGCTGGCCTTGCGGTCGAGCAGCCGGGCCGAGACGAAGTATCCGCTCGCGCGCCGGGCCTCGAGCAGGCCGTCCGCCACCAACCGGTTATAGGCGTTCGACACGGTCAGCGTGCTCACGCCGCACTGAACGGCCAGCTTGCGCACCGAGGGCAGGCGGGCGCCCGGCGCCACGCTCCCGCTGCGGATGCGCTCGGACACAGCCTCCACCAGCTGGGCGACGAGGGGAGCGGTGCTGGCGGGGTCGAGGCTGATCATGGGCCGTCTTTTCAGGGCTGGACCGGTCTCGGCGATCCGACTGTATGGGCGGGTGAACAGATACAGCTGCGCGTGCCAACCCGCCAACTGTCTATAGTCGGTGAGCTTGGGCCGGGCGATAACGCAGTGCGGCGAGGGTCGGGTTCTTGCATCGCGGATCGGCGGAGAGACACATGGATCATGCGATCATCGACCAGGCGGCGGACCGGCAGCTCAATGTCGAGCCCTACTGGATGCCGTTCACGCCCAATCGCCACGTGAAGGCCGACCCGACGCCGCGCATCGTCACCTCGGCCAAGGGCGCCTATTACCGCACCGCCGACGGGCGCGAACTGTTCGACAGCCTGTCGGGCCTGTGGTGCTGCCCCCTCGGCCATGCCCAGCCGCGGATCGTCGAGGCCCTGCGCCGGCAGGCCGAGACGCTCGATTACTGTCCCGCCTTCCAGATGACCAACCCGGTGACGCTGCGGCTGGCCGAGCGCATCGCCGACATGGCGCCGGACGGGCTGGACCGAGTGTTCTTCACCAATTCCGGCTCGGAGGCCGTCGATACCGCCCTCAAGATCGCGCTTGGTTATCACCGCCTGCGCGGCGAGGCCGGCCGCTTCCGCATGATCGGCCGTGAGAAGGGCTATCACGGCGTCGGCTTCGGCGGCATGTCGGTGGGCGGCATGGTGGCCAACCGCAAGATGTTCGCCACCGCCATGATCCAGGGCGTCGACCACCTGCGCCATACCCACGATTACGCCGAGATGGCCTTCTCCAAGGGCCAGCCCGCCTGGGGCGCGCATCTCGCCGACGACCTCGAGCGGATGGTGGCGCTGCACGATGCGGGCACCATCGCCTGCGTCATCGTCGAGCCGCTGCAGGGCTCGGCGGGGGTCATCGTGCCGCCGCTGGGCTATCTCCAGCGCCTGCGCGAAATCTGTACGCGGCATGGCATCCTGCTGATCTTCGACGAGGTGATTACCGGCTTCGGGCGGCTCGGCGCGCCCTTCGGCGCTGACCGCCTCGGCGTGATCCCCGACATGATCACCTTCGCCAAGGGCATCACCAACGGCATCGTTCCGATGGGCGGCGTGATCGTGCGGAAGGAGATCTACGACACGTTCATGACCGGGCCGGCCGCGGCGGTGGAGCTGTTCCACGGCTACACCTATTCGGGCCATCCCCTGGCGGCGGCCGTCGCTCATGCCTCCCTCGACCTCATGGAGGAGGGCGACCTCTTCGCCCGCGTGCGCGAGTTGGAGCCGATCCTCGAGGGGGCCGTCCACACGCTGCGCGACGAGCCGGGCATCAAGGACATCCGCAATTTCGGCCTGACGGCGGCGGTGGACCTCGAACCGACACCGGGCCAGCCCGGCGCGCGCGCGCTGCGGATCTTCGAGCGCGGCCTGCGCGAGGGCATCCTCCTGCGCTTCACCGGCGACACCATCGCCATGGGGCCGCCCTTCATCTCGACCCAAGCCCAGATCACCGGCATGATCGAGATGCTGCGCGGCCTCATCCGCGCCGAAGCCTAATCGGCGGCGGCGCTCACCCGATAGACGGCCCGTGACCCGTTCCATTCTCTTCGAAGGTTGAACCGACATGCCCCTGATGCGCTTCGATATCCTGGAAGGCCGCACCGATTCCGAACTGAAGACGCTCCTCGACGCCGCGCACGAGGCGATGCTGGAGGCGTTCAACGTCCCGCCGGGCGACCGCTACCAGATCGTCACCGAGCACAAGCCCTCGCGGATGATCGTCGAGGATACCGGGCTCGACATCCCGCGCACCAAGGACGTGGTGGTGGTCCAGATGATCACCCGGCCGCGCGGCAAGGAGAAGAAGCAGCTGTTCTACAAGCTGCTGACCGAGAAGCTCGAAGCCGCCTGCGGCATCGCCCCGGCCGACGTCATGGTCTCGACGGTGGAGAACACCGACGAGGATTGGTCCTTCGGTCACGGCCGGGCGCAGTTCCTCACCGGCGAGCTCTGACAATCGGTTTATCGGATTTCTCAGCGGTTGCTCAAACCAAAGTCGATCATCCTATCCGACCCCCTCATCCTGAGGTGCCCTTTGCACGAGCAAAGGGCTTTGAGGGAGCCCTCCAGTCATCGCGCGATCCCTGGAGGGCTCCTTCGAGGCCGCTACGCGGCACCTCACGATGAGGTAAAGCCTTGGAAAAACAACTCAAACAGTCCCTGGGCGGGGCTCGCGACGAGGGTCGCCGCTTCTGCGGCCTGAAACCTGCGACACGCCATCAGGACTGAGCGAGGTGACGTGTCGGCCCGCCGATGCGAACCCGCTCGGGGCGTCGAGCCCAGTCCGGACCCTACCCCGACCCTCTACGGAACGCCGGCCATGCATGTCCTGATCCTCGGTGGCGGTGTCGTCGGCGTCACCTCGGCCTATTACCTGGCCAAAGCCGGCCACCGGGTCACCGTGCTGGAGCGCCAGCCGGCGGCGGGGCTCGAGACGAGTTTCGCCAATGCCGGCCAGGTCTCGCCGGGATATTCGGCGCCCTGGGCCGCTCCGGGCATCCCGCTGAAAGCCATGAAGTGGCTGATGATGCGTCACCGGCCCCTCGTGGTCTGGCCGAGCTTCGAGCCGCGTTTCTACGGATGGCTCGCCCGCATGCTGGCGAATTGCACGGAGGAGGCCTACCAGCGCAACAAGGGCCGGATGGTGCGCCTGGCCGAGTACAGCCGCGACGTGCTGCGCGACCTGCGCGCCGAGACCGGCATCAGTTACGACCATCGCGAGCAGGGCACGCTCCAGCTGTTCCGGACACAGAAGCAGCTCGACCATGTCGGGGACGACACCCGCGTCCTCGACGCCTATGGCGTTCCCTACGCGGTGCTGGACCCCGCCGGCTGCATCATGGCCGAGCCGGCCCTGGCGCGGGTGGCCGGGACCTTCGTCGGAGGCCTGCGGCTCCCCGGCGACGAGACCGGCGACGCCCACCTCTTCACCCAGCGCCTCGCCGCACTCTGCGAAGACCTCGGCGTGGTCTTCCGCTACGGCACGGCCATCACCGGTCTACGCAGCGAAGGCGACCGGATCGGCGGCGTGGCGACGGCAGGCGGCGAAATCCTGACAGCCGACGCCTATGTGGCGGCCATGGGCAGCTACACCCCGGCTCTGCTCCGGCCCTTCGGCATCGACCTGCCGATCTATCCGGTGAAGGGCTATTCCCTCACCCTGCCGGTCACCGATGCGGAGGCGGCGCCGGTCTCGACGGTGATGGACGAGACCTACAAGGTCGCGATCACCCGGCTCGGCGACCGCATCCGGGTCGGCGGCACCGCCGAGCTCGCCGGTTTCAGCGCGGTCCTGCGCGGACCGCGCCGGGAAACCCTGCTCCGCTCCGTGGGCGACCTGTTCCCCGCCGGTGGCGACCTTGCTCAGGCCAAGTTCTGGACCGGCCTGCGGCCGATGACGCCGGATGGCACGCCCATCGTCGGCGGAACGCGCCTGTCGAACCTCTATACCAATACCGGCCATGGCACCCTGGGCTGGACTATGGCCTGCGGCTCGGGCCGGGTGCTGGCCGACCTCATCTCCGGCCGCACGCCGGATATCGCCACGCCGGACCTAGCCGTCAGCCGCTACGCAAGCGGTGCCTGACGATGGGGCGATGCCCCCTCGCGCCGGGGCGCGAGGGGGTGGGGCGAGGCGGCCTATTCGGCCGCGTCGACGTAGAGCTTGCCGCCCTCGGCCTGGAACTCGGCGGATTTCGCCGCCATTCCCGCCTCGCGCTCGGCCTGGCTCATGGGGGTCGCCTCGCCCAGCACCTGTCCGGCCGCCTCCATGGCGAGCACCTCGGCGCGCAGATCCTGCGTGATCTTCATCGAGCAGAATTTCGGGCCGCACATGGAGCAGAAATGCGCGACCTTATGGGCGTCCTTCGGCAGGGTCTCGTCGTGATAAGCGCGCGCCGTGTCGGGATCGAGGGACAGGTTGAACTGGTCCTCCCAGCGGAAGTCGAACCGGGCGCGTGACAGGGCGTCGTCGCGCAGCTGCGCCGCCGGATGGCCCTTGGCGAGATCGGCGGCATGGGCCGCGATCTTGTAGGTGATCACGCCTTCCTTCACGTCGTCGCGGTTGGGCAGGCCGAGATGCTCCTTCGGGGTGACGTAGCAGAGCATGGCGCAGCCGAACCAGCCGATCATGGCGGCGCCGATGCCCGAGGTGATGTGGTCGTAGCCCGGTGCGATGTCGGTGGTCAGCGGGCCGAGGGTGTAGAACGGCGCCTCGCCGCACTCTTCCAGCTGCTTTTCCATGTTCACCTTGATCTTGTGCATCGGCACGTGGCCGGGGCCCTCGATCATGGTCTGGCAGCCCTTGTCCCAAGCGATCTTGGTGAGTTCGCCGAGGGTCTCGAGTTCCGCGAACTGGGCCGCGTCGTTGGCATCCGCGATGGAGCCGGGGCGCAGGCCGTCGCCCAGCGAGAACGAGACGTCGTAGGCCCGCATGATGTCGCAGATCTCGTCGAACCGCTCGTAGAGGAACGATTCCCGGTGACCGGCGAGGCACCAACGCGCCATGATCGAGCCGCCGCGCGAGACGATGCCGGTGACGCGGCGAGCGGTGAGCGGCACATGGGCGAGGCGCACGCCCGCATGGATGGTGAAATAGTCGATGCCCTGCTCGGCCTGCTCGATGAGGGTGTCCTTGAAGACCTCCCAGTCGAGCTTCAGCGGATCGCCGCCGACTTTCTCGAGCGCCTGATAGATCGGCACGGTGCCGATCGGGACGGGCGAGTTGCGCACGATCCACGAGCGGATGTTGTGGATGTTGCGGCCGGTGGAGAGGTCCATCACCGTGTCGGCGCCCCAGCGGGTCGCCCAGACCAGTTTCTCCACCTCTTCGGCGGCGGACGACGTCACGGCCGAATTGCCGATATTGGCGTTGATCTTGACGAGGAAGTTGCGGCCGATCGCCATCGGCTCCACCTCGGGGTGGTTGATGTTGGCCGGGATGATGGCGCGGCCGCGCGCCACCTCGTCGCGCACGAATTCCGGGGTGATGAAGGCGGGGAGCGACGCGCCGAAGCTGTTGCCGTCGGCCAGTGCGGTCTGCGCGCCTTCCAGCATCGTCTCGCGGGCGAGGTTCTCGCGGTGGGCGACGTAGATCATCTCCTCGGTGATGATCCCGGCTTTGGCGAACTCGTACTGCGTCACCATCTGGCCGGGGCCGGCCTTGCGGATCTGGCGCGTCGCCGGACAGGGGGCGACGAGCTTGTCCTCCGGCACGAAACCGTTGTCCTCGGGCTTGACCGCGCGCGGCGTGATCGTGGCGTAGCCGCGCTTGGCGATCCACGGGTCGCGCAGCAGGGGCAGACCGGCATTCAGGTCGATCCGGGCATCGGTCTCGGTATAGGGACCCGACGGATCGTAGACCCGCACCGGGGCCTCCTTCGGATCGCTCAACGTGACCTCGCGGAACGGCACCCGGATGTCGTCACGGCCGGCCACGCTCGCATAGACTTTGCGCGAGCCCATGATCGGGCCGGTGGTCACCGCTTGCGGCTGCCCCTTGGCGGGTTCTTGTCCGGAAAGGTCTTTGGGGAGGACGGGTGCGTTCATTTCGGATTCGCTCCTGGCGTGGGAGGCGATCCGGTTCGCAACGGTACGTCAGGACGACGGGCACCCGCTCGTCTGGAGCAGACAACCCAAGCGTAGTTCCCGTCCCTCCGCCGGTATGAGCCGGATCAGGTTCAAGGGTCAGGGCTGCGGCCCTATCTCAGCCCCCTGAACGGGGCCCCCCTCGGAACGATTCGAAAGTCTGCGCTCGCCGCGCCTTTGTCAATCGCCCCGAGAAACATACTCGCCGGAGTGAATGGCCGTCCGTCTCGAAGCGACCCTCGCGCCGGCCGGATCGCGGCTCTTCCGGTTCAGGCGGTTATTCCACCATCGACCGTAGTCTCGATTTTGATCCGCAAGGACTGTTCTTTATTGGCGTGACTTTCGCGGGACGTGAAAACAGTCATGGACAATGGAGCCTTCCCGGCCGGCGGCGCGTTATCGATCCTAATGTCCCCTCCACGGTCAGGCTGGTGTTTCATGAACAAGCTTATTCTCGCATCCGCCGCTCTGCTCGGCGCGGTCGCATTCCTTCCGGCCACGGCCGAAGCGCGGAGAGGCGGCGGAGGCGGAGGTATGAGCCACGGCGGCGGCCATGGCGGCCACGGTCACAGCGGCGGAGGCTTCGCACGCGGCGGAGGTGGCAGTCTCGGTGCTTTCGGCGGCCCTGGAATGGGCGGCGGACGCGGACATGGCGGAATTGCCCACGGGCCGAATGTCGGCGGTGGTGGCTTCGGCGGCGGCGGCCACCACCATCACTACGGCCATGGCTACAATCGCGGATATGGGCGGGGCTATGGCGGCCTTGGCCTCGGGCTGGGCCTCGGGCTGGCGGGCGCCGGGATCGGCTATGGCTATGGCAGCGGGTACTACGGCAACGGCTACGACAACGGATATTACGGCGGCGGCTATGCGCCGGCCTATTACGGTGGCGCCGTGGAGGTCCAGCAGGATGTCGGCGGATCCGACCAGGACGTGGCCTACTGCATCCAGCGCTTCCGCTCCTACGATCAGCGGTCGGGCACCTATCTCGGCAATGACGGCCTGCGTCATCGCTGCCCGCAGTAACGCTCGTCGTCCGGGCGCGATCGCCTGAACCTCATCAATTCGAGAAGCCCCGCGGCCCCCGCCGCGGGGCTTCGTTGCATCCGGGGGCGGCCGTTCGCTCGGCCGAGGAGGGACGACGTCGAAGCCCAAGGCCCTGTCACCGGCATCCAGAACCCGTGTCCACCTCCGAAACGGCGCATCTTCCGGTGCCGGGCGGCATGGCGTAACGCCCTATCATGATGGCTTCCGGTCCACTCCTCGCTCCCGACGACATCGCGCATGTCATTCAGATCGCGCTCGCGCCCGCCTTCCTGCTGACGGCGCTGGCGACGCTGCTAAACGTCTTCTCCACGCGCCTGGGGCGGGTGGCCGACCGGGTGGATGACGCCGCCGACCGGCTGCAGAAGGCGGATGCGGACGAGGCCGCCCACCTGTCGTACCAGTTGGCCTATCTGCGCCGGCGCTCCTTCATGCTCGACGTGGCGGTGGTCCTCGCCTCGCTCGGCAGCATCATGACCGGCATCGCGGTGCTGACGCTGTTCGTGGGGGCCTTGCGCGATGCCGCCACGGCCTCCGTCCTGTTCGGCTGCTTCGGAATCGCCCTGGTCTGCACGGTGGCGGCCATCGTCGCCTTCCTCATCGAGATCCTGATGGCGGGCCGCCGAGTCCGGGACGAAGTCGACCGCCAGACGGTGGAGGCCTCTGACCGTGAAGCGGGCGGACCAGAGATCCCCCACCGCTCGCCTCGACCGGGGCGGTCTTGACTGGGGCCGGCGACCTCACGTCCGGGCGGGCGTGTCGCCATGCGTGTCGAGCCAGCGCACGGCGCCGCTGAGGTCGAAGCCCCGCTCCCGGCCATAGGCCAGGAGGTCATCGCGGCGCAGACGCCCCGCCAGCACTTCGGACAAAGCCCACAGGGTCAGCGAGCGCGTGCCGCTGCGGCAATGGGCGAGGACCGGGCCGGGTGCGCTCTCCACGGCCTCGCGGAAACGCGCGATGTCCTCATGGGTGATGCCGGGGCCGGTGACGGGGAGATGGAGATAGGCGAGCCCCGCCGCCTCGGCCGCCGCCGCTTCGGCAGCGCTGCCCAACTGGTCCGGCTCCTCGCCTTCGGGACGGTTGTTGATGAGCAGGGCAAAGCCCTTCGTGGACAGGTCCGCGATCTCCGCCTCGTTCGGCTGGCCGGCGACCGACAGGCGGGGCTCGATGGGCGTGATCGTCATGGGGCCTCTCTCGTTGGCTGCCTTCGCGCCGTGCGGCTTCCGTTTGCCGGGGGAGGGCGCTCCGCCGGGGACGAACGGGGCATGCTCATTCCACCGCACCGCCCATCGTGAACCCGCGACGGGGCTCGTCCGTTTCCAATCCGATCCCTCAACCCGCCTTCAGGACGACCACCATGGCCGATGCAAGACAGATCGTCGATGCGCTCGTACGCTCACGCAAGGGCGGGATCGCCGCCACGGCCGCCCTCGGCGGCCTCGCCCTCGTCGCGGGTCTGGCGCTGCGCGCACTCCGTCCCTCCGCGGCGTCCGAGACCCCCGATCTGAGCCAGGTCGGTGAGGACGAGGCGCGCGTCATGCTGCGCGCCATGGTGGCCGCGACCCTGGCCGACGGCATCGTCGACCAGCAGGAGCGCCGGCGCCTCGACGCGGCGGTGGAGGCGGCCGGCATCGACCGGGATGGCCGCGCATGGCTGGAGAAGGAGCTCACCGACCCGGCCGAGATCGACGAACTCGCCGAGCGCGTGGAGTCGCCGGAGCAGGGCGCACGCCTCTATGCGGCGGCGCGTCTGGCCATCGATGCCGATACGCTGCAGGAGCGGGAGTTCCTGAAGCGCCTCGCCGAGGCCCTCGACGTCCCGCAGGACGTGGCCGCGCGGGTCGATGCCGGGCTGGAGGCGGCCTGAGACCGCAGCCGGATCACTTCCCCACCCATTCGTGCCCGGCCACCAGCGCCTCCACCGAGCGCGTCCAGGTGCCGGGCTGGTCGGTGGAGCCGGTGCCGAGCGCCCGCTGGACCATGACGCTGTCGCTCCAGCGGCCGTACTTGTAGCCCACCGCCGGCAGCAGGCCGACGCGGACGAAGCCGCAGGCCTCGTGGAGCCGCAGGGACGCCTCGTTCTGCGCGTCGATATAGCCGATCATCTGGCGGTAGCCGCCGGCGGCGCAGGCCTCGATCAAAGCCGGCAGCAGGCGCCGGCCGATGCCGGCGTTCAGGTGCTCGTGATGGACGTAGATCGAGTGCTTGAGCGTGTAGCGGTAGGCCGGCCGTTTGCGGAACGGTACGGCATAGGCATAGCCCGCCACCACCCCGTCGCGATCGGCGACGAGGTGGGGCAGACGCTTCTTGCGCATGGCCTTGCGGCGGCGCTTGAGGTCGTCGGGATGGAGCGGATCCTCCTCGAAATCGCCGACATCCCCCACGCCCCGCCGGATATGGTGAGCGTAGATCGCCACCATGGCCGGCACGTCCGGATCCGAGGACGGCCGGATGATCACTTCGGGATCGGAGGCGGTGGGCGGCCCGTCCGGACTCACGGGCGGTTCTCGCGCATGACGTAGGTGTAGAACCTGATCGTCCCGTCGGGATCGACGTTGCGGAACACGCCCTGGATCTCGGCCTCGAAGCCCGGGAACAGGTTCGCCGAGCGTTCGAACATCTTGAAGTAATCCAGCATGGGTTTCGCCCGCTCGTCCAGTCGCTCGCCCGGCAGCACCGTGCCGATGCCCGGCGGGTAGACCAGAAGCAAGGTCGTCGCCACACGGCCCTCGGCTTCCGCGATCGGCACGTAATCGACGTTGTTGCGGGTGAGCTGCTGCACCGCCTCCTTCGGGGTCATCACCATCTCGGGCAGGTGCCCCGGCTCGAACTGCTTGCGCTGGAGCGTGCTGGTGCCGTGCTCGCGGTGGAAGGCGTGGAAATCCGCGCAGAGGTCGCGCAGGCGCACGCCCTTGTAGCGGTTCGGCCGGCGCCGGACGAATTCCGGCATGGCATCCTCGAGCGGCACGTTCTCGTCATGCAGGCGCTTGAACGCCACGAGGCCGGAGATGAGCGTGCCGGCCTTGGAGGATTCGACGCCCGGCGTCAGCAGGAAGAGGAGCGAGTTGAGGTCGTTCTTCTCCGGCACGATGCGGTTTTCACGCAGATACTGAGCGACGATCGGGGCCGGTACGCCATGATCGGCATATTGCCCCGTGCGGCGGTCGAAGCCGGGGGTGAGCACGGTGAGCTTGTTCGGGTCGGTCATGGCGTAGTTCGGCGCCACATGGGTGAAGCCGTGCCAGGCGGCACCGGGGGTCAGCTCCCAGTATTTGGCGTCGCTGGCGAGCTCGTCCGTCGAGACGCTCTCCCACGGCACCTTGCCCTCCGGGCCCTTCACCGTGTCCGGCACGAAGGGGTCGAAGAACCAGCGGCGCAGGGGATCGCCCTCCTTCTCCTCGAATTCGCGGCGGATGGCGCGGACCTTCTTGCGCCATTCGATGCCGAGCCGGATCGTGTCGTCCCACAGGACGACGCCCGAGCGGCCCTTCATCATCTGCGCGCCGACATCCAGCGACGCGAAGAGCGGGTAGAACGGCGAGGTCGAGGCGTGGACGAGGAAGGTCTCGTTGAAGCGCCGGTGCTCGATGCGGCGGGTCTGGCCGCGGATATGGCTGTCCTTGGTGTGGATCTGCGAGGCCTGGGAGAAGCTCGCCAGCTGCTTGTGGGTGGATTGGGTGGCGATGATGCCCGGCGAGGTCTCGTCGAGGCCCTTCAGCCCCATGGCGAAGCGGCCGGCGAAGAGCGGGTGGAACTTCATGAAGCCCGCCCAGGCCTCGTCGAACAGGATGTAGTCGCAGAGATGCCCGATCTTCTCGAGGATCATCTGCGCGTTGTAGATCGTGCCGTCATAGGTGCACTGCTCCACCACCGCGACGCGGAACGGGCGCTCGCGCTTCCAGGCCTCCTTGTCGGTGACGAGGGGGTTGGTGCGGATCTTCTCGCGGATGGCCGCCTCGTCGAGGGCCTCGTGATACATCGGGCCGATCAGGCCGAAGCAGTTGCGGTCGGTCTCCAGGAAGACCGGAACCGCGCCGCCGAGGAACAGGGCGCCGTGATGGGCCGCCTTGTGGTTGTTGCGGTCGAACAGGACGAGATCGCCCTCGGCCACCAGGGCCGAGAGCACGATCTTGTTGGAGGCCGAGGTGCCGTTGAGGACGAAATAGGTTTTTTCCGCACCGAAGATGACGGCGGCTTCCTTCTGCGCCTTGAGGGCGGGGCCCTCGTGGACGAGGAGATCGCCGAGATCGAGCACGGAATTGTCGAGGTCGTCGCGGAACACCGCCTCGCCGAGATGCTCCACGAAGATGCGCCCGATGGGGGAGCGGTTGTAGAAGATGCCGCCGTTATGGCCGGGGCAGGTCCAGAGCTGGTTGCCCTGCTCTGCGTAATCGACCAGCGCGCCGAAGAAGGGCGTCTTCAGGGTCTCGGCATATTGCTTGACCCGGCTCACGAGGCCGCGGGCGATGTAGTCCGGGGTCTCTTCCGCGAGGAAGATGTAGCCGTCGATGAAGTCGAGCACTTCGACGGGGATGTCCTCCAGGCGCTTGCGCCGGACCATGATGACGATGGGCATTTCCAGCCCGCGCTTCCGCATCAGGTTGATGAGGGCGGCGGCCTTGCCGTCGAGTCCGCGCTTGCCCCAATCCACCACCATGCAGCCGATGGCGGCATCGGTCTGGACCGCGATGGCCGCGTCCTCCACGCGGCGGGCGCGGACGACCTCGAAGCCGAGCTTTTCCACCGAGCCTATGATCTGCTGGACGCGCACGCCCTCGAGATCGTCCGGGTCGAAGTTCGGCGCGCACATGAGCACGGTGAAGCGGCGAAAGAAGTCCATGCGGGGGAAGGCTCCGGTGGTCGGATGAATCGAGGGGGGTGTGGGCGCGTTCGCGTTCCGGATCAACCAGGCCGGCCGGCGAGACTGAGCCGGCGGATGACGAGGTAGACGGCGAGCGCCGCGAGCGCGCCGATTCCCAGCGCGAGCAGTGACCCATTGTCGGATTCCGAAAAGAACAGGCCCTTGGTGTTCATGCCGAACACGCCCGTCACCAGGGTGGGCGGCAGGAACAGGGCCGTGAGGATCGACAGGGTGAAGAGCTGGCGGTTGGTGAGGGCGGTGGTGCGGGCGGCGATCTCGTCCTGCAGCAGGCGGCTACGTTCGGACAGGACATGCATGTCGCGGTGGAGGGAATCGAGGCGTTGGACCACCCGCGCGGCCATGGCGCCCACCGCTTCGGGCAATTGATCTCCCTCCGTGCCGGCTTCGTCCTCGAGCCGGTGGAACACCGCCCGCAACCCGGCAAGCTGCCGGTGGGAGCGCACGGATTGGCGGCGGATCGGTCCCAGGGGCCTCGGATCGTCCGCCTTGGCCTCGTCGAGCATGTCGTCCTCGATGGCGTCGAGGGAGGAGGACAGGCGCTCGGCCGTGGCGGTCAGCGCCTCGACGGTGCTTCCGACGAAGCGCTCGAGCAGCTTGGCCGGGCCGGGGACGATGGCGCCGGACAGGACCGCGTCGCGGGCGGCCACCGCGCAGGCCGTGGCGTGGCGGCGGCCGCTGACGAGGAAGCGCGGGCCGAGGATGCAATGGAGACGGCCGTTCGGCTCCTCGCTCGACGAACCGTCGAAGGCGCGTTCCCGGTCGGCGATGACGAAACCGGCATGGGGGCCGTCCACGACGACGCGCTGATGCTCGTCGCGGGCGAAGGTCGCAGCGGCGAGCCGGGCCGGGCCGAGGCGTCCTTCGAGGATGAGCGCCTCGGTCCGCGCATCGACGAGGTCGACATGGAGCCAAACGAAGCCGTGATCCGGGTCGTCCAGCGAGGGAATTCCGTCCCCCGGTCCGACCTGGCGTCCCCGTCCCTCCGCGTCGAAGGTGAGGGCGAAGATCAGCCCCGGGAGGGGGGATTCCTCGATGAGAAGGTGCTGCATGGTGCGGTCGCGGCGATCATGGCCAGCAAAATGCCGGCTCACTATCGCGCTGGATCGCAACGCTGGGCGACACTGTGATGACGGAGGGACACCTCCGCCGATCGATGCTCGGCCTGCGGGTCATGCGATCCGCAAGAGGGGGCGACGACGATTGGCTATCCTCAGCGGGTCACGACGCCCTTGTCGGCTTCCTTGACGCTGCCGTCGGCTTCCTTGCGGTTCAGGCCCTTGTCCGCTTCCTTGCGAAGCACCTCAGCGAAGGCGGTGGCCTGATGTCCGACGAGAACCTTCATGTCGGCCGGAGCGACGGTCCAGATGACGGCACCGATGAACACCGTCGCGGCCATGCCATAGGCGAAGGTTTCCATGATGCCGAGCCAGCCAAGCAACAACGGGATGCTGCTCACGATCAATCCGATGAAGGAACTTCCGGTCAGAAAATAAACGGAGAAGAAGGTGATGACAGCCAGGCATATGGGCTTGACGAAACGGACGATAAAGCGTTCCATTGCATTTTATCTCCTATTGCAGAGTTATTTCAAGAACTTTTCTAAGTTGCGATCAGTTGTTTGTTACGTATCGACAATGGGATGCGCCTTATAATTCGGTCTATTTCGTTTTCTGACCGCTCAAGTATCTACAAAAATCGTATCGATTAAATAAACGCCGCATACCAGAAGCTGAGGGAGAGTCCAGCGATTCTCGGGCTTTCGGCGTCGGATGCTGAATTCTACGAATCGAATAAGGAATGTGGTGCCGTTGCCGACGGGGGTCGCCATACTGTCATGCAGCTGTGATTCAAGCGTTCGGATGATTCCCATTCATCAGGAAGGCAATATCATGGACGGCACGCGCGCCGGGACTCGTCCTTTCGATATCGAGGCTATTCGCCGAGAGATGGCGGACGATTTCGATGAAGAGCTCGAGATGGAGCTCGAAGACGAGCGCCTCGAGCAACTCGTTAGCGAAATCGATGCCAGGCCTCGTCTGCCCACCATGGACCGGAAGATCTATTTCCGGGAGCTATTCCGACTGCAACACGAGCTGGTTCGTCTTCAGGATTGGGTGCAGGCCCAGAAACTACGCGTGGTTGTGATCTTCGAGGGGCGGGATTCGGCCGGCAAGGGCGGCGCGATCAAGCGCATCACCCAGCGTCTCAATCCCCGCGTCTGTCGCGTGGCTGCGCTCCCGGCTCCTAACGAGCGCGAGCGTACGCAATGGTACTTCCAGCGCTACGTGGCGCATCTGCCGGCGGGCGGCGAGATCGTGCTGTTCGACCGCTCCTGGTACAATCGGGCCGGCGTCGAGCGCGTGATGGGCTTCTGCACCCCGGACCAGTACGAGGAATTCTTCCAGTCCGCGCCGGAATTCGAGCGCATGCTGGTGCGGTCCGGCATCATCGTGCTGAAATACTGGTTCTCGATCACCGACGAGGAGCAGGAGCTGCGCTTCAACATGCGCATCCACGATCCCCTGAAGCAGTGGAAGCTCTCGCCGATGGACGTCGAGTCCCGCCGCCGCTGGGAGGATTACACCAAGGCGAAGGAAGTGATGCTCGCCCGCACGCATATTCCCGAGGCGCCCTGGTGGGTGGTCGAGGCCGTGGACAAGAAGAAGGCCCGCCTTAACTGCATCAGCCATCTCCTCACCCAAATCCCCTATGGCGACGTGGAGCACCCGCCGGTGCATCTGCCCGAGCGCATGCGCCACGAGGATTATGCCCGCCAGCCGGTGCCGCAGGAGATGTTCGTCCCCGCCCTGTTCTGACCATGCCGGGGGCGCCGCTCGGCCGGACGCGGTTGCCCAAAGCGGCCGGGATGGGCAAGACCCGTGTCGGACGGGCCGATTCTCGGCCGGTCCGGCATGGGACCCCCGCATGAGCGCCACCGACGAGATCCTGTTCGACACCGATGAGGCGGGCATCGCCCGCATCGTTCTCAACCGGCCGCAGGCGCGCAACGCGCTGACCTTCGCGATGTATCAGGGCCTTATCGACCTCTGCGACAGGATCGAGGCGGACGAGCGGATCAAGGTCCTCGTCATCACCGGCGCCGGCGAGAAAGCCTTCGCCGCCGGCACCGACATCGCCCAGTTCCGTGATTTCTCCAGTCCCGAGGATGCCCTCGGCTACGAGCGCTTCATGGACAGGGTCCTGGGCGCGCTCGAGCGTCTACGCGTGCCCGTCATCGCCGCCGTCGCCGGCGCCTGTACCGGCGGCGGGGCCGCCATCGCCGCCTCCTGCGACCTGCGCATTGCCACCCGTGACGCCCGGTTCGGCTTTCCCATCGCGCGGACCCTGGGCAATTGCCTGTCGATGTCCAACCTGCGGCGCCTGTCCGGCCTCATCGGTCCCGCGCGGGTGAAGGACATGATTTTCACGGCCCGCCTGTTCGGCGCGGAGGAGGCGCTCGCGGCCGGCCTCGTCGGCGAAGTGGTGGAGGATGCCGCCGCCCTCGCCGCCAGGGCGACGGAACTCGCGGCACAACTCGCCGGCCATGCACCGCTGACCCTGCGGGCCACCAAGGAAGGCCTGCGCCGGCTCGACGCCGAGGCGGAGGCGGAGGGTGAGCGCCCCGGCGATGACCTCATCCTGATGTGCTACACCAGCGCCGATTTCCGCGAGGGCATGGAGGCCTTCCTGGCCAAGCGCCCGCCGAACTGGACCGGCCGGTAAAGCGCTGTTTCGAGCGCCGTCCCGATGCGGATGTGGGCAGCGTGACACACCGGACGGGGAAAGCCGCTGGTCGCCCCGCTGCCTCGGCTCGGTTGCAGCCCTGTCATGCTCGCCGTGATAGAGCACGAGCGGGGACGGTCGCCCTGGGACATGCTTTTTTCCGAGGGATGATGCTCCGCTCGTTTCCTCTCGCGGCCGCCGCAGCCCTGTTGTCGGGCCTTGCCGCGTCGGGCGCCCACGCCCAGACCGCCGCCGAGATCGCGGCGCGGCAGGCGCGCCTGGCCCTGGAGGGGCTCGACATCGGCTCGCCGCGCGGCGCCGGCGGCGATCCGCAGACTTCGGTGGCGCAGTCGGTGACCTCGGCCAAGCCTTCGGCCAACCTCAACACCTCGATCCAGGACCAGCTCGGCCCCTATGGCGATCCCTACGGCCTGCGCTCGTTCCTGAAGACCAAGGGCATCGAATACAGCCTCACGTATATCGGCGAGAGCTTCGGCAATGCGACGGGCGGCGCGCGGCGCGGTGCCATCGTCGAGGGACGCCTCGACGTCCAGTTCGATGCCGACCTCGAAAAGCTGGTGGGCTGGCACGGGGCGGCCTTCCACACCAACCTCTACCTCATCCACGGCACCGGCCTGTCGCGCTACTACGTCAACAATTTCATCACCGTGAGCGCCATCGAGGCGCTGCCCTCCTCCCGGCTCTACGAGCTCTGGTTGGAGCAGAAACTGTTCGACGGCCAGTTCAGCCTCAAGGTCGGTCAGATCGCGGCCGATACCGAGTTCGCCGTGAGCCAGACCGGCACGTTGTTCATCAACTCCACCTTCGGCTGGCCCAACATCATGGCCGAGGTGCTGCCGAGCGGCGGGCCGATCTATCCCCTGGCGGTGCCGGCGATCCGCGCGAAATACGTGCCCAACCAGAACTTTTCCCTTCAGGTCGGCCTCTTCGACGGCGATCCGGCAGGGGCCTACCCCAGCGATCTCGATCCGCAGCGCCGCAACCGCACCGGCACGAACTTCCGCACCGGCGATCCCGCTCTGGTCATCGCGGAGGTCGCCTACGCCTACAACATCGCGCAGGGCGATGTCGGCGATCCCGGCACGGTGACGCTGGGGGGGTGGCACCATTTCGGCCGGTTCGACAGCCAGCGCTTCGACACGGCCGGGCGCTCGCTGGCCGATCCGTCCACCACCGGCATCGCCCGACGCTTCCGGGGCGACAGCGGCCTCTACGGTATCATCGACCAGACCATCTACCGCGAACCCGACGATCCGAACGACGGCGCCAGCGTGTTCCTGCGCGTGTCCGGGGCGCCCTCCGACCGCAACATCGTGGATTTCTACGCCGATGCCGGCATCGCCTATAAGGGTCTCTTCAAGGGACGTTCCGACGACACGATCGGGGTCGCCTTCGCCATCGCGCGGATCTCCGACGCGGCGCGCGGTCTGGACACCGACACGATCCTGCTGGCCGGGACGAACATGCCCCGGCGCAGCAGCGAGGCGGTTATCGAGGCGACCTATCAGGCCGTGCTCGGACCGGGCGTGACCGTGCAGCCGGACGTTCAGTACGTGTTCCGTCCCAGCGGCGGTGTGCCCAACCCGCGCGACCCCAACGGCACCCGCATCAAGAACGCCGCCGTGTTCGGCGTGCGGGCGACGGTGCGTTACTGAGAGGCATCGACAGGGCCGGTGTGCTCCGGCCGTCCGAAGCGTCCCTCGGCACGAGGCGAGGAGGGGATGACCGACGTCGTCTAACGAAGCGCGTGCTCGTCATCGGCATTGACGCCGTCGATATCGGCTATCGACACCATCTGTTTGATGAATGGTGCGCCGCAAAATATATCCCTCTCATGCAACGGGGCATCGGCCCCGGAACACCTGAGGGATCCTCGTCATGACCGTTCGTAGCCTTGTCCTCGCCGCTCTCGCCTCCGCCACCCTGGTCGGTACCGCGACCGCCGACGAGCGCATCACCGTCACCCCCACGCTCTATCGGGAGCAGGCCCGCGTCACGGCCGCCGTGCGTCCGGCCTCCGAGCTGACCACCACGCCGTCCCTGACCCCGCGTGCTCCCGCGACCCGGCGCATCGTCGCCGAGATCGTCGACCCCGCGACCCGCTAAGGCGGTTCCCGTGAGCGGGGCCGGAGCAAAGGCGTGCATCAACGCTCCATGGGGTCTGCCCCATGGAGCGTTTTGCTTGTCGAGCCTACCGAATTCGGGTGTTCAGGCGCTGGCCTGGCTCACGAACTTCGTCGTCAGATAGGCCTCGATCGCCTCCGAGCCGCCCTCGCTGCCGTAGCCGGAATCCTTGATGCCGCCGAAGGGGGTTTCGGGGAAGGCGAGGCCGTGATGGTTGATGCCGAGCATGCCGCTCTCGACCCGGGCGGCGATCTCCGTCGCGCGGGTGGCCGAGCGGGTGTAGGCGTAGGCGGCGAGACCATAGGGCAGCCGGTTGGCCTCGGCGAAGGCGGCCTCGTCGTCGGAAAAGCGCTGGACCAGGGCCACGGGGCCGAACGGCTCCTCGTTCATGATCCGCGCGGTGAGCGGGGTCTCGGCGAGCACGGTGGGCTCGAAGAAATGGCCGCGGTTGCCGATGCGCTTGCCGCCGGTGCGGAGTTCCGCGCCCTGCGCCACGGCGTCGGCCACGAGGGATTCCATCGCCTCGCGCCGGCGGGCATGGATCAACGGTCCCATCTGGGTCTCGGGATCGAGCCCGTCGCCGACCCTGATGCCCTCTGCTTGCGCCACGAACCCCTCGACGAAGCGGTCGTAGACGGAATCGTGGATAAGGAAGCGGGTCGGCGCGACGCAGACCTGCCCGGCATTACGGAATTTGTTGGCGCCGAGCACCGAGACGGCCTTCTCCACATCCGCATCGGCGAAGACCAGGGCGGGGGCGTGGCCACCGAGCTCCATGGTGATGCGCTTCATGTGGCGCCCGGCCAAAGCCGCGAGCTCCTTGCCCACCGGAGTGGAGCCGGTGAACGAGATCTTGGCGATGACCGGATGCGGGATGAGGTAGGACGAGATCTCGGCCGGATCGCCGAAGACCAGGGAGAGCACGTCACCCGGCACCCCGGCATCGAGGAAGGCGCGGACGAGTTCGGCGCAGCTCGCCGGTGTATCCTCCGGCCCTTTCAGGATCACCGAGCAGCCGGTGCAGAGCGCCGCCGACAGCTTGCGGACGGCCTGGTTGATCGGGAAGTTCCAGGGCGTGAAGGCGGCGACAGGCCCCACCGGCTCGCGCAGAACCATCTGGGTCACGCCCGGCACGCGGGCGGGGATGACGCGGCCGTAGGCGCGTTTCCCTTCCTCGGCGAACCAGTCGATCACGTCGGCGGCGGCAAGCGTCTCCACCCGCGCCTCGGCCAGCGGCTTGCCCTGTTCCAGCGTCATCGTCCGGGCGATGTCGTCGACGCGCGAACGGAGCAGATCGGCGGCCCGCCGCATCACCTTGGCGCGATCGAAGGCCGCGACCCTGCGCCATTCGGCGAATCCGCGACGGGCGGCCTCCAGGGCACGGTCGAGATCGGTGCGCGTCGCCACCGCCACGGTGCCGATGGCGTCGCCGGTGGCGGGGTTGAGGACGGGGATCGTCTGCGCGTCGGAACCGGGCGTCCAGGCTCCTGCGATGTGAAGGGTCACGTCCGTGTCGGTCATCGGCGGCTCACGCTCTCGAAGGAGCATGGGTTGTCCGCCCTTCGCGCCAGCGCCGCAACCCTTTGTGCCGCAACCCTCGGGAGCGGTCTCAGGCGGCGATGCGGACCCGCGCCTCGTCGGCGCCCTTCACCGTCACCGTGCCGCCGCGCGTCGCCTGCAGCGTGCCGCCGCGCGGGATCACGATCCAGCCTTCCTTGCAATCGTCGATGGGCTCGGAGACCACCACGAGGCCGGTCTCGGTCTGGCGGTAATAGAGGCTCGGCGGGCGGCCGTCGCAGGCCCAGCGATAAGCCGTCAGGGTCTCGCCGTCCGTGACGACGGAGGTGAAGCGCAGGGCCTCGGTGATTCCGGCCGCCTGCATCAGGTCGCGGACCGTGGAGAGGGTTTCGGCCATGGCGCCGATCGGGTCTTCGGCGAGGCCGTTGGCCAGGGCCAGGAGGAAGATCGCCTCGGAATCGGTGGTGCCGCGCCGTGCTTCGTAGAGCGCGTCCGGGATCAAGGCCTCGATCCGCCGCTTGATGCGATGGTAGCCGCCGATCTGGCCGTTATGCATGAACAGGTGTCGCCCATGGGCGAAGGGGTGACAGTTCGCCCGCGTGGTGGCCGTGCCGGTGGAAGCGCGGACATGGGCGAAGAACATCCGCGCGCGGACCTGCTGGCAGAGGTTGACGAGGTTCTCGTCCGACCAGGCCGGGCAGACGTCGCGATACTGGCCCGGATCGGCCCGCTCGCCGTACCAGCCGATGCCGAAACCGTCGCCGTTGGTCTCCGTCTTCGCCTCGGTGGCGTGCAGCGACTGATGCACCAGCGAGTGCGTCGGGGCGCAGACGAGATCGGTCAGGAAGACCGGATCACCGCTATAGGCGAGAAAGCGGCACATGACTGAGCAACAACCCCCTGTTTCGGCACCCCTCCCCGGATCGGGAAACAGAAACCGTTCCATGATCCAGCTTGACGGTCGTTGAACTGTAACATTCGATCTTTTGCGGTGAACAGATCGTTAATGCATCGCAGCATGCCTGAACCTTGTGCGTCTGCGCGGACGATGCGCAACCGTGCCCGATTTCGTGCATGCCGGTATCGTAGACGGCCACCATGCCCGCTTTGAGGCGGTTCCCGATCTTTCATTGCGGGAGGCGCATGGCCGTGGCGGCGCATCGTACCCTTGCCGATCCCGGCCCGGCGGCGCAGCCTCGGCATCATCGAATCATCGACCGGGCGCAGGACGCCCCGCAAGGCCGGCATCGTGCCTGGCCTCATTCCTTGGAAAGTGACCTCATGGATCGCACAACCCGCTCGACCGACGGCGCTGCATCACGAGCTCAGATCGATGGCCCCGTCGCCCTGGTGGTGGAGGACGATGCGGCGGTCCGCGACCTCGCCACCGCCATCCTCGAAGAAACCGATCTCGACGTCATCGCCTGTGACAGCGCCGAGGCGGCCATCGGCGTCCTGGAGCGCAAGGGACTGAACGTCGCCCTGCTCTTCGCCGATGTGCGCCTCGGCGGGGCCATGGACGGCATCGCCCTGGCGCGGACGGTGGAGCGGCGCTGGCCCGACGTGCGGATGGTCCTGACCTCGGGCTACGACGAGCGCGGTACCGGCCGCCTGCCCGAACAGGCGGTCTATATGCAGAAGCCCTGGCGCGCCCTCGACGTGCTGGTGGAGGCGGAGCACGCATCCGCTGCCGTGGGCATCGCCTGAAACGACACGACGCCCGCGCCGCTTCCGCGGCCGGGCGTCGTGTGAGATCGAAGGAGGGCCGGTGCGAGACCGGCCGCTCGGCCTTACGAGGCGACGTTGGTCGAGGGAGCGGCGCTCGGAGCGAACGGCGAACCACCCGGACGACGCGGCGCACCGGCGCCGAAACGGGGCTTCGGCTTCGGAGCGGCGATCAGGCCCTCACGGATGGCGGTCTTGCGGGCCTGCTTGCGGGCGCGGCGGACGGCCTCGGCCTTCTCGCGTGCCTTGCGCACGGAGGGCTTCTCGTAGGCCTTGCGCTGCTTCATCTCGCGGAAGATGCCCTCGCGCTGCATCTTCTTCTTGAGAACACGGAGTGCCTGGTCGACGTTGTTATCGCGAACGAGTACCTGCAACGGACTTGATCCTTTAGAGACGTATGTTTGTCGGACGGCGCCCTCTCCGAACGCCCCCGCCTGTCCGACGAGGGCAAACCGCCAATAGCCCCATACCCTGGATCGCTCCAGGGAGGGACCTGTGTGTGACGGTCTCGAATCGACGCTGAAAACTCACTTGGGGCAGGCTCATACACCAAGCGGACACGAGTTCCAACCGCTCTCGGTTAAATCCTGAGCCGGACCCGCATCCTCATGCGTGCGACTGGATGAAGTTGCGCACGAGCGGGTAGGTCTGCCCCTCCCACTTGCGGCCGGTGAAGACGCCGTAATGGCCGACGCCCGCCTGGAGGTGGTGGCTCTTCATGTGCGGGGGCAGGCTGCTGCAGAGATCGTGGGCCGCCATGGTCTGGCCGACGGCGCAGATGTCGTCGCGCTCGCCCTCCACGGTCATCAGCGCGGTCCTGCGGATGGAGCGCATGTCGATGGGGTTGCCGCGGTAGGTCAGCTCGTTCTTGGCGAGGGTGTAATCCTGGAACACCGTCTGGACCGTCTCGATGTAGAACTCGGCCGCGAGGTCGAGGACGGCGAAATACTCGTCGTAGAAGGTCTCGATCTGGTTGGCCTTGTCGGTCTCGCCGTTGGCGAAGTGCCAGAACAGGTCGGCATGGCTCTGCTGATGGCGCTTGGCATTCATCGAGACGAAGGCCGAGACCTGCATGAAGCCGGGATAGACCCGTCGGCCCGCCCCCGCATGGCGCTTGGGTACGGTGGCGATGAGATTCTTCTCGAACCATGCGATCGGCTTCGAGGTGGCCAGCTTGTTCACCGAGGTGGGGCTGATCCGGCAATCCACCGGCCCGGCCATGAGCGTCATGCTGCGCGGCGGCGCGATGTCCTTCGACTGGGCCATGACGGCGGCGGCGGCGAGCGCCTGGACGGCCGGCTGGCAGACCGCAACGACATGCGAGCCCTCGCCCATCGCGCCGAGGAACTGCACCAGGTGATCCACGTAATCGTCGAACCCGAACGGGCCGTCGGCCAAGGGCACGTCGCGGGCATTGTGCCAGTCGGTGATGTAGACGTCGTGGTCGGCTAGCAGGGTGCGCACCGTGCCGCGCAGCAGGGTGGCGAAATGGCCCGAGAGCGGCGCCACCACGAGCACCTTGGGCTGCTCGGTATCGATGTCCTTCCTGAAGCGCAGCAGCGTCCCGAACGGCGTCGAGAACGTCGCCTCCTCGATGACCGGAACCTCGCGGTTGCCGACCCGGATGCTGTCGATGCCGAAAGCGGGGCGGGCGAAGGTCAGCCCGGCGCGCATCATCATCCGGGCGCCGGCCGACCACCAGTTCATCGGAGCCGCGTTCCCCGAACCGACCCAGGGCGATACGGCATCGTGGACGAGCTTGCCCCAGGAGCGGGTGCGCTGGGCGAGGTCGGACTGCACTTCGAAGGCATCGTAGAGCATGACGCTCGAACTCCTGCGCGAACGATCGGATAGCGAACCATTCGCTGTGTCGTGCACGGCCGCCGGATCGTCTCAGGACGGTCGTTCACGGCCCGCTAGGCTGAGCCACGGTTGCGCACAACGCAATCGGCCCACAATACGATCTGTAATAAATGTTGTGAGAATGCACCACTGTCCCATCCTCGTAACAGGAAAGGATTATCTCCTGGGGCGGGTGGTGGCTCGGCGCGGCACGAGACTTGGATATCCCCAGCCATCCCGGGCCGAGAACTCCATGGACATTCGGGGATAACGACAACAGGGGATGGACATGCCGGTCGCTACGCTCACGATCTCGAGCCGGAACTACTCCTCGTGGTCGCTGCGGGGATGGCTGGTCTGCCGCATGGCCGGGCTCGACTTCGAGACCGAAGTCCTGTCCGGCGACGACGCATCCACGCGGGCCGAGCTCCTGCATCTGTCGCCGTCCTTCCTCGTGCCCCGCCTCGTCCATGGCGAGATCGAGGTCTGGGACACCCTGGCCCTCTCCCAGTATCTCAACGAGACCTATCCGGATGCGGGCTTCCTGCCGAAGGATCCCGTGGCCCGGGCGCGCTGCCGCTCGATCTCGGGCGAGATGCATGGCGGGTTCATCAACCTGCGCTCGGCGCTGCCGATGAACCTCCGGGCCCGTCACACCGATTTCAAGATCTTCAACGGAGCCCGGGGCGATATCGAGCGGATCATCACGATCGTCGAGGATTGCCTGTCGCGCTACGACGGCCCGTTCCTGTTCGGCACGAGCCCGAGCCTGGCCGATGCCATGTTCGCGCCGGTCTGCACCCGGTTCCAGACCTATGACGTCCCGCTGCCGCGCAAGGTCGCCGCCTATCGCGACACCATCCTCGCCTGGCCGCTGATGGTGGAGTGGACCGAGGCCGCCGCCGCCGAGCCCGACGAGATCGAAGAACTCGACATGGAGTTCTGAGGGGCCGGCCCCCCCGGCCGACAATCCGAAATGCCCGGATGCGAAAATCATGGGGCGACCGGTGCTGCGGCCCCGTGGTTCGGCATCGGGGCCGCGCGCGGCGGCGTTGCTTGAGCGACGGCGAGGGGCAGGTCGATGCGGGCCACGAGGCCGCGGGGCGCCTTGTTCGACAGGCTGAGTCGTCCGCCATGCCCCTCCACGATGGCGAGCACGATCGAGAGGCCGAGGCCGAAACCGCTAGCCTCGTCGAGATTCCGAGTCCGGTCCCCGCGCACGAAGGGCTGCACCATGGCGTCGCGCTCGGCCTCGGGGATGCCGGGGCCGTCGTCGGAGACTTCCAGCGCCACGCCCTGTTCGGATGGATGCATCGTCAAGCGCGCCGAGCCGCCATACTTCACCGCATTGTCGACGAGGTTGACGATGGCCCGCTGCAGATCGTCCGCCCGGCCGCGCACAAGGACGTGGCGCGTCTGTTCCAGGCACACGTCGGCGCCCACATCGGTGAAGCCGTCGCACACGGTCTGGACCAGAGAGGCGAGGTCGACGAGGCTGTGTGCGCCGCCCGCCTGGCCGTCCCGGATGAAGGACAGGGCGGCTTCCACCAATCCGTTCATCTGGTCGAGGTCGCGCAGTGTCATGGTGCGAGCGTGGTCGTCCTCGATGAACTCGGCCCGCAGGCGCAGTCGGGTGATCGGGGTCCGCAGGTCGTGGCTGATCGCCGCCAGCATCTGGGTCCGGTCGTCGATCAGGCGGCGGACGCGCCCGCGCATGGTGTCGAGGGCGCGCGAGACCGCCGCCACCTCCTTCGGCCCGTTCCGGGGCAGGGCCACGAGGTTCATGCCCGTGCCGAAGGCGTCGGCGGCCTCGGCGAGCTTCGCCAGCGGCGCGGTCAGGGCCCGCGTCGCCCAGATCGACATGAGGGACAGGGTGATGCCGAGGAGGACGAAGGTGAAGACGATCGGGCCGGGGCCGAAAGGCGGTCGGTCGTCGTCCGGCAGGGTGGCCCGCAGGCTCGCCCCCGAGGGCGTCACGATGCCGATGCGGGTGCCGCCCCCCGGCTCCTTCCGGCCCGGCGGGGACAGATCGGTGATGGTGAGCGGCCGGCCGAACCCCTCGCGCATGCGCTTGACCATGGGATGGTCGGGCCGCTCGCTCCGCGTGCTGGCGGACGGAGGTTCCGGCGAGGCCGGGGCCGTTTCGATCTGCAGCGAGGGCAGGCTGCGTGCCGCGTCCTGCAGCAAGCGCAGCCGATCCCCCGGCGGAGCGGCATCGAGCAGGCGGACAATGGTGGCCAGCCGGGTCGCGGCCACGCCCGGATGATTGTCCGGGTTCCAAGGTTCGCGCAGCAGGAAGAAGGCGAGGGTCGCCACCGCATGGCTGACGACGATGGCGGCCACGCTGAGGACCGCGATCTGGCCGGCGATGCTGCGCGGCGGGGTGCCGACGAGGCGGCGCCAGCGGCCCTTCGTGGCCGCGCTCATGATCGCGTCACCGCCGGCGTGAACAGGTAGCCGCCCGAGCGGATGGTGCGGATGATCTCGGGATTGCGCGGATCGGCCTCGATCTTCTGCCGGATGCGGCTGATGAGGACGTCGATGCTGCGCTCGAACGGGCCGGCGGCGCGCCCCTGCGTCAGGTCGAGGAGCTGATCGCGCGAGAGCACCCGGCCGGGCCTGAGGCAGAGCGCGTGGAGCAGGTCGAACTCCGCGCCCGTGATGGTGATGCGGGCCTCCTCCGGACTGAGGAGCTGGCGCAGGGAGACGTCGAGGGTCCAGTCGAGGAAGCACAGCCGGCGGGCGCCGTCGTCGCCGGCGGCCTCCGTGGTCGCGCCTCGCCGCAGGATCGCGCGGATGCGGGCGAGGAGCTCGCGCGGGTTGAAGGGCTTGGCGAGGTAGTCGTCCGCGCCGATCTCGAGGCCGACGATCCGGTCGATCTCCTCGGCCTTGGCGGTGAGCATCAGGATCGGGATCGAGGACCCGGCCCGCAGGCGCCGGCACAGGCTCAACCCGTCCTCGCCCGGCAGCATCAGGTCGAGGACGATGAGGTCGACGCGCGCATCCGCCAGTGCCTTGTCCATCTCGCGCCCGTCCCCGGCGAGACTCACCCGGCACTCGTTGGCGCGAAGATAGCGCGCCACGAGGGCGCTGATCTCGCGGTCGTCCTCGACCACGAGGATATGGGGCGTGGCGGAATTCGTCTGCGTCATGTCTCGTCCATCCGGTGGCCGTTTATGACGCCTCGGCGGAGGGATTCGAAGGGGATCGCAAGAGCAGAATTGTAAACGTCTGTTTCGGGCTGGTCTCCGAGATACGTCTGGCACATGTTGTCGGCCGCAAGAGTGCGTCCGCGCGGCCTCTACCGCCTGCGAAACCCGAAATACCCGCCATCGGCGTCGTAGATCACGTCGAAACCGTTGAGGAAGCGCAGGCCGGTATTTACGAAGGGCTCCGGGCGACGGGTGTTGAGGGTCACCTTGCCCGGCGAGAGCGGGGTATTGTCACCCACGACGATGTCGTAGGCCGCCGCTGGTGCGGAGCCTCGTCCGGGGAAGGTGAAGCCGAGGCGGGTGCCGGGCAGGAACTGGTTCCGGCCGTCGTCATCGGTGGCGACGGAGCCGTCCACGGCCTCTCCCGGCAAGGTCAGGTACATCACCGACACGCCTGTATCGACGAGCGCCCGGCCGCAGGCGCCCGGAGCCTGCCCGTTCACCGCGATACAGACGGGCACGCCCTGCCATTCACCGGGAATGTCGGGGTGCGGATCGAGCTTCACGAAGCGGATGTCGCCGCGCGTATTGGCTCCGGTGAGGCCCGCGTGGATTCCCGCCCGCGTCACCACGTAGCCGCGCCGTGCGGGGCTCCTGCCCTCGGGCGCGAGGTTGAGGAGGGCGTTGGTGTCGGGCGTGCTCTGGCTCTGCGAGTCCCCCTCCCGTCCGAAGCCGACGCCCAACATCGCCACGTGGCCGGGCATCGTTTCCGGCGTGCAGGCACGGGCAGTGTCCGTGCACGCGATCTCGGTGACCGCCAGGACGGGGAGAGGCGTGGTGGTGACGCTGGCCCCGTTGCGGCCGACTAGGGTGACGGGCAGCGTTACCCAGCGCCCGATCATGATCCGCCCGGAACTGCTGTAGGTCAGTCGTCCGGGCCGCGAAGGCATCGAGTCGAAGCCGGGGATGCGGCTCGCCGAGACGACGATGCCGGTGGAGCCGGTATCCATGAGCACGGGGCGCACCTCTCCCCCGAAGGACAGGCCGAGATGCGGCGAGCGCGTCAACTCGGCGCCATCCTCCGGCGCGTCGAGATAGGAGAGATAGGTGCCCTGGCGGAAGCCGTCGTAATCCGGCCTGTCGGCGGCATGGGTCGGGTACGCGGTGAGGCTCAAGGCGGCGATCCCGAATGCGAGTGCGACAGGCGAGGCGATCCTCGATTCCCCGGCCCTCTTATGCGCGATGCCGACGCGATCTCCGCGGCCCCTGTTCATCATCCGCCCCTCCCGGGCGACGAAGATGCGGCAGCGGGGCCGACCGGATCATCGTCACTCCATCCGTTCCTCTGTCGAGCTTGGCAGATCGGCGCTTAAGGCACTCTTACGCGGAGGCGGCGACGGCCCGGGCCACCGACGCGATGGTGGCGCTGCGGGCCTCCGACGACGTCCTCGCCCCGGTCAGGTAGACCGTCAGAACGAGGGGAGGCCGGCGCGGCGGCCAGATCACGGCGACGTCGTTGGCGGTGTCGTTCTCCCCCGATCCGGTCTTGTCGCCGATGCGCCAGTCTTGCGGCAGGCCGGCGCGCAACCGCGCATCGCCGGTGCGGCAGCCGACGAGCCAGGCGGTGAGCAGGGCGCGGGAGGCAGGCGACAGCGCGTCCGCCAGGACGAGGCGCCGGAGCGTTTCCGCCATGGCGAGCGGCGTGGTGGTGTCGCGGGCATCGCCGGGGGCGGCCTCGTTGAGGTCCGGCTCGGTACGGTCGAGCCGGGTCGTCGAATCGCCGAAACCACGGATATGACCGGTGAGCCCGGCCGGGCCATCCATCGTCCCGAGGAGGAGGTTCGCGGCGGTGTTGTCGCTGAGCGTGACGGCCGCTTCGCAGAGTTCGGCGATGGTCATGCCCTCGCCCCCCGCCCTCGGCCCGCTCACGGGCGAATACGGCACGACCTCGCGCGGTTCGTAGCGCAGGCGCCGGTCGAGGCCGTCCTCGCCGCGGTCCACCCGCGCCAGCACCGCACCGGCGGCGAGGACCTTGAACGTGCTGCACAGGGGGAAACGCTCGTCCCCGCGATGCGCCGCATGGGCGCCGCTGCCGGTATCGAGAAGGCCGATCCCGAGCCGCCCGCCGCTCGCCTCCTCGATCCGTGCGAACCGGTCGGCGAGATCCCGGCGGAACGCCCCCTCAGCCAGCGCGGGGCCTCCCGCGCCGAACCAGTTCCCCACGGCCCCGGCGGCCGCGCCGAGGGTGAGTTCGCGTCGCCTGATCATGCTCGTCCTCGCCGGGGATCGGTCTTCGATTGAAGCGGAGCGTCGCCGAGCAAGGCGGCGACTTTGCGGTGTCATCCTGGCCGGCGGAATGGGGCTCCGGCTCGTCCGGCCGTCGATTCCTCGCTTCCGGGGCGAGGGATCGGATTGCCTCGCGGGCCGTCGATTCTTATTTCAACCTCTCAGGTGCCGGCGCGATGTCCGACGCGGGCCTCGATCTCGGGAGACGACGATGCAAGGCTCTAAGGACGGCGCGGGCCGCGGTTCGAACCGGTTGTTCGACGATTTCGCCCGGTTGATGACCGATGCCGCCGGAGCGGCGCAGGGGGTGAAGCGCGAGGCGGAGACGGTGTTCAAGGCGCAGGTGGAGCGCCTGATCCGCGACATGGACATCGCGTCGCGCGAGGAGGTGGACGTCCTGCGCGATCTCGTCTCGGCACTGCGCAGCCAGAACGATGCCCTCGCCGCCCGCGTCTCTGTGCTGGAAGGCCGTCAGGGCGCGCAGGATACGCCGCCTGCGCCCGCCACGCCGGTCTGATTCGGGCGCGCCGCTCGGGTTCAAGCTTGTGCACAGGAAGGAATGGTGGAAATCCGCTTTCCTGTTCACCGCTTCTCCCGAGCGCTTTGAAACGCGAGTCCGCCACGGTTTATAGTGAGTGAAGCACTGATTCGCTTCGCCCCCGGACCCGACCTTCGACCCTTAAACTTCTTGCCGAACAAGCTCTGCCTTGCCTATGCGGGGATTCAGCTTGGGAACGGCGACTCGTGAGCGGGATCGATTGTCGTTCACCATTATCGGCGCCCCTCCCGGGACGCCAACCTGGACCGCTATGACCCAACTCCACATCGAAGGCCTCGACCGGAACGAGCACCCCCTCGACATCGTCGAGCGGCTCGCCTCCCTTCGTGACTGGATCTTCGACCGGGCCGAGACCGACGAGATGTCGGTGGCCGTGGCCGGCCGCTGGTCCGACTACCATGTCGCCTTCACCTGGATCGAGGACGTGGAGGCCCTGCACGTGGCCAGCGCCTTCGATCTGAAGGTTCCGGCGCATCGCCGCACCGAGATCCTCACCCTCATTTCCCTCGTCAACGAGCAGCTCTGGGTCGGCCATTTCGACCTGTGGTCCACCGACAGCGTGGTGATGTTCCGGCACTCGCTGCTGCTCACGGACGGCGCTGCGCCGACCCAGAGCCAGTGCGCGATGATGCTGAAATCCGCTGTCGATGCCTGCGAGCGCTACTATCAGGCGTTCCAGTTCGTGCTCTGGGCGGGCAAGTCCGCCCGCGAATCCCTGGATGCGGTCCTGTTCGAGACCGAAGGCGAGGCGTGAGCGTTCCGTCTTCCTCGGCCTTGCCCGCGTCCCTCACCCTGGTGGGGGCGGGCAAGATGGGCGGCGCGATGCTGGCGGGCTGGCTCGCAGGGGGGCTCGATGCCGCCAGAACCTGCGTCGTCGATCCGCAGGCCTCGCCCGAGATGGTGCGGCTCTGCGAGAGCCACGGCATAGCCCTGAACCCGAGCGACGTGCCGGCCAACGATGCGCTGATCCTCGCGATCAAGCCGCAGGGGCTGGAGGGCGCCGCCGGCCTCCTCGACGGGTTGATCGCACCCCACACGCTCGTCGTCTCGATCCTGGCGGGCAAGACCATCGCCGACCTGAGCCGCCGCCTGCCCTCCGCCCGCGCCATCGTCCGGGCGATGCCGAACCTTCCGGCGAGCATCGGGCGGGGCGTCACCGGAGCGGTGGCGAGTGCCGAGGTTTCCCCCGGTCAGCGTGACCAGGCCGATGCGCTGCTGAAGGGCGTCGGCGCGGTGGAATGGCTCGACGACGAGGCGCTCATCGACGCTCTCACGGCTTTGTCCGGTTCCGGCCCGGCCTACGTCTTCCTCCTGGCCGAGGCCATGGCGGAGGCGGGCGTGGCCGCCGGCTTGCCCGCCGACATGGCCGCCCGGCTCGCCCGTGCCACGGTGGCGGGGGCAGGGGCGCTTCTGTCCGCCAGTCCCTACGAGGCGGGGCAGTTGCGGCGCGACGTGACCTCGCCCGGCGGCACCACGGCGGCGGCGCTGGCCGTGCTCATGCGCGAAGGCGGCGTGCCGGACCTGATGCGCGAAGCGGTCGCCGCGGCGGCGGTGCGGGCCGGCGAGCTCTCCGGCTGAGCCGCCCCTAACCGATCCGCCTGCGCAACCTACATGGTAGGGAACAGACACGAGGATCGAACGACCATGGCAAACACCACAGGTGCGAAGCCCGAGGGCGGTGACGAGACCGCTGGGACCGACATCGCCGTCGCCGCGCCGCGGCAATCCCCGCGCGAGGCCGCCGTCGAGGCCCTGATGCGGCTCGCCGCCGTGCAGCCCTGGAACGACATCGAGATCGGCGACATCGCCCGTGAGGCCGGCCTGTCGCTGGCCGAGTTCCGAGAGCTGTTCCCCTCCAAGGGGGCCGTGCTCGGCGGCCTGTCGCGGATCATCGACCGCAAGGTGTTGGAGGGCGATTCCTCCGACCTCGCCGAGGAGCCCACCCGCGAGCGTCTGTTCGACGTGCTCATGCGCCGGCTCGATGCGATGACCCCGTACAAGGACGCCCTGCGCCGGATTTCCTATGCGTTGCGCGGCGATCCGCTGTCCCTCGTGGCCCTGAACGGCGTGGCGCTGAACTCCCACCGCTTCATGCTGGCGGCCGCCGGCATCGATACCGAGGGGCCGCTCGGCCGGATCAAGCTCCAGGGCGTGGTCATCGCCTTCGCCCGCACGGTGGAGGTCTGGCTCGACGACGACGATCCGGCCCTCGCCCGCACCATGGCCCGGCTCGACAAGGAGATCCGCAACGGCGAGCGCTTCATGGAGCGCGCCGAAGACGCCCGCCGCCTCACCGCGCCGTTCCGCGCCCTGGGCCGCTCGCTCCTCGATCGCGGCGCCCGCCAGCGCCGGGGCACGCGTCCCGAGGACGAGGTCGACCAGCAGACGGTGTGACAGAACACTTTCCCTCTCCCGCAGAGGGGAGAGGGTGGATTGGGTCCAAACGAAAAGGGCCGCCCCATCGGGCGGCCCTTTCCATGTCAGGCTAGTCGATCACCCGCCGATGCGGTTGGCCAGGACCGCCGAGTGGCCGTGCTGGTTGGCGATGTAGGGGAGCGCCTGGTTGGCAAACTCGCGGCCCTGGGCGTTGTCGCCGTTGCGCGAGTAGGACTCGTAGAGGCCGAGGGTGCGGGCATCCGAACGGGCCTGCTGCTGCACGAAGGTGCGGTCGAACTCACGGCCGGTGCGGGCATTCTTCAGGCGGTCGATCCGGGCCTGACCGTCAGGGCCGATGGCGACGCGGCGGCCGGGCTCGCCGGGGGTGTTGTCGATGATACCGACGCCGCCGAGAACGCCGCCGACGATCCGCGAGGCAATGGTGGCCGAGATCGTCACCGGGGCGAGGACGACGCCGACCGGATTGTCGAAGCGGGTCTCGAAGGGCTGGCTGTCGGAGACGACGGTGCCGCCGGCGGTCAGCGAGGTGCCCTCGGGTAGCAGCGCCTTGGTGGTGGCCTCACGCTCGACCAGCACGTTCTTGGCGTAGTTGCGGACGTTCGGGTTGCGCGAGCGCTCCAGGGCGATGCGGCTCGACTCGATGCTCACGGCATCCGAGCGCAGCGCGGCGGCGCGGAACGAGGAGGTGTCGCGGGCCTCGGGAGCGTTGGCGTCGAACTGGGGAGCGACGCGGATGCCGAGGGGCTCCTGCGCGAGGGCCGGGGTCGTGATCGCCGCGACGGTGAAGCCGAGGGCGGCGAGAAGCTTGCTGTTGATCATGGCGGAGGTTGTCCTCACACGCCTTTACGGCGTTTGGTTGAACGAACGTTTCGTCCGGCATGAACGTTTCGTTAACGTGGCGGTTCCTGCTTGGAGGGCATGGCTGTGGTGCGATGCGGCATGCTTCACCTATTTGTGACATGGCGCTCGTTCGCCCTCCTACCCCATCACCTCATCCTGAGGCACCTCGAAGCGGCCTGGAAGAAGGGCTCCAGAATCCACCGCACGAACTGGAGGGCTCCGCCTTGGGATAAGGTGAGAGAGCAGCACGACGCTCAATGCGCCTCCTCCCAGTTCCCTGCCGCCTGCGCCTCCACCACCAGCGGCACGCGTAGGGTCAGCGCCGGGGAGGGCGCTTCGACCATCACCCGGCGGATGACCGGCAGGGCCTTCTCCACCTCGTCCTCGGGGGCCTCGAACACCAGTTCGTCGTGCACCTGCAGCAGCATGGTCACGTTGAGCCTTTCCGCCCGCAAAGCTGCCTCCATCTGGGTCATGGCCCGGCGGATGATGTCGGCGGCCGAGCCCTGGATCGGGGCGTTGATGGCTTGGCGCTCCACGCTAGCCCGCTCGTTCGGGTTGTTGGAGCGGATCTGCGGATAGTGGCAGACGCGGCCGAACAGGGTGGTGACGTAGCCGAGATCCCGGCAGAGCTTCTTGGTGTCGTCGATATAGGCGCGGATGCCGGGGAAGCGCTCGAAATACTGCTTGATGAAGGCGGAGGCCTCCTCGCGGCCGATGCCGAGGCGGTCGGCCAACCCAAAAGCCGAGATGCCGTAGATGATGCCGAAATTGATGGTCTTGGCGCGCCGGCGCAGGTCCGAGGTCATGTCCTTCAAGGGCACGCCGAACATGGCGCTGGCGGTGGCCGCGTGGATGTCCACGCCGTCCTCGAAAGCTTGGCGCAGCTGCGGGATGTCGGCGATGTGAGCCAGGATGCGCAGCTCGATCTGGCTGTAATCGGCCGAGATGAGCTTCCTGCCTTCCGGCGCCACGAAGGCACGGCGGATGCGCCGGCCCTCCTCGGTGCGGATCGGGATGTTCTGCAGGTTCGGCTCGGAGGAGGAGAGCCGGCCGGTGGTAGTGGCGGCGAGCGAGAACGAGGTGTGGACCCGGTCGGTCTCCCGGTCGGCGTGCTGCTGCAACGAATCCGTGTAGGTGGATTTCAGCTTGGCGAGCTGACGCCATTCCAAAATCTTCTTCGGCAGTTCGTGGCCGGCCTGGGCCAGTTCCTCCAGCAGGGTGGCGGGCGTGGCCCACTGGCCGGACGGCGTCTTCTTGGCGCCGGGCAGGCCCATCTTGCCGAACAGGATGTCGCCAATCTGTTTTGGCGAGGAGACCTGGAACGTCTCCTGGGCATCGTCTTGAATTTCCTGCTCTAATCGCAAAAGAATTTGCGAGAAATCGCCGGAGAGCCGGCTCAGCATGTTGCGGTCGACGCGGATACCCGCCGCTTCCATCCGGGCGATGACCGGGATGAGGGGGCGCTCCAGGGTCTCGTAGACCGTCACCCGGCGCTCGGCGACGAGGCGCGGCTTCATCATCCGCCACAGGCGCAGCGTCACGTCCGCATCCTCGGCGGCGTAGGCGGTGGCCTTGTCGAGCGGCACTTTGTCGAAGGTGATCTTGCCCTTGCCGGTGCCGGCCACGTCCGAGAAGCTGATTGGCTGGTGGCCGAGATGGCGGCGGGCGAGTTCGTCCATGCCGTGCCCGCCCTTGCCGGCATCGAGCACGTAGGAGATCAGCATCGTGTCGTCGAAGGGGGCGATCTCGATGGCGACGCTCTGGCGTCGGAACACCAGCCAGTCGTACTTGATGTTCTGGCCGACCTTCAGGACGCCCGGATCCTCGAGGAGCGGCCTCAAGGCCGTCAGGGCGGCATCGATCGGGATCTGGCCCGTGACCGGGCTGAACTGCCCCGTGGCCGCCTTGGCATCGCCGAACAGGTCGCTCGCCTCGGACGCCGCCACCGGCTCCAGATGGGCGAGGGGGATGTAGGCCGCCCGCCCCGGCGCCACCGCCAGGGAGACGCCGACGAGGGCGGCGTTGTTGGCGTCGAGCGAGTCGGTCTCGGTATCCACCGCCACCACCCCGGCCTCGCGCGCCTCGGCGATCCAGGCCTCCAATTGAGCGAGGCTGGTGATCGTCTCGTAACCCGTGGTGTCGATGGGGTTCGTCCCCTCCGCCGCACGGGTGGCGACGAGGGAGGAGGGCGTCGCCTCGGCAGGGCCGCGCGGCTTCGGCCCGCCCTCCGGCAGGTTCAGATTGGCGAAGGGGTCGACCTCCCCGCCTTGTGCCGCGGCCTCGAACGGGGGGGCGTCGGCTCCGTCCGACCCCGGCAGCAGGGCCGGGTCGGGCTTCACCGTCTCCGGGTCCACATGCAGCATCGAGGCGATGCGGCGGGTGAGGGTGTTGAATTCCATCGCCTTGAGGAAGCCGACGAGTTTTTGCGGGTCGGGCGCCGGCAGGCGCAGGTCGTCGAGGGAAACAGGGAGCGGCACGTCTTCGACGAGCGCCACCAGCCGGCGCGAGAGCTTCGCCTGGTCGATACTGGCCAGAAGCGTCTCGCGGCGCTTGGGCTGCTTGATCTCGCCCGCCCGTTCCAGCAGCGCGTCGAGGCTGCCGTATTCCTTGATGAGCGCGGCGGCCGTCTTGAGGCCGATGCCGGGGACGCCGGGCACGTTGTCGGACGTGTCGCCGATGAGTGCCAGGGCATCGCCGATCTGGTTCGGCTGCAGGCCTTCCCACTTGGCGATGATGGCGTCGAGGTCGAGGTTGCGCTCGGGCCGGTGGCCGGGCTTGCCCTTCACGCCGGATTCGAAATCGTAGAACCGCACCAGCGGCCCGACGAGCTGCATCAGGTCCTTGTCGGAGGACACGATGATGACGCCGGCGCCCCGCGCTTCGGCCTGGCGCGAATAGGTGGCGATGAGGTCGTCGGCCTCGTAGCGCTCCAACTCGATGGGTTGGAGGCCGAAGGCGCGCACCGCCTCGCGCATCAGCGGCATCTGGCGCTTGAGGTCGTCGGGCGCGTCGGGGCGGTGGCCCTTGTAGTCGGGGAAGAGCTCTTTGCGGAACGACCCCTCCGACTTGTCGAACACGATGGCCAGATGCGTCGGCTTGATCCCCGCCGCCCCGTCCTGAACGAACTGGGCGATCTTGGTGCAGAACAGCCGGACCGCCCCCGTGGGCAGGCCGTCCGAGGGGCGGGTGTTGTACTTCTGGTCCTGGTTGATCGACTGGAAATAGGCCCGGAAAATGAAGGACGACCCGTCCACCAGGATGATTTGATCGCCGGGGCCGACGGGGGCGGAGGGAGAAGTCGGCGTGCTGGTCATTGCGCAATCGTGTGGGAGAAAGGGAAGGTGGTCGCCGGACCCGTCATCACCCGCCGGGCGATTGCGTCAGCTCGGCCCTGCAGACGATCAGGAGGTCCGGAAGGTCCTCCTGGACGGTCCGCCAGATCATGCCGGGCGATACGATATCGTATTCGTGGCGATAAACATTGCCTGCGTTGGCGATCTGCCGCCAAGCGAT
Source organism: Methylobacterium sp. Leaf106 (assembly GCF_001422895.1). Classification (NCBI taxonomy): domain Bacteria; kingdom Pseudomonadati; phylum Pseudomonadota; class Alphaproteobacteria; order Hyphomicrobiales; family Methylobacteriaceae; genus Methylobacterium; species Methylobacterium sp. Leaf106. The sequence continues at coordinate 111,913 of NZ_LMNB01000035.1, forward strand.
GTGCGGATGCCGTTCTCGCGTCCCCGCACCGACGCGGCGGCTTGCCTCGGAGACGATCTCCAGACAGCGCGTGACGGCATAAAGATTACGCCGGTCGGTCGAAAACTCATCGAGGCGTAATCCGACGACGAAATCCTGTGCCGCCTCGATGTTCTCCACGATCCCGAGAAGCGCGCGTCGGCCGCGCTCAGAAAGCATGGATGGCGTCGCGTTCCGCCGCAGGGCGAACATGCGGCTTGAGCATGTCCTTGTTGGACACGTCGACGGAGATCGGGAAAAGCTCGCCGATGAAGTCGATCACGCCGACATAATCGTAAACGCTGCGGATCGTCGTCTCGTCGATTTCGATCATCACATCGATATCGCTTCCGGCATGGCTCTCGCCGCGCGCGACAGAGCCGAATAGAGCGGCGTGACGAACGCCGCGCCGCTGCAACTCGCCTTCATGTGCACGAAGGATATCGATGGCCGTCCTAGAATCCATGCGGCGACGATAGCGCAAGACCGGGCTTTGCTGAAGAGGCTGCGAGCGGTCGCGCGAGAGAACGAGTGCAAGTGTCGCGTTCCGGAACAGCCGATTCCGGGTCCGCGTTCCCGATGCATCCCTCCTAGCCCCGGATAGTGTCCCACATGATTCAGATCCGCCGCCCGGCGCATCTCGCCCTGACCCTCGCCCTCTCCGCCGCCCCGCTCCCGGTCTTTGCCCAGGCGCTCCAGAACCCCGGCACCGCGACGATCGAAGCCCATGTGGTCAAGGCCGCGCCACTCGAGGCGACACCGGAGCGGATCGCCGCCCTAAAGCTCCCCGCAGGGTTCAGAATCGAGGCCTTCGCCCGCGATCTCGGCGCGCCGCGTGTCATCGTCGTGTCCCCCGACGGGGCGCTCTACGTCAGCGACCGCGATGCCGGCACGGTCACCCGGATCGATGCGGCAGACGCGTCAAAGCGGCAGGTCGTCCTGAAGAAGCCGGACGTGCACGGCCTCGCCATCCATGACGGCACCCTGTTCTACGTGACGGTGAAGGAGATCTTTTCTGCGCCGATGAAGGCCGATGGCAGTCTCGGCCCCGAGACGAGGCTCGTCTCCGACTTGCCCGATGCCGGCCAGCACCCGAACCGCACCATCGGCTTCGGGCCGGACGGCTGGCTCTATGCCAGCCTCGGTTCCACCTGCAACGAATGCGAGGAGCGCAACCCCGAGAACGCCACCATGGTGCGGATGAAGCCGGACGGGTCGGGCCGGGAAATCGTCGCCTCGGGACTTCGCAACACCATCGGTTTTGCCTGGGAGCCCGGGACGAAGGCCCTCTACGGCTGGGACGACGGCGTCGACTGGCTCGGCGACGACGCAACACCGGAGGAGCTGAACCGGATCGAGCCGGGCAAGAAATACGGCTGGCCCTACATCTTCGGCGCCGGCATCAAGAACCTCTATCGCGAGGTCCCCAAAAGCTCCCTGGAGCAGTGGGACAAGGACAGCGAACGGCCGGTGCTCACCTGGACGGCGCACGCCTCCTCGATGCAGTTCGCCTTCTACGACGGCGCGCAGTTCCCGGCCGAATACAAGGGCGACGCCTTCGTCACCATGCACGGCTCTTGGAACCGCAAGCCGCCGAGCGGCTACGAGGTTCTGCGCGTGCATTTCGAGAAGGGGCGTCCGACGTCGATCACCCCGTTCGTGTCGGGCTTCCTCACCGAGGGCGGCCCGAGCGGCTGGTCGCGCTTCGCCCGGCCGTTCGGTCTGGCGGTAGCCAAGGATGGAAGCCTTTTCCTTGGCGACGACCAGCACGGGATCGTCTACCGGATCAGCTACAAGGGCTGATCCGGGCGAGGAGACACGGTGGGCGCCGCTCAGCGCGCGGCGCCCACCGTGTCGGCCATGCGGGCGTCGCGGGTGCCGAGCGGCTGTTCCCGTCCCACTGTGGTGTCGATCTCGGTCTGGTGCTCCATCTCGGCGTTGATCTCGGCGCCGAGCAGCACGATCGTGGTCGAGATCCAGATCCAGGTCATGAAGCCGACGACGGCACCGAGGGAGCCATAGGTCTCGTTGTACTTGCCGAAATTGGAGACGTACCAGGAGAAGCCCAGCGAGCCTACGAGCCAGAGCACGCCGGCGATGGCGCTGCCCCAGGTGACCCAGCGCCAGCGCGGCGCATCCCGGCTCGGACCGTAGCGGTAGAGCAGGGCGAGACCGGCGAGCACGGCGAGCAACAGCACCGGCCAGCGCAGGAGCGAGATGTACCAGGCCTCCGCGCTAAGGCCGACGACGTTGATCACCGCCGGCACCACGACAATGCCCACCAGCGCCAGGACGATGAAGAGCAGGGCACCCCCGGTGAAGGCGAGGGAGCGCAGGTTGAGCCAGAAGAAATTCCGGGTCTCGCGCTCCTCGTAGACGATGTTGAGGGCCTGGAAGACCGCCTTCATCCCGCCATTGGCGCTCCAGATCGACAAGGCCAGACCGGTGAAGAACGTCAGGCCTAGGGTGGTGTCACCCTTCTCCGCAATGCGCTTCACCTGTTCGCCGACGATGTCGAGAGCACCGGACGGGATGACGCCCTGGAGGTTCTGGAGGTGGTCGTTGATGGTCGCGACATCCGCCACCAGCCCGTAGCAGGCGACCAGGGCCGCAATGGCCGGGAAGATCGCTAGCAGAACGTAGAAGGTCACACCGGCGGCCACGGAGACGAGGTTGTTCTCGCCGACATCGTGGAAGACCCGCAGGCCGATATCCTTCCAGCCCTTGGCCGGGATTTCCGAGGGCTTGGATGCCTGCCGCCCCCGTTCGGTCTCGGTCCTGGCGACGTGCTTGGCGTCCCTCCCCTCATGGGAGGGGGAGGGCTCGCTCGTGCGCGGGGCGGATGGAGACGGGTCCGACAATGACCCGGACGAGGATGGCCGTGTGCCCTTCCTCGGCAGGACGACGAGACCGACGAGCGCGGTCACGAGCCCCAGCGTCCATAGGGTGGAGCCCGCTTGTGCAGAGCCCGCCGCTCCCGCCGGTTCGTGATGTGGTTCGGCCATCGGCGGTTCGTCCTGTGGAGCGGAAAGTGAATACAATTCGCTTCGACAACCTTCCGGCAGGCGGAGGGTTTCATGCAGCGCCCCCGACGGTCCGTCAGGGCATAGAACGGTCTTGCAGTGTACAGAGAAGACCGCGGGGGAACCGCCGGGGCGCCGTTCGGCACGGTGCGTGCTCCCAGGCACGGACTGTCAACCCGTCTGCGGTTACGAGCCGCCATTCGGCGCTTGCCCTCGGCCGCCGTTGCCCTCACCGTTTTCGCGAAATTTCCCAAACGAGGACACAACCGCCCCGTGCCGCACGCGACAGAGCTGATTGCCATCATCGCCCTCGGTCTCGTGTTGGCCTTCGCCTGCGGGATGCTGGCCCAACGCCTGCGGCTGCCTCCCCTGGTCGGTTATCTCCTCGCCGGCGTGCTCGTGGGGCCGTACACGCCCGGCTTCGTCGGCAACAGCCAGCTCGCGAGCCAGCTCGCCGAGATCGGCGTGATCCTGCTGATGTTCGGGGTTGGCCTGCACTTCTCGATCAAGGACCTGATGGCGGTGCGCACCATCGCCCTGCCGGGGGCCATCGTGCAGATCGTGGCCGCCACCGCCATGGGCGGCCTGCTGGCGCATCTCTGGGGCTGGGGCATCGGTGCCGGCCTCGTCTTCGGCCTCGCCTTGTCGGTGGCGAGCACGGTGGTGCTGCTGCGGGCTCTGGAGGAGCGCCGGCTCCTCGACAGCGACAAGGGCCGCATCGCGGTGGGGTGGCTCATCGTCGAGGATCTCGCCATGGTCCTCGCCCTGGTCCTGCTCCCCGCCCTGGCGCCGTCCCTTGGGGGAACCGGCGACGGCGCGGCCCACCATGTAGGGGACGGCAACATCTGGCTCACCCTGGCGCTGACGCTGGCCAAGGTCGCGGTGTTCGCCCTGGTGATGCTGGTGGGCGGGCGCCGCGTGGTGCCCTGGCTCCTCGATCAGGCGGCCCGCACCGGCTCGCGTGAGCTCTTCACCCTGGCGGTCCTCGCCTTGGCGCTGGGCATCGCCTTCGGATCGGCCGAGCTCTTCGGGGTCTCCTTCGCGCTGGGCGCCTTCTTCGCCGGCATGGTGCTGGCCGAATCCGACCTGAGCCATCAGGCGGCCGCCGATTCCCTGCCGCTGCAGGATGCCTTCGCGGTTCTGTTCTTCGTCTCCGTGGGCATGCTGTTCGACCCCGGCATCCTCCTGCGCGAACCGCTCTCGGTCCTCGCCGTCCTCGGCATCATCCTCCTCGGCAAATCGCTTGCCGCCGTGGCCATCGTGCTGGCCTTCAAGCATCCCATCGGCACGGCCCTCACCATCGCGGCAAGTCTGGCGCAGATCGGCGAGTTCTCGTTCATCCTCGTCAGCCTCGGGCTCTCGCTGAAGCTGCTCCCCACCGAGGGGCGCGATCTCATCCTCGGCGGCGCCATCCTCTCCATCACCCTCAACCCGCTGTTCTTCGTGCTGGCCGACCGGGCGACGCGCCTCTTCGCCGAGCGGCCGGATCTCGCCGCACGGTTCGAGCGGCGAGGTGCTGCGGCGATGGCCGTCACCGAGGAGGCCAAACCCCATCGCGGCCACGCCATCGTCATCGGCTACGGCCGTGTCGGCAGCACCATCGCCAACGCCTTCGCCACCTGGGACATGCCCTACCTCGTGATCGACCGCGACCGCCGCCGCGTCCTCGACCTGCGCAAGGACGGCGTCGAGGCGGTGTTCGGGGACGCCACCGCGCCCGGCATCCTCGAAGCCGCCGATATCGGACAGGCGAAGCTCATCGTGATCGCGTCGCCCGAACCGCATACGGCGCGGCGCCTCGTCGAACTCGCCCGCGAGGCCAATCCCGGCATCGACACGCTGGTGCGCACCCACAACGATGGCGAGCGCCACTATTTCGAGGAGCAGCGCGTCGGCCTCGTCCTCATGGCCGAGCGCGAACTCGCCTACGGGATGACGCTCTACGCCCTGCGCAGCCTCGGGCTGAAGGAGGGCGAAGCGCGCATCTTCGTCGACAGCACCCGCGTGGAAAGCCGCTCGGCCCCCGTGGAGGCCGAAATCGACCAGGGCGCGCCGGAACTGCGCCCGCACAAAACGGACGTGGTGGAGGGGAAGGGGTAGGCGCGCGGCTCCTCCCGTCGGCTCTGCGACGGGAGCGCGCCGGCGGCGACATCCCGACCGGTGAACCGACCTCGAGGGGCGCGCTCATCCGCGGCTCAGCCCGGCGCGGACAAGGCGCTTTTCGGCAGCAGCATGTGGACGCCCTTGTTGCCGTCGACCGTCTGCGTGATGCGCAGATTGCCGGCCAACGAGCACAGCATGTAGGCCTGATTGCGGGTCAGTCCGCTGCGTGCGCAGACGTGACGGACCATCTCGCGCACCGCCTGGCGCATGGCCTCGTCGAGGCTCTCATGCAGGCCGATCGTCATGAGATCGGTGGGCGTCTCGGCGAAGGGCCACCCATAGCCGAGATCCTTGCGCACGGTGAGCCGGAAGGTGCCCGAAAGCCCCGTCTCGAGGGCGGTGATGCAGACCTCGCCGTCGCCCTGCACGCCGTGGCCGTCACCGGCATAGAATCCGGCGCCGGAGTTGAAGACGGGCAGATAGAGCGACGTGCCGACCTTGAGCTCCTTGTTGTCCATGTTTCCGCCGAAGGCGCGGGGGACCGGAGAGCCGACCCTCCCCCAGGCAGCGGGAGGCGCCGTGCCCATGATCCCGAAGAACGGATCGAGGGGCAGCTCGGCGCCCCAGGGCAGGATCGCGACGCCGCGGGCGACGTCGATGTCGGGATGGATCGTCTCGTAGTCGGTGAACTCGTCCGGCAGGGTGCCGAGCAGAGGCAGGATCGCCACGAAGCCCCAATCCATGCGGAATTTCAGGTCGAGGATGTCGACCTGGAGCACGTCGCCGGGTTCGGCCCCGCGGACATGGACCGGTCCGGTCACGAAATGCGGTCCGGGGCCGGAGGCCAGCGTGTCGAGGGCCGCGAGATAATCGGCCGGCACCCTGGCCGGATCGGGATGGAGCGATTCCTTGCCGCCGGCCGGAAACGAGTGGAGCGTGACGGTATCGCCGGACTCGATCTCCAGGACCGGCGGCAGAGCGGCGTCGAAGTAGCCGAGCACCATCGTGTCGGGTGTCGCGGGAATCTCGTGATGCGTCGGCATGAGGGAGCCTTTCGGAGATCTGATGGTCAGACGGCGATGTGCCGGGCGAGGGCGGCGTGGTCCAAGCTCTCCCGCGTGCCCCGTTCGACCACGCCGCCGCGTGAGAGCACGACGAAGGAATCGGAGAGGCGGACCGCGAATTCGAGATATTGCTCCACGAGGAGCACGGTGATCCGGCCCTTGAGCCCTTCGATCACGGATTCGATTGCGGAGACGATGGAGGGCTGGATGCCCTCCGTCGGCTCGTCGAGGAGGATGAGTCGGGGACGGGTGCTGAGCGCGCGGGCGATGGCGAGTTGCTGCTGCTGTCCGCCCGAGAGGTTGCCGCCAGGCCGGTTCCACAGGCCGCGCAGGGCCGGGAACAGAGCGACGGCCTCGTCCACGGCGTTCGTGCGGTCCAAGTCGTGCGCCCGGGCGGCGACACGCAGGTTCTCTCCCACGGTGAGGTCTGCGAAGATCTCGCGCCCCTGGGGCACGATCGCGAGGCCCGCTCGAGCTCGCCGGTCTGGCGACAGGTCGGTGATATCGGTCTCGCCGAGAATGATGCGTCCGCGGCTTATAGGGATCAGTCCGGCGAGACAGCGCAGTAGCGTGGTCTTGCCAGCGCCGTTACGCCCGAGCAACCCCACGCAGGAGCCGGGCTCGATGCAGAAGTCCACGTTCCGCAGCACTTGCGCACTGCTGTAATGCTGGTCGAGGTCGGTCACGGTCAGGCCCACCGGGGCCGGTGGGAGGGAGTGGGAGACATCGCTCATCGGCCGAGAAACACCTCGATGACTCGCGTATCCGCACGCGCTCCAGCCATCCCACCCTCGAACAGGGTGCGGCCTTCGTGCAGCACGGTGACCCGGTCGGCGATCGCCTCCACGAAGGCCATGTCGTGTTCGATCACCAGGATTGCCCGGTCGGGGCGGCGCAGCGATTGGATCAGGTCGGCAGTCCGCACGGTCTCGGCATCCGACAATCCCGCTACGGGTTCGTCGAGGAGGATCAGCCTCGGCCGGGAGGCGAGCACCATGCCGATTTCGAGCCATTGCTTCTCCCCATGCGCCAGGGAACCCGCAAGCGTGTCGGCGCGCGCCTCCAACGCGGTCTCGGCGAGAGAGGTCGCCACGCGGTCGGATCGCTCGGTGGTCGGGCAGTCGAGGCCGCAGCCGATCTCCAGATTCTCGCTCACGGTGAGGGCGGGAAAGACGCTGGGCTTCTGGAACTTGCGACGCACGCCCACACGGGCAATCTCGGACTCCGAGCGGCGGGTCAAGTCGAGGTCGTCGCCGAGGAGGATGCGGCCCGACGTAGGCTTGGCGATGCCCGTGATGGCATCGAGAAGGGTGGTCTTGCCGGCGCCGTTCGGACCGATCACGGCCCGGACCTCGCCGGCATCGATGGCCAGGGACAGGCCGTCCAGGGCTCGGAACCGCCCGAACACGACGCTCAGGTTCTCGATGACCAGGGCGCTCATCCGAGCCCCCCGCCCCGCCGCAACCAGGTCGGTTTCGGGCGCAGGGTCGCGAGGTCGAGGAGGCCGTTCGGCAGCCCCAGCACCACCACCAGGACGAGCCCCGACAGGATGAAGGGCCAGGCCTCCGGCATCGCGGCGCTCAGCCAGAACTTGAGGGCGTTGACCGCCACGGCGCCGATCACCGCGCCGCCGAGCCGGCCCATCCCGCCGATGGCGACCCAGACCGCAATCTCGATGGAGAGGTCGGGGCTCAGGACCCTCGGATTGATGATGCCGACCTGAGGCACGTAGAGGATGCCGGCCAAGGCCGCGATCGTCGCGGAGAGGCACCAGATTCCGAGCTTGAGCCGCGTCGTGCTGTAGCCGAGGGTGCGCAGGCGGGCCTCGTCGTCGCGGCAGGCCAGCATGCGCCGGCCGATACGGCCGACCACCAGGGCACGCGTGCCCACGAGGATCAGGGCCAGGGCCAGAAGCGTCGCCACGGCCAGACCCGTGACCATGCCGGGCGCGCCGATGGGATGGCCGAACAGGAGGGGGAATCCGGTCATGCCGTTATTCCCGCCGAGACCGGTATCGTTGCGGAACATCAGCAGCATGGCGACATAGACCAGGGCCTGACTGATGATCGAGAAGTAGACGCCGTTCACCCGTGAGCGGAACGAGGCATAGCCGAACAGGAAAGCGATGGCGGCCGACAGGACCAGGGCCACGACAAGGGCATAGGGCGCGCTCGCCAGACCGGACCAGTACAGCGGCAGGGTCTTCCAGCCCATGAACTGCATCAGGTCCGGCGCCATGCCGGTGACGGCATAGGCGTGGGAGAGCAGGTGCATGGCGCAGACATAGCCGCCGATGGCGAAGAACAGGCCGTGCCCCAGGCTGAGGATGCCGAGATAGCCCCAGACCAGATCGAGCGAGACGGCGAGGATCGCGAAGGCCGCGAGCTGCCCGACCATGTTCACGAGATAGGGGGCGGGCTGCAGTAGGACGATGACGAGGGCGGCGGACAGGATGAGGGCAATCACTGCCGCCAAAAGCGGATCGCCGCCAAGGCCGGGGAAAAGGCGACGGGACGCCGTCACGGGCAAGGTCTCCACGGCACCGCTCATCGCCGCCGCCTTACGGCGAACAGCCCCTCGGGCCGGCGCTGGAGGAACAGGATGATGCCCGCGAGCACGATCACCTTGGCGGCGACCGCGCCGTAGAACGGCTCGATCAGCACGTTGGCGCCGCCGATGCCGAGCGCCGCCACGAGGGTGCCGACGACCGTGCCGACGCCGCCGAGCACGACCACCATGAAGCTGTCGACGATGAAGGTCGCGCCCATGCCCGGATTGACGCTGTAGATCGGGCACAGGGCCACCCCGGCAAGCCCGGCCAGTCCCGAGCCGAAGCCGAAGGCGAGGCGGTCGACCCGTCGGGTCCTGATGCCGAGGCAGGCAGCCATGTCGCGATTCTGCGTCACCGCCCGGATGTCGAGGCCGAGCGGCGTGCGCCTGAGGATCAGGAGTGTCAGCACCAGTGTGGCGGCGGCGAAGGCGATGGCGAAGAGTCGGTTCCAGGTGACGATGAAATCGGCATAGAGCGGCACCCCGCCGCTTACGTAGGACGGCATGCCGAACTGGAGGTTCTGCGATCCGAAGACCACGCGGACGAGGTTGATCAGGAACAAGCTGACCGCCCAGGTGGCGAGCAGGCTCATGAGCGGTCGGCGATAGAGGTGGCGCAGGATCAGCGCCTCGATGAGGATTCCCACCAGCGCGGCGGCGAGGAAGGCCACGGGGATCGCCGCGACGAGGTAGAGGTCGAGAAAGCCCGGAGCGAACCGGCGGAACGTCTCTTGGACGCCGTAGGCCGCATAGGCGCCGACCATGATGAACTCGCCCTGGGCGAGGTTGATCACCCCCATCAGCCCGAAGATGATCGCCAGCCCGGCTGCGGCCATGAACAGGATGCTGGCAAAGCTCAGGCCGTTGTAGAGCAGCGCGAGACCGTTGCCGATCCACACCGCCCGTTCGACCCGGGCGATCCCGGCATCCAAGGCCGTGCGGAATACGGGATCGGCGCTATAGGCCGGATCGGTCTTCAGGGCGGAGAGCCGCGAGAAGGCGGCGCCCGACGGCGCGTCGGCTACGGCACTGATCGCCTCAAGGCGACGCGTCGGATCGGACGAGGACAGGGCCGCTCCCTGTGCCGCCACGCCGATCGCCGCTTTCAATCCAAAATCGTGTTCGTTCTCCTGTGCCCGTTCCAGCATTGAAGCCGGCACGCCTGCCATGCGCCGCTCGACGGCGGCCAATCCCCTCGACCGAAGCTCCACCGTCTCGCCCGCAATCAGCGTCGCGATGCCGAGGGCGGTCTCGGTGAGGGCGCGCTGGCGCAGGCCGAGCACCGGCGAACGTCCGCCGTCAGCGGAACGAACGGCGCCGCTCGCCACCTCGCGCCCGTCCGGTGCCCCGGGCTTCTCGAGCAGGACAGCCGTGTCGCCGAGGCAGACGAGCCGTCTCTCCAGCAAGCCGCGCAAGAGAATGCCCGCAGCAGCAAGATCCTCGACCGCTGCCTCGCCGCTCGACCGGATCAGCGCATCCAGGCCCCTGCTTTGTGCAGCCCCGTCACCGCACAGGCCGGCCGCGAAACCCGTGCGGTCGAGGCCGGGCGTCGCTCCGCTCGCCGGCTGCATCAAGCCGGCAACGAGCAGGAAGGCACCCAATACCCAAAACCTCACGCCCTCAACCATAAGGGCTGAACGGCACGGGCTTGGGGGCATCGGGCGATTGCCAGAGGATGTCGAACCCTTGCTTCTCGTTGACCGAACCGATGAAGACGCCGCGGGAGACGTAGTTGTTCTCCCCCGTCATCGTCAGAGTGTAGCCGGAGGGATCGGCGAAGCTCAGGCCCGCGAAAGCCTTGCGCACCTCGGGCACGTCGAAGCTTCCCGCCTTCGCCGCTGCCAGTGCCCAGAGCTGGACGCTGTCATAGGCAGAAACCATCGGATCGATGACGGTGTCGGCGCTGAAGGGGACGGACTTGGCCTTCACGTAGGCGGCCCAGTCCCCAAGGAACCGGATATTGGCGTCGGCTTTCGCGGCCTGGAGATAGGCCCAGCAATTTAGGTGGCCAACCAGGGGCGCGGTATCCAGCCCCTCGAGATCGGCCTCCACCATGTCGAGGCCGAGGATCGGCACGTCGGTGGCGCGGATGCCCTGGTTGGCGAACTCGCGCAAGAAGTCCGGGATCGAGGAGCCTACCACCGTCAGCACGACGATCGGCTGCCCGCCCGGCTCGGCGGCGAAACTGCGGATCTGATTCACCAGGGTCTGGAAATTGGAGAAGCCCAGCGGCACGTATTCCTCGCGCCAGGCGGTCGCCGCGACGCCCTTCGACGCCCAATAGGCCTTCAGCTGCTTGTTGATCGTGCGCGGCCAGACGTAGTCTGAGCCGATCATGAAGAAGCGCTTGGCCCCGACGCCCTCCGCGCCCATCAGGTAATCCACGGCAGGCAGAACCGAGCTCGCCGGCGGTGAATTTACATAGACGACGTTCTTTGAATTCTCGTCGCCTTCGAAGTGAAGAGGATAGAACAGCAACCCATCATTCTGCTCCACCACCGGCAGAACCGACTTGCGCGAAACCGAGGTCCAGCAGCCGAACAGGGCGGCGACCTTCTCCTGCTGCAGCATCTGCCGGCCGATCTGAGCGTAGAGCGGCCAATCCGAAGCCGGGTCCGAGGTCACCACCTCGATCCGGCGCCCATTGACGCCACCCTTCGCGTTGATCCCGTCCGCGGCCATGCGCACCACGTGGTTCAGACGCCCTTCGATATTGGCCATCGTGCCCGATGAAGAAAACAGGCATCCGAGCTTGACCGTGTCGGCGGCCCAAGCCGGACGGATGATCGCGGGAGCGGCGAGCGCCGCTGCGGTCCCGATGAAATGACGCCTCGTGACATCGACCATGGGCTTTGCACCTTCCCCTGACACGAGGCGAAGTGTCGGATTCTCAATGGTCTGGGGGAAGGTCAAATGGGCTGCACATGCCCACCGGCATGCGCAAAACCTCATCGGACAGCCTAAGGCGCAGGCGCGATGGCGAGCAAAACGTCAAAATTCACAAATAACCCCACGGTCCCCGCCCTTTCATACCGCCTGCTTATGGGTGCGTTTCTTGCGGGTCCTGAAACGCTATCTCGGATCGCGGAGGCCCGCACATGCGTCGAAGCCGACACACCGATCAGGAAGTCGCTTTCCTGCTCAAGGAAGCTGAAAATGGCATTTCCGTCGCCGCGATCTGCGATGCGGCGCACATCTCGGTAGGGACGTTCTACCGCTGGCGTCGGCGCCTCGGTGGTCTTCCACCAGCAGGCGTCGCCCGTCTTGGGCAGGTCGAACGCGAGAACGTCGCGCTGAGGGCCGAGGTGGTTCGCCTGAAGCAATCCCTGCTAGCCCTCTCCCCTCGCTATCCCGACTGCAAAGTGGATCCTGTCCTGACGGGGCACCGTTGCTCCGATATGCCCTCGGCTAACGTCGAAAGTGTCCGCTATCGCGGTGGCGCTGCGTCCGTCGGGCGATACGCTTTCGTGAGAGGTGCCACCTAGCAGGCCGCTGAACAAGTCTGGTCTTGCTCTCTGAATGGATGATGTTGGCTGTTGTGGCGGGGACCGGCGCTTTCGAGGCGGTTCGGTCGGTCACCTTCGGCGGCACCTCCGTTTCCGGAAGTGGGTCCCGGCCCTGGGCCTACCCCTCATCCCGCCGACTGGGCCAGAAGCTTGGGCAGACGTACGA
>NZ_LMNB01000036.1:0-220555 GCF_001422895.1 Methylobacterium sp. Leaf106
CGTACGTCTGCCCAAGCTTCTGGCCCAGTCGGCGGGATGAGGGGTAGGCCCAGGGCCGGGACCCACTTCCGGAAACGGAGGTGCCGCCGAAGGTGACCAACCGAACCGCCTCGAAAGCGCCGGTCCCCGCCACAACAGCCAACATCATCCATTCAGAGAGCCAGACCAGACTTCTTCAGCGGCCTGTTAGATTGAGAAAGATGTAGGGGTAGGCGTCGAAGCCGCCGCCGAGCCGGGACAGGATCACGGTGTTGACCACGACCCAGGCCACGAGCATCCCGCTGAAGACGATGATGAATGTCCATGAGCCGCCGAACTGCGCGACGCGGTCGGCGATCCGTTCACCGAAGGTCTCCTTCGCGGCGAATGCGCTGTTCACGTCCACGGTCGCATGCCGGCGTCTGGCGATGAGGCGGATCACGCGGCGCTCGCGGTCGGACAGGCATTCTAGACCCTCATCGAGCAGGTGACGCGCGAGATCGGTGACTGCCTCGTCCATGAGGGTATCCAGTCTGGAACGGCGGACACGCGCGCAACCAGACGGACGACCCCGGCCGGATAGTCCGCCAGCCCCGCACAGGGTATCTGGCCAAGCGCACTCTATCGCCTGTCCGACGGGAACGCGAGCAATCGGGTGTCACGCCGCATGTGCGCCGTGACACCCCTGTCCGCCCTTGCTATGCCCGCCCGGTCAGGACGAGAGCGGCCCAGCCCTGGGCGCGGCCGCGCAACCGGAACGTTTCGGCTTACCCATGAACATCTTCGCCACCTTCGAGACGCGCGTGCGCGAGGCGCTCGAGCGCTTGATCCGGTCCGGGACGCTGCCCGAGGGGCTCGATCTCTCCCGCGTGGTGGTCGAGCCGCCGCGCGATGCCACTCATGGCGACCTCGCCACCAATGCCGCCCTGGTCCTCGCCAAGGAGGCCCGGACCAATCCGAAGGCGCTGGGCGAAGCGCTTGCGGCGGAGCTCCGGCAAGATCCCCGCGTGATCGAGGCGAGCGTGGCCGGACCGGGCTTCATCAACCTGCGCCTGACGCCCCAGACCTATCACGAGGTCGTGCGTGCCGCGCTCGGCGAGGGCACCGAGTACGGCCGAGCCCACCTGCCCGGCGGCAAGGTCAACATCGAATACGTTTCGGCCAACCCCACCGGGCCGATGCATGTGGGCCATGGCCGCGGGGCGATGTTCGGCGATGCGCTGGCCAACCTGCTCGTGGCGGCCGGCCGCGACGTGACGCGCGAGTACTACATCAACGATGCCGGTGCGCAGGTGGACGTGCTCGCCCGCTCCGCGTTCCTGCGTTACCGCGAGGCGCTGGGCGAAGAGGTCGGCCCCGTGCCCGAAGGCCTCTATCCCGGTGACTACCTCGTGCCGGTGGGCAAGGCGCTCGCCGAGACGCACGGACGCGCGCTCCTCGACACGCCGGAATCCGACTGGCTGCCGCAGGTGCGGGCGGATGCCATCGCCGCGATGATGGACCTGATCCGGGGCGATCTCGCTAGGCTCGGCATCCATCACGATGTGTTCTTCTCGGAAGCCACCCTTAAGGAGGCAGTGCCCGCTCTTCTGGCGGAGCTTCGCGAAAAGGGCCTCGTCTACGAAGGCCAGCTGCCGCCGCCGAAGGGCCAGCTGCCCGAGGATTGGGAGGACCGCGAGCAGACCCTGTTCCGCACCGTGGAGTTCGGCGACGACGTCGACCGGCCGCTGCTGAAGTCGGACGGCTCGTTCACCTACTTCGCCTCCGACATCGCCTATCATCGCGACAAGATCAGGCGCGGCGCCACAGACCTGATCGACGTCCTCGGCGCGGATCACGGCGGCTACGTCAAGCGCATGCAGGCGGCGGTTAAGGCGGTAAGCGACGGGAACGCCACTCTCGACGTGAAGCTGTGCCAGTTGGTGCGCCTCCTGCGGGCCGGCGAGCCGGTGAAGATGTCCAAGCGCGCGGGCGAGTTCATCACCCTCGCCGAGGTGGTCGACGAAGTCGGCCGCGACGCGATCCGCTTCATGATGCTCTACCGCAAGAACGACGCGACCCTGGACTTCGACCTCGCCAAGGTGGTGGAGCAATCCAAGGACAACCCGGTCTTCTACGTCCAGTACGCCCATGCCCGCTGCGCCTCGGTGTTCCGGCAGGCGCGCGAAGCGATGCCCGGCGAGGACTTTTCCGTCGCCGGCCTCGCGGATGCGGATCTAACGCTGCTGGCCGATTCCGCGGAAATCGAGATCATGCGGCTCATCGCCCAGTACCCGCGGGTGATCGAAGCGGCGGCGGCGGCACACGAGCCACACCGTGTGGCATTCTACCTCTACGAGCTGGCAAGTTCCCTGCATGGTTTCTGGAACAAAGGCAAAGACCTGCCGCAATTACGGTTTATTAATCCAAACGACCGAAACTCGACACGGGCAAGACTGGCCCTCGTGGAGGCTTTGAGGGGCGTCGTCGCCTCCGGCCTCGCGGTCTTGGGTGTCACCGCGCCGGATGAAATGCGGTGAGGTGATCTCGGCGTGAAGAGGAATGCTGCCATGACGACGAACGCTTCGCGAGCGCCTGTCGATTTCGACGCCTTCGCGCGTGACTTGCAGCCCACGACGCCGACCCAGCCACAGGCCCAGCCTGCGGCCAAGCCCGATCCGCTGGCGGAACTCGCCCGCATCGTCGGCCAGGACGACCCCTTCCGCGCCCTGCTCGAGGCCCGCGATTCCCGTACCGCTCCTCAGCCGCAGGGCCAGGGCGGGCGGAGGGAGCCGAGCTTCCACGACGAGGCGCCGGCAGCCGCCCCGTCGGCCCATGCCGGGGCGCCTGCGGCCTATGCACCTGCGCCCGCGGCCTACGCCCAGCATCCCCAGTACCAGCCCGAATCGGAGCCCTCGCTCTCGGCTCATCCGGCCGATGCCTTCGACCAGTATCTCGCCTCCGTCGATCACGGCGCCTATGCCGACGGTGTCCACGATCCCCGCGGATCGGAGGCCTATGCGCCGGAGCAGGACGACCGCCTCAACCGCGCGGCCGAACGGCCCCGCCAGCGCAGCCGCCTCGTCTCCGTGGGTGCCGGCCTCGGCGTGCTGGTGGTCTGCGTCACCGGCGCGCTCACCTGGCGCGGCCTGCATTCGAGCCAGGGCGACGGCACCGTGCCGACGATCCTGGCCGACAAGGCTCCGCTGAAGATCGCCCCGCAGAAGGCGGACGGCGTCGAGATTCCCGACCAGAACAAGCAGATCTACGATCGCAACGCCAAAGACGGCCAGATCCGCATCGTCAACCGCGAAGAGCAGCCGGTCGACGTCGCGCAGGCCGCCCGTTCCGCCCAGCGCGCCGGGGAGGGCGGAGCCACGCCCTCGACCGGGCAGGGCGGCAATACGGCCCCCCTCACCGAAACCCTCGGCGAGCCACGCCGGGTGCGGACCGTCTCCGTCAAGCCGGATACGCCTCCGCCGCCGCCCCAGCGCGAGGCTTCCGCCGCCCAATCCGTGATCCCCACGATGACGCTTCCGGGCGATAACGGCGGCTCCACCAGCGGGTCGATGCATCCGCGTGTCGGAAAGCTGCCGACGGCGACGCCCGGAGCAACCGACGAAGCTGCGGTACCCGAGCAGGCCGCCCCCGCTCCCCGCGTGAAGGCCCCGCAGCGCGTTAGCGCCGTCGCTCCCGATGCGACGTCCGCCCTGCCGACGCCCGCCCCCGTTCCGGCGGCTTCGACCGCGCCGGTCAGCGGGTATTCGGTCCAGCTCGGGGTGCGCACCAGCGAGGCCGAGGCTCAGGCCGCCTTCAAGCAGATGCAGGGCAAGTTCAGCCAGCTCTCCGGCAAGCCCGCCCTGATCCGTCAGGCCGAGGTCAGCGGCAAGACGATCTACCGCGTCCGCGTCGGACCCCTGGCCAAGGCCGAAGCCACCACCCTCTGCACCGAACTGCAGGGTGCAGGCGGCCAGTGCTTCGTGGCCAAGAACTGAGTCAAGGGAATTGAGTTTCGGGATCCGGGCCTGAGGATTCCAGGCCGAGGGAGCCGAAGCGAAGACCTCGAAGGCGATCGTCGACGCCTCGCATCCCGGTGGCGCTTCGTGCGAGCCCCGCCCGGGCGAGGACCGCCGCGACCGGAAAGAGAGCAGGGGCGGACGTCCCTCGGATCGTCTGTCCATTCAAGCCGAGCAGCATCCCCCATGACCACTCGCGCCCTGATCCTCGGCTGTGCCGGCCGGACCCTCTCGGACGAGGAGGCCGCGTTCTTCCGCGATGCGCAGCCCTGGGGCTTCATCCTGTTCAAGCGCAACATCGGCTCGCCGGACGAGGTGAGGGCGCTGACCGATGCCCTGCGGGCCACGACGGGCCGGGCCGACACGCCGATCCTGATCGACCAGGAGGGCGGACGGGTGCAGCGGATGGGGCCGCCGCACTGGCCGTCCTACCCGGCGGGCGCCCGTTTCGGCCGGCTGGACGGGTCGGGCATCGCCATGGCGCGCCTCGGCGCGCGGCTGATGGCACACGATCTCGCCTCGGTGGGGATCAACGTTGATTGCGCGCCCGTTCTCGACGTGCCCGTGGCCGGCGCCCACGACATCATCGGCGACCGCGCCTACGGCACCGATCCGCACGCCGTCATCGCCCTTGGGCGTGCGGTGGCCGAGGGGCTGATGGAGGGGGGCGTCCTCCCCGTCATCAAGCACATCCCCGGTCACGGCCGCGCCGCCTGCGACAGCCACATGGACCTGCCCGTGGTGGAGGCTGAGGGCGTGAGCCTGGCCGCGCACGATTTCGTTCCCTTCCGCGCCCTGGCGGACCTGCCAATGGCGATGAGCGCCCACGTGGTCTACGCCGCCCTCGACCCGCACCATCCCGCCACGCAGTCAAGCGTGGTGATCGAACAGGTGATCCGCGGCCTGATCGGTTTCGACGGCCTGCTCATGACCGACGACCTCTCGATGAAGGCACTGGACGGCACCTTTCGCCAGAAGGCCGAAAAGGCCTTCGCCGCCGGAATCGACGTCGCTCTCCATTGCAACGGCGATCGGCAAGAGATGCAGGCCGTTCTCGAAGGCACGCCGATCCTGTCCGGCGAAGCCCTGCGCCGCGCCGAGGCCGCCCTGGCCCGGCTCGCACCGCAGGAGAAGTTCGACGTGGCCGAGGCGCGCTCGCGCTTCGAGGCGGGCCTTTCCGCCCAGGCATGAGCGCAATGCTCCCGGCGCGTTTATGACGCGCCGCACAATTGCCTCAGATACCGCGAATGCCGTGGCCAGAGACCCCGTGGTTCTTGTGTTCGCTTCCTCCCATCCCTAGGTTCCCGACAATCCGTCGTGAGAGGGCGTCGCTGGGCAGGCGACCGCATGGGCGCAGGAGTTTGCCATGGGCAGCATGAGTATCTGGCACTGGATCATCGTCGCGGGCATCGTGATGCTGCTGTTCGGGCGCGGCAAGATCTCCGACCTGATGGGCGACGTCGCCAAGGGCATCAAGGCCTTCAAGAAGGGCATGGCCGAGGATGAGACGCCTGCCGGGCAGGCGCCGGCCGTGCCGCCGCCGAGCAACGGCGAGCCCGTTCGCACCCTGCCTCACCAGGGCGAGCCGGCCACCGCCAGCCACGTTTCGGCCGACCGCAAGGTCGTCTGAGACCGTCAAGGCGACATCGGCGGTCCTGGACGGGATCGCCCGAAGTTCGTGTGAGCGAAATCGCCCGACGGAGATCGGTCTTGCGTGAACCATGCTAGGCCGTCGGTCGTGACGAGGCATAGGCCATCGGCCGCGGGACGAGCGACACCATGTTCGACATGAGTTGGGGCGAGGTGATGCTGATCGGCGGCGTCGCCCTCATTGTCATCGGGCCCAAGGATCTTCCCAAAGCCCTGCGCACCGTGGGCCAGGTGACGGGCAAGATGCGTCGCATGGCCGGCGAGTTCCACGCCCAGTTCAACGAGGCCATCCGCGAGGCCGAGTTCGACGAGGTCCGCCGCGAGGTCGACGGCATCAAGCGTTCCGCGAGCACGATGGGGCCGACTTTCAATCCGGTCCAGACCATCCGCGACGAGATCCGCGGCGCCGTGGACGGACGCTCGCAATCGAGCACGCAGCCCCTGGCCAACGTGGCCGCCAAGCTCGCCGAGAACGACCCGCCCGCGCCCTCCGAGCCGTCGATCCAGGCTCCCGCATCGGCTGAGCCGGCGCACGTCGAGCCACCGCCCCCGCCGGACTACGCGCTGCCCGATCTCCCGCCCCGGACTGCCGTGGCCCCGACCGACCCCTCCACCAAGCCTACCGAGCCCGGCGCTGCCTCATGATCGATCCGGTCGACGAATCCGAGGTCGAAGCGTCGCGCGCGCCGCTCCTCGACCACCTGATCGAATTGCGCTCGCGGCTGATCAAGTCCCTGGCGGCCTTCGTCGTGATGTTCTTCGCGTGCTTCTTCGTCTCGCGGCACATCTACAACATCCTGCTCCACCCCTACGTCTCCATCGTCGGCCCGGAGAAGGCGCAGCTCATCGCGACGCATTTCCTCGAACAGGTGTTCACCAACATCAAGCTCAGCGTGTTCGGCGCGGGTTTCCTCGCCTTCCCGGTCATCGCGACGCAGATCTACGCCTTCGTCGCGCCCGGCCTCTACCGCAACGAGCGTCAGGCCTTCCTGCCCTATCTCGTGGCGACGCCGATCTTCTTCGTTCTCGGCGCACTGGTGGTGTTCTTCCTGGCGATGCCGCTGCTCATCCAGTTCTCGGTGAGCCTGCAGCAAGTCGGCCAGCCGGGCGAAGCGACGATCTCGCTTCTGCCGAAGGTGGACGAGTATCTCTCGCTCATCATGACCCTGATCTTCGCCTTCGGGCTGGCGTTCCAGCTGCCGGTGATCCTCACCCTGCTCGGCCAGATCGGCGTGATCGACACCGTCTTCCTGCGCGAGAAGCGCCGCTACGCCATCGTCCTCGTCTTCGTGGCGGCCGCGATCCTGACGCCGCCCGACGTGATCTCGCAGTTGTCGCTGGCCCTGCCGATGCTCCTCCTCTACGAAGCCTCGATCTTTTCGGTGGCCCGCGTGGAGCGCCGCCGCAAAGCCAAGCGGGTCGCGGAAGGGCTGGAGCCGTAGGCGCCACATAAACGCCATCCACCCCCTCATCCTGAGGTGCCGCGTAAGCGGCCTCGAAGGAGGCCTCCAGTCCGCAACTTGGTGTCTGGAGGCCTCCTTCGAGGGTTGCGCTGCGCTGTGCCGCCTCAGGATGAGGGGGTATCGGGGATGCTCCGTCGACTCATGCCCGGCCTTGTCGGGGTCGCCCCGATGCTGCAAAGCGTCGGCGACTCACAGCGAACCGAGCCGCCCATGCACGACATCCGCGCCATCCGCGAGAATCCGCAAGCGTTCGACGAAGCCCTGCGCCGTCGCGGCCTCGACGCGCTCTCGGCCGAGCTGATCGCCCTCGACGACGCGCGCAAAACCGCCACTTCGGCGGCGCAGGCCAACCAGGAGCGGCGCAACGCGCTGGCCAAGGAGATCGGCGGCGCGAAGAAGGCGAAGGACGAGGCGCGTGCCGCCGAGTTGATGGAAGAGGTGGCGCGGCTGAAGGAGGAGGGGCCCGCCCTGGAGGCGGCCCAGACGGAGGCCGGCAAAGTCCTGGACGACCGCCTCGCGGCGATCCCCAACCGCCCGAACCCGGAGGTGCCGGAAGGCGCCGACGAGCACGGCAATGTCGAGCACCGCGCCTTTTCCGGCAGCCGCACCAAGCTCGCCACCGGCCGCCAGCATTTCGAGCTCGGCGAGGCCTTCGGCCTGATGGATTTCGAGGCGGCCTCGCGCATGTCCGGCGCACGGTTCGTGGTGCTCAAGGGCCAGCTCGCGCGGCTGGAGCGGGCGCTGGGCCAGTTCATGCTCGATCTTCACACCGGCGAGCACGGCTACACCGAAGTGGCGCCGCCGATCCTGGTGCGCGACGAGGCGATGTTCGGCACCGCGCAGCTGCCGAAGTTCCGGGACGACCAGTTCCGGGCCGGAGAGGAGCACTGGCTCATCCCCACGGCCGAAGTCCCCCTCACTAACCTCGTGCGTGAGTCGATCCTCTCCGAGGACGAGCTACCCTTACGCTTCACCGCGCTGACCCCGTGCTTCCGCGCCGAGGCCGGGTCGGCCGGGCGCGACACGCGCGGCATGCTGCGCCAGCACCAGTTCAACAAGGTCGAGCTCGTCTCGATCACCACGCCCGATCAATCGGCCAACGAGCACGAGCGGATGCTCGGCTCGGCCGAGGCGATCCTGAAGAAGCTCGACCTGACCTACCGGGTGATGGCGCTCTGCACCGGCGACATGGGCTTTGCCAGCCAGAAGACCTACGACATCGAGGTCTGGATGCCGGGGCAGGAGACGTTTCGCGAGATCTCGTCCTGCTCGGTCTGTGGCGACTTCCAGGCGCGGCGGATGAATACGCGCTACCGCCCGAAGGAGGGCAAGGGCGCACAATTCGTGCATACCCTCAACGGATCGGGCGTCGCGGTCGGCCGCGCCCTCATCGCCGTGATGGAAAATTACCAGAACCCGGACGGCAGCGTCACCATCCCGTCGGTTCTCAAGCCCTACATGGGCGGAATCGAGAAGATCGAAGGGCTCAAGAGCTGATGCGCATCCTGGTCACCAACGACGACGGCATCCACGCGCCGGGCCTCGAAACCCTGGAGGGCATCGCCCGGACCCTGTCCGACGACGTCTGGGTCGTGGCGCCCGAGAGCGATCAGTCCGGCGTCTCGCACTCCCTGTCGCTCAACGATCCCCTGCGCCTGCGCCAGGTCTCCGAGAAGCGCTTCGCCGTGAAGGGCACGCCCTCCGATTGCGTGATCATGGGCGTCCGCCACATCCTCAAGGACCACGGGCCGGACCTGGTCCTGTCCGGGGTCAATCGCGGCCAGAACGTCGCCGAGGACGTGACCTATTCCGGCACCATCGCGGCGGCCATGGAGGGCACCATCCTCAACGTGCGCTCCATCGCCCTGAGCCAGGCCTACGGCGCCGGCGGGCGCGGGGCGATCAAATGGGCCTGCGCCGCCCATCACGGGCCGGGCGTGGTCAAGAAGATCCTGGAGATCGGGATCGAGCCCGGCATCGTCGTCAACGTCAACTTCCCCGATTGCGAGCCCGAGGAAGTCGCGGGCACCTCCGTGGCCGCGCAGGGGATGCGCAATCAGGCGCTGCTCGCCATCGATGCGCGCCATGACGGACGCGGCAACCCGTATTTCTGGCTCGCCTTCGCCAAGGCGCGGTTCGAGCCCGGCCACGGCACCGACCTGAAGGCCATCGCCGAGAATCGCATCTCGGTGACGCCTCTGCGCCTCGATCTCACCGACGAGCCGACGCTGACGCGCTTCGCGCAAGCCTTCGCCGAGTGAGCCTTCGCCGAGTGAGACGCTCCGGGAATCGGAACGTCCGCGCACAGCCGTGAGACGACGTCCATGACGATGGAAGGCTCGGTCGAGGATGCCGCCTTCGTCATGGCCCTGCGCGGCCTCGGCGTGCGCGACACCGATACCCTGCGGGCGATGGAGCGGGTGCCCCGCGCTCGTTTCGCACCCCGCGAGCACCGCGATCTCGCCCGGCGGGACGTGGCCCTGCCGCTCGCCTGCGGACAGACCATGTCGGCCCCCACCGTGGTCGCCGCGATGCTCACCGCCCTGAAGGTGAAGCCCGGCGCCCGCATCCTCGAGATCGGCACCGGCTCGGGCTATGTCACCGCCCTGCTCATCCGCCTCGGCGCCGCCTCCATCCTGAGCGTCGAGCGCTACGCAACCCTGGCGGAGGATGCCGTCTCGGCCCTCGACCCGGAGGACCGGGTGATCGCCCACGTGGAGGTCGGCGACGGCCTCGATCCCGACGTCGCAGGGGAGGGGGCGTTCGACCGCATCCTGGTCAACGGCACCCTGCCGGCCATGCCCGCCCATCTCGACTCCCTCCTGGCGCCCGGCGGCAGGCTGGTGGGCGCTCTCGCGCAGTCGGGCGGGGCGCGCCTCGTCCTCGCCGATCGGGGCGGGGAGGGCGCCGTCGTTAAAAATCTCGGCGTCCAATTAAGGCTGGCGCCCCTCACACCCGGCAGAGCCTTCGTTCTCTAGGTAACAGGAGAAGGCCCGGATCCAGGGACCCAAACCCTTGATCCATCACGATCTTATCGCCGGGCACAGCCGCGGTCGATTTGGATCGAGCCGGGACGTGCCTGCCAGGAAAGTTCCTTGCGCGCCGAAAACGTGGTGAACGGGAACGGTTGTTTAACCTGAATCCCGTTTGAATGACGTCATCAAGTTGCGTCAGGCAAACAGGTGCGTCGATGCGGGTTCGCGGGACTGGTCTAGGGTTGAGGACGCTGTCGCGTTTCGCGCTCATCGGTGTGATCGGCGGCAGTGCCGCCGGATGCTCAACCGATGCGTCGCGGTTGGGCGACCCCTTCGGGAACCCCTTCGCCTCGAATGTTTCGAGTGAGCCGAGCGCCACGGGCAGCCTGCCCGATGACGGCGAGATGGCTCCGGCTCCGGCGGTACGGACCCCCAGGATCCAGTCGCAGGCCCTCGGTGCGCCGATGTCGCCGCGTCCGCTGGCCGCGACGCCTCCCATGGCCACGGGCCGCGTCGCCTCCACCGCGCCGTCCTCCGGGATGGTCTCCGGCATGAACCCTTCGGGAATGAATCCGGCGGGCATGAATCCGGCGGGCATGAATCCGGATGCCGGCCGCGGCATGGTCGCGACCCCGCGCACCGTTCCTGCGGCGCCCCCGCCGCGCATCCCGTTCAATGCCGGGGCCAAGGCCGCGGAGGCCCGGGCCGCCGAGGCGAAGGCTCGAGCCGAAGCTGCCCGCGCCGAGGCCGCGCGCCAGGACAGCGTCCGCCAGGAAGCAGCCCGCAAGGAATCCGAAGCCCGGACGCTGGCTGCGGCCAAGACTGCCGCCGAGGCCAAAAAGATCGCCGAGGCGAACAAGGCGTCGGAGTCCAAGCGCGCCGTGGAAACCAAGAAGCTGGCGGAGGCCAAGCTCGCGGCCGATGCCAAGCATGCGGCCGAAGCCAGGAAACTCGCGGAGGCCAAGAAGGTCGCTGAGGTGAAGAAGGCCGCCGAGGCGAAGAAGCCCGTCGAGGTCGCCAAGGCTGAGGCTCCGAAGGTCGATCCCGCCAAGGCGAAGGCCGAGGCCGCCCGCAAGGCCGCGGACGCCGAGGCCAAGCTCGCCAAGGCCGAAGCCGCCAAGGATGCGGCCAAGAAGGTCGCCGAGGCCAAGGCCGCCGACTTGGCAGCCGCCAAGGCCAAGACCGCGCCGGTCAAGGTCGCCTCACTGACGCCCGTGCCCGAGAAGGCCGAGCCCGCCAGCACCGGCTCCGTCGCGGCTCCCGCCGCCGAGCCCGACCAGTCGTTCCGTTGGCCCGCCAAGGGCCGGGTGATCTCCGGCTACGGCACCAGCGGCAACGAGGGCATCAACATCTCGGTGCCCGAGGGTACGGCGGTGAAGGCCGCCGAGGACGGCACGGTCGCCTATGCCGGCTCGGACGTGAAGGGCTACGGCAAGCTGGTGCTGGTTCGCCACACCAACGGCTACGTCTCGGCCTACGCCCATAACGGCGAACTCGACGTCCGCCCCGGCGAGAAGGTCAAGCGCGGCCAGACCATCGCCAAGTCCGGCGCCTCGGGTAACGTGACTTCGCCCCAGCTGCACTTCGAGATCCGCAAGGGTGCGACCCCGGTCGATCCGATGCCGCACCTCGCCAGCAACTGAGCGCATTCAAGACCCAACGAAAACGGCGGCTCGCAGGAGCCGCCGTTTTCGTTTGTAGATCCGCCTGATCCCTACCCATCCACCTCAGGACGAGGTCGTGAATGGGAAGAAGGGGCGATCCGCCGTTTCGGCCGGGAGCGCGCGAGGCCTCAATCGAGCCGCTGTCCCAGCCGCCCCGCGAGGTCCTGGATGAACTGAAAGGCGGTGCGGCCGGAGCGCGAACCGCGGGTGGTGGCCCATTCCAGGGCCTCGGCCCGTACCGTATCCGGGTCGGCCTTCAGCCCGTGGCGCTCCACATAGGCGCGGATCATGGCGAGGTACTCGTCCTGGCTGCATTTGTGGAAGCCGAGCCAGAGGCCGAAGCGGTCGGAGAGCGAAACTTTCTCCTCCACAGCCTCGCCGGGATTGATCGCGGTGGAGCGCTCGTTCTCCACCATGTCGCGGGCGAGGAGATGCCGCCGGTTGGAGGTGGCGTAGAACAGCACGTTGTCGGGTCGGCCCTCGATGCCGCCGTCGAGAGCCGTCTTGAGCGACTTGTACGATGTGTCGTCGCCGTCGAAGGACAGGTCGTCGCAGAACACGATCCAGCGGTGCGCATCGCCGCGCAGGGTCGCCATGAGGTCGGGCAGGGCCTCGATGTCCTCGCGGTGGATCTCCACCAGCTTCATCGGCCGCTCGCCCTCCGCCCGCTCCGCGTTGATCCGGGCATGGGCCGCCTTCACCAGGGATGACTTGCCCATGCCGCGCGCGCCCCAGAGCAGGGCGTTGTTGGCGGGCAGGCCTTTGGCGAAGCGCGTGGTGTTGTCCACGAGGATGTCGCGGGCCCGGTCGATGCCGGTCAGCAGATCGATCTCCACCCGGTTGACCTTCGGCACCGGGATCAGACGACGGTCCGATCCCCAGAGGAAGGCATCCGCCGCATTCAGGTCCAGGGCCGGCTTCGCGGCCGGGGCGGAACGCTCCAGGGCGGCGGCGATCCGCTCGAGGACGGGCAGGATCGCGTCGAGCATCGCCCGGTCGGCAGGTGGGGTCGAGGTCATGGCGTCTCGAAACTCCTTGGATGTGCTGTCGAGCGCGTCCATACGGACAATGCGGCGGAAAATCACGGGTGCGGCATCGGGGGCGGGCCATCCGATCCGCGCATCCTGCGGACGCGCCGTTGCTTTCACCAAGTGCATGGCTATAGTCCGCGCGCTTTTCGACCTGTCCTGACGCGCCCATACCCGCCTGCGCGCAGCTCCCCAGGACCGGCTCAGCCCAAGGAGTCACCCGCTTGATTACCCCCGCCTTCGCGCAAGGGGCCACCGCGGCCGCTGGCGGAGCGGACATCGCCTTGCAGGTGGTGCCGTTCGTCCTCATCTTCGTCATCATGTACTTCCTGATCCTCCGCCCGCAGCAGCGCCGCGTGAAGGAGCATCAGGCCCTCGTGAAGAACGTGCGCCGGGACGACACCATCGTCACCACCGGCGGGCTGGTCGGCCGCGTCACCAAGGTTGCCGACGAGGCCTCCGAGATCGAGGTCGAGATCGCCCCGAACGTGCGGGTGAAGATCGTCCGCACCATGATTTCGGAAGTCCGCGTCAAGGGCGGTCCGGTCAAGGCGGCCTGAGATCCCGGGGCCGTCACGCACGACGGCGGCCTTGTGCACCGCTTGAAGATGCCGGTGCAAACACCGGCATCGTAAGAAGAAACGGAACGGGCGGATGCTGCGCTTTTCGAGAACCAAGATCGTCGCGACGCTGGCCGTCATCCTCATCGGCCTGAGCCTCGCCGTGCCGAGCTTCTTCTCGGCCGAGCAGCGCAAGGGCTTCATGGCCTCCCTGCCGGGCTGGTTCCCGAGCTGGATCGTGCCCCAGCGTGCCATCGTGCTGGGGCTCGATCTCCAGGGCGGCTCGCAGATCCTCCTCGAGATCGACCGGAACGACCTGA
Source organism: Methylobacterium sp. Leaf106 (assembly GCF_001422895.1). Lineage (NCBI taxonomy): Bacteria > Pseudomonadati > Pseudomonadota > Alphaproteobacteria > Hyphomicrobiales > Methylobacteriaceae > Methylobacterium > Methylobacterium sp. Leaf106. Next base: position 13,635 of record NZ_LMNB01000036.1, read on the forward strand.
TCCGCTCGCAAACCACGGGTCTGCGCGACGATGTCCGCCGCACCCTGCGCGAGGCCGGCATCACCCCAGAAGGCGGAATCCAAGTGATCCCGCGTGGCGTCCAGATCCGCATCTCCGATCCGGCCAACCGCGCCAAGGCCCTGCCAAAGCTGCGCGAACTGTCCCAGCCGATCTCCAACGCCATGGTGGCCCAGGCCGGCGGCCAGACCCTCGACGTCACAGACCGGCCCGACGGCACGATCCAGCTCCTGCTCACCGATGCCGGCCTCACCGACCGCACCCGCCGGGCCGTGACCCAGGCCATCGAAGTCATCCGCCGCCGCATCGATTTCGGCGGCACCAAAGAGCCCTCGATCCAGCAGCAGGGCGCCGACCGCGTCCTCGTCCAGGTCCCGGGCTTGCAGGACCCGCAGCAGCTCGAGGATCAGCTCGGCAAGACCGCCAAGCTCGAATTCCGCATGCTCGCCGATTCGCCCTCCGGCGACGTGGACATGCTCACCAACAAGGACGAGGGCGGCGGCAAGGTACCGGTGGAGCGCCGGGTCATGGCCGATGGCGGCGATCTCACCGACGCGCAGCCGGCCTTCGACCAGCAGAGCCACGAGCCCATGGTGAGCTTCAAGTTCAACCTGAAGGGCGCCCAGCGCTTCGGTCAGGCGACCTCGGAGAATGTCGGCCGCCGCATGGCCATCGTGCTCGACAACGAGGTGGTCTCGGCGCCGCGCATCAACACCCCGATCACCGGCGGTTCGGGCCAGATCACCGGCAACTTCACCGTCAAGCAGGCCAACGACCTCTCGATCCTGCTGCGTGCCGGTGCGCTTCCCGCCAAGCTCACCGTGGTCGAGCGCCGCGTGGTCGGCCCCGGCCTCGGCAACGATTCCATCGAGGCCGGCAAGAAGGCGACCATGGTCGCCGGCGCCCTCGTCATCGTCTTCATGTTCGCCACCTACGGGGTGTTCGGCTTCTTCGCCAACATCGCCCTCCTCGTCCATGTGGGCCTCATCCTCGGCCTGATGTCGGTGCTGGAGGCGACCATGACCCTGCCGGGCATCGCCGGCATCGTGCTCACCATCGGCACGGCGGTGGATTCCAACGTGCTGATCTACGAGCGCGTGCGCGAAGAGGTGCGGGCGGGACGCTCCATCGTCTCGGCGCTGCAGGCCGGCTTCGACAAGGCCTTCGCCACCATCATCGATTCGAACTCGACCATGGCCATCGCCGCCCTGATCCTGTTCTTCCTCGGCTCCGGCCCGGTGAAGGGCTTCGCCGTGGTGTTCATCCTCGGCATCCTCACCACCGTCATCACAGCGGTGACGCTCACCCGCATGATGATCGCCCTGTGGTACAACTACGCCCGACCCAAGGCCTTGCCGTTCTGAAACAAAGCTCTGCCGTTCTGAAATCAGTCCGAGCATTCACAGTTTGCGAGAGGAGCCCGATCCGGTTTTCGAGTGATCCGTCCATCTGCAAAACAATCCCGTCACCCCGGGGCCGCTAAGCGGAGCCCGGGATCCAGACACCCGGGATTGCCAGGAGAACCTCCACCTGAGTGCCTGGATTCCGGGCTCGCCCTGCGGGCGCCCCGGAATGACGGACGTGCGGTGGAACCGGACGCGCTCTTTTCGACGACCCGATCGACCTCATTGCCGAAAGACCGAGACCGAACATGCGTCTGCTCCGCCTCTGGCCCGATGAGTCGCACGTCGACTTCATGCGCTTCCGGCGCTTCACCTTCCCGCTCTCGGCCTTGCTGTCGGTGGGGACGGTGATCCTGTTCCTGACGGTCGGCCTGAATTTCGGCATCGACTTCAAGGGCGGCACCCTCGTGGAGCTGCAGGCGAAATCGAAGACGGCCGACGTGGCCGCCGTGCGCCACACCGCCAACAGCTTCGGCTTCGGCGAGACCGAGGTGCAGGAACTCGGCGGCGACGGGCAGATCCTCGTCCGCTTCCCGCTCCAGCCCGGCGAGCAGGGCCAGACGGCGGTGATGCAGAAGGCGCACGGCGCTTTCGACGCGGAATACGAGTTCCGCCGCACCGAGACGGTGGGACCGCGCGTCTCGGGCGAGCTCGTTCAGTCGGGTACGCTCGGCGTGGTGCTGTCGGTGCTCGCGGTGCTCATCTACCTCTGGTTCCGCTTCGAGCGGGAACTGGCGCTCGGCGCCATCGTCGGGACCCTGCACGACATCGTGCTCACCATCGGCATCTTCGTCATCAGCCGGATCGAGTTCAACATGACCTCGATCGCGGCGATCCTCACCATCGTCGGCTACTCGCTGAACGAGACAGTGGTGGTGTTCGACCGGACCCGCGAGCTGATGCGGCGCTACAAGACCATCCCCACGGTGGAGTTGCTCAACCTGTCGATCAATTCCACCATGTCGCGCACGGTGATGACGGCGACCTCCGCCTTCCTGTCGCTGCTCGCCCTGGTGCTGTTCGGCGGAGAGGCGATCCAGGGCTTCGCCGTGGTGATGCTCGCAGGCGTGGTGATCTGCACCTATTCGGCGATCTTCGTGTCGACCCCGGTCCTGATCTATCTCGGCCTGATGCTGTCGGGCGTGAAGTCGCAGAGCCGTCCCACCGGCGGCCGCGTGCCCCAGGCGGCGGAGTAGAAATGGCGGAGGGCAGCCTGCATGACGGGTTCGTTCCCGGGCGCCACCTCATCGACGCCTATGGCAATGGCGGCTTTCGCTTCGCCGACATGTCGCATCGCGGCTCGATCCTGGTGACGCCGGGGGGCATCAGGGCCTGGGATGTCGTGGAGGCCAAGGCCATCGACCGCAACGCCCTGCGCCCGGTCGTGGCCGAGGCGGGGGCGGTCGAGCTCCTCCTCATCGGCACCGGCCTCGACATCGCGCCGTTTCCGGACAATCTGCGCCGCTGGCTCAAGGACAACGGAATCGGCCTGGATGTGATGCAGACGGGGGCCGCCGCGCGGACCTACAACATCCTGATGGCGGAGAACCGCAAGGTCGCCGCCGCGATGATCGCGGTCGCGTGACGAAGACCGAGACCAGCCCCGGAACGGCCGAACCCCTCGCCTTCGCCTTCTCGCATTGCGAGGCCCTTGTCCGCGAGGGCGACCCGGACCGCTACTTCGCCACCCTCTTCGCGCCGGCAGCCTTCCGGCCGCATCTCTTCGCGCTTGCCGCCTTCAGCCTCACCATCGCCCGCGTGCGCGACGCCGTCACCAACCCGATGGCGGGCGAGATCCGCCTGCAATGGTGGCGCGACGCGCTGCAGGGGGAGGCGAGGGGGGACGTGAAGGCCAACCCGGTGACCGCCGCGCTGGACGACGCCATCGTCAGGCGCAAGCTCGGGCGCCAGTCCTTCGTCGATCTGATCGATGCCCGCGTCTTCGACCTCTACGACGATCCGATGCCGCGGGTGAACGATCTCGAAGGCTATTGCGGGGAGACCGCCTCCTCGCTCATCCGCCTCGGCGGCCTCGTCCTCTGCGACGGCGCGGAGCCGGGGGGCGCCGCAGCCGCTGGCCATGCCGGTGTCGCCTTCGGTGTCGTCGGATTGCTACGGGCGCTGCCGTGGCACGCCCGCAACGGGCAGGTCTACCTGCCGGCCGATATCCTCAAGGATCATGGCGTCACCCGCGAAGACATCGTCACGGGACGCGGCGGCCCCGGTCTCCTCGGGGCCACGGCCGATCTGCGGACCCTGGCCCGGCGCCACCTTAAGGCCTTCGAGGACGCGCGAGCCACTATCGCGCCTGCCGCTCTGCCCGCCTTCCTGCCGACGGCCCTGGTGGAACCGAGCCTCGCGATGATGGAGCGGCCGGGCTACGACCCGCTCAACACGATCATCGCCCTGCCGCGCTGGCGGCGGCTGTGGCGCCTCTGGAGGGGGTCAAGAAGGGGATGAGATTTCCCCCAACCTGCCACTTCATCCTGAGACGCCGCGCAGCGGCCTCGAAGGAAACCTCCAGTACCCGCGGCGCGAACTGGAGGCCTCCTTCGAGGCCTGCGCTTCACTCCGGCGCCTCAGGATGAGGTGGTGGGTGGGAGGGCGTGCACCCCGGACTGCATTCCTGCCCGTCGCACGAAACGAAAGAAAAGCCCCCCGACAGTACTCCGTCGGGAGGCCAAGGCTTCAGCGTGCCTTCTTCGTCAGCTTCTCCGCGATCTCGAACATCTCCTGCGGAGCGTAGTCCGGGGTGAAGGCCGAAGGGACGCCGGTGAGTTGGTGGATCTTGCCGCCGTCGGGCATGCCCTCGACCACCGACAATTCGCCCGGCGGATCACCCGGCAGAGCCATCTCGCCATTGCCCCAGATGCCGGCCATCTCCGTGTAGTCACCGGGGCTGAAGGTGTAGAGCCGGCGGTGCGAGCCCTCCTGCAGGTACTTCTGGCATTCGGGGATCTTGTCGAGGTTGATGTTCGGCGTCGGCAGGAACTTCTCGATCTCGACGCCCGTGATCTTCTTCAATGCCAGGGCGTAGGCATGGGCGTGGACCGAGCCGCGCACGAGAAGGTAGCCGCAGACCTCACGGCCCGTGGGATCTGTCAGGGTCTCGTAGACGCGCAGCTTGTGCAGGCGGGCGCCGCATTCGAGATGGAAATTGTGGAGCAGATCGACGACCACGTTGCCGGTGGTGGTGATGAAATCGTTGTTCCAGGACGCGCCGTTGCTGTTCACCGGGGTGACGCCACCGCCATTCGACAGGAACGCGGCCGCAAGGCGAATGTCCTTCATGTCCTCGAAGGGCGCACCCGAAATGTCGCCGCCATCTTTCTCGTCGCCGTCATTGTCGGGGCCGTTGTTGAGCATGGCGACGCCATTGCTCACCAACTCCACATGGCCCAGCTCCTCGGCGGTGATCGCGGCAACGAGGCTATAGAACGGGCGTAGCTTAGACTTGCTGCGGAAATTGAAGCTCTGGAACATGTAATTCCCAAGAGTCGACATCTCCCCATACTTACCGCCTAGCAATTCCTGCAGGGCCGCAGCGGCGTTCGGATCTTTCCTTTTGGGTGCGGGAAGCTCGGCTTGTAGCTTGTCGACTCGCATAAACATAGGTTTATCTCCGTATCGCCGGTATGCAGGATACCAACGGGAACGGTCTCCCCACTCTCATGTTCCGAGGCTGCGACAGGTCGCACAGCGGCTTCGCTTCCGTTTTGGAACGGCTCCGCTTGCGTTTCGAAGGACATGCCTTGCTGTTTTTGGAGCGTCTCCGGTCTCGGCGGACAGAAAGCGAAGCACGCGCGCAACATGATCTGAATACAAGATTCTTCGCGTTGAGCCTGCTCCACTGCTCTGCTAGCTACGATGTCAAGGGCCCGGCGAGAGATCGGGCTCACCGAGGAGCGCGACGCCCGTGAATACCTGGAATCAAGTCTACGACCCGTTCGGGAGCCCTTGGCTCTCGACACTGGCCGCCTCCCTGCCGGTGATCGCCCTGCTCGGCATGATCGCCAGCGGCAAGGTCAAGGCTCACATCGCCGCTGTCCTCTCCCTTGTCCTGGCGTTCTGCGTTGCCGTCTTCCTGTTCGGCATGCCGGCGGATCTGGCCACCCGCGCCTCCGGCTACGGCATCGCCCTCGGGCTTTTCCCCATCGGCTGGATCATCCTCAACGTCATCTTCCTCTACCGGCTCACGGTGGAGAAGGGTTGGTTCGCCACTCTGCAGCAGTCGGTGGCCGGCATCACCACCGACAGGCGGCTCCAGCTGCTGCTGGTCGCCTTCGCCTTCGGCGCGTTCTTCGAAGGCGCGGGCGGTTTCGGCACCCCCGTGGCGGTCACCGGCGCCATCCTGATCGGCCTCGGCTTCTCGCCGCTGGCCGCCTCGGGCCTGTCGCTCATCGCCAACACCGCCCCGGTGGCCTATGGCGCGCTCGGAGCGCCCATTGCCGGCCTCGCCTCGGTGACCGGCTACGACCCCTACGTTCTCGGCGCCATGATCGGCCGGCAGCTGCCGTTCTTCTCGGTGCTGGTACCGTTCTGGCTGATCTGCGTGTTCGCGGGTTTCCGCGGGATGCTGCAGATCTGGCCCGCCATCCTCGTCTGCGGCGGCTCGTTCGCGCTCGCTCAGTTCGGCATCTCGAACTACGTCAACCCGTGGATCGTCGACATCGGCGCCGCGCTCGTCTCCATGGGCGCCCTGGTGCTGTTCCTGCGCTTCTGGCGCCCGGCCGTGATCTGGACCTCGCCGGCGCTTCGCGGCAACGATCCGTCCATCGGCTACGTCACCACCGTCGACGGCCCCAAGGCCGCCGCCGCCACCCGCACCGCCACCTCTTCCGAGATCCTGCTGGCCTGGGTGCCGTGGATCATCCTTTCGGTGATCGTGGCGATCTGGGGCACCAAGTTCTTCAAGGACATCGTCGACCCGATCTTCATCTGGAACTATCCGGTGCCGGGCCTGCACAACGTCATCATGAAGGTGCCCCCCGTGGTGGCCACCGCCCATCCGGAGCCTGCCGTCTTCAAGTTCGCCTACATGTCCTACACCGGTACCGGCGTGCTGTTCGCGGCCATCCTCTCCGGCCTCCTGATGCGGTTCTCGCCCTGGCGCCTCGTGACCGCCTACATCGAGACCATCTGGGTGCTGCGCTACTCGCTCATCACCATCTCGGCGATGCTGGCGCTCGGCGTGCTCACCCGTTACGCGGGCGTCGATGCCACGTTGGGTCTCGCCTTTGCGGGCACGGGCATCCTCTACCCGTTCTTCGGCACCCTCCTGGGCTGGCTCGGCGTCGCGCTCACGGGCTCCGACACCGCGTCGAACGTCCTGTTCGGCGGGTTGCAGAAAATCACCTCGGAACAGCTCGGCCTGTCGGGCATCCTCATGGCCTCGGCGAACTCGTCGGGCGGCGTCATGGGCAAGATGATCGACGCCCAGTCGATCGTCGTCGCCTCCACCGCCACCGGCTATTTCGGCCAGGAGAGCAAGATCCTGCGCTTCGTGTTCTGGCACTCCATCGTGCTGGCCTGCCTCGTCGGCGTGCTCGTGATGCTGCAGGCCTACGTCTATCCGTTCAACGCGATGGTCATCCATCCGTAAGGGCGAACCGATAGGCCGGATCGATGACCCGTCCCGGCGATGCCGGGGCGGGTTTCATTTTTGTCGCGCCGCGCGAGGAACCAGCCCTTCGGCGAAGAGGGATCTTGCCCTCGTGGTCGCGCGGCTCCACCACGGAAGCCATGTTCTTCCGCACGCTCGCCTCGCGCTACTCCCTGTCGAACCTGCCCGCGCAGGCGACCGCACGCCTGCGTCTCGCGCCGCTGGTCCAGGCGGATGCGGAGGCGGTCCAGGCCCTCACCGACGATCAGGCGATCACGGGAGCGGTGGATTTCCTGCCCAATCCCTTCACCCTCGATCATGCCCGCCGCCTGATCGGCAGGGGGAAGCCGACCAAGGACTGCTTCCTCGGGGCCAAGGCCGACGGCGTTCTCGTGGCGGTGGTCGGTCTCCACCTGCGTGGCGAGCACGCGGTGGAACTCGGCTACTGGGTCGGCGGCGGCGCCCGGGGCCAGGGCTACGGCAGCGAGGCGGTGACGGGGGCCATCGCGATCCTGCGCAAGCGCTTCCCCCACCGCTTCATCGTCGCCGAGTGCCGGCCCGAGAACGAAGCCTCGCGCGGCCTCCTTCTCAAGACCGGGTTTCGCGATACCGGTGACGAGGGCCACCGGCCGGGCCGGCGCATCTTTTCGCTGGATCCGGTGTGATTGGGCGATACCATCCTGCCGGTCACGCTGCTCTTCGATTCATGCGCAGTGAGGATTGAAGCTCGATGACGCTCTCCCTGCAGATCGCTGGCCTCGCCGCCATTCTCATTGTTGGTGGATTGTCCACGCTCAAGCTCGCGGCGATGGATTTCGACCGGCGCCACCCACGCCGCACCGAGCCCGCATCACGCGATTGATCGTGGACGGACCTGAGGTCGGTGGCCGCGTCTGGTGGCACTGCCCCGAAAGCGTTCCGCTGGAAAAACCGAGGTCTTGGTTCGCATTCCCCCCGCGCCCTACGCGGGGAGAGGGCATGCGCACGCGCCGTCTATTCCGCCGCGATCGGTACCGCCTCGCCTCCCATCCACGAAGCCAGATCCGCCCGCGCCCGGTCGGTATAGGCGCGCTTCTTCGCCACCGCCTTTTCCGGCCCCTTCAGGCGCTTGCCGCCTTCGCCCTTCGGGGACTGGGCGAGGGGCGGAAACAGGCCGAAATTCACGTTCATCGGCTGGAACGAGCGGGGGCTCCCGGCCTCCTCGGCCGCGATGTGGCCGCCGGTGATGTGGCCGATGAGGGCGCCGAGCGCCGTGGTGGCGGGGAGCGGCGCCAGGGTCTCACCACGTGCCTCGGCAACGGCGAAGCGACCGGCCATGAGGCCGATGGCGGCGCTCTCGACATAGCCCTCGCAGCCCGTGATCTGTCCGGCGAAGCGCAGGCTCGGCCGGGCCTTGAGGCGCAGGGTCCCGTCGAGGAGACGGGGTGAATCGAGATAGGTGTTGCGGTGGAGGCCGCCGAGACGCGCGAATTCGGCGTTTTCCAGGCCGGGAATCGTGCGGAACACCCGAACCTGTTCGGAATAGGTCAGCTTCGTCTGGAAGCCGACCATGTTGTAGAGGGTGCCCAGCGCATTGTCCTGGCGCAGCTGGACGATGGCGCAAGCCTTCACCGTGGGATCGTGCGGGTTGGTGAGGCCGACGGGCTTCATCGGGCCGTGACGCAGGGTCTCGGGCCCGCGCTCGGCCATGACCTCGATCGGCAGGCAGCCGTCGAAATAGGGGGTGGTCGCCTCCCATTCCTTGAACCCGATCTTGTCGCCCGCGATCAGCGCCTGGATGAAGGCGTCGTACTGTTCGCGGTTCATCGGGCAGTTGATGTAATCGGCCCCCGTCCCGCCCGGCCCGACCTTGTCGTAGCGCGACTGGAACCAGGCCTTGTCCATGTCGATGGAGTCGCGGTGGACGATGGGCGCGATGGCGTCGAAGAAGGCCAGCGCCTCGGCCCCGGTCAGGCCGCGGATCGCTTCCGCCAGGGCGGGCGAAGTGAGGGGGCCGGTGGCGATGATGGTCCTGCCCCATTCCTCCGGCGGCAGCCCCTCGACCTCTTCGCGGGCGATGGTGACGAGGGGATGCGCCTCCAGAGCGGCGGTGACGGCGGCGGCGAACCCGTTCCGGTCCACGGCGAGCGCGCCGCCGGCCGGCACCTGGTTGGCGTCGGCAGCGCGCAGGATCAGCGAACCGAGCGTCCTCATCTCTTGGTGCAGCAGGCCGACGGCGTTGCCGTTGGCATCGTCCGAGCGGAACGAGTTCGAGCAGACGAGCTCGGCCAGGTCCTGACCGTGATGCGCCTCGGTGGCACGCACCGGGCGCATCTCGTGGAGCACCACAGCATGGCCGCTCTCGGCGATCTGCCAGGCGGCCTCGGACCCGGCGAGGCCGCCGCCGACGATGTGGATGGGGGAGGTGTCTGCTCGGTCCGTCATGGGCACGGGATAGACCCGCGTCCCGTCCCGATCAATGCAGCTGCGGCGAGACCAGGAAACGCTCGCGGTCGCTCGACGTCACGACGAGCTTGATCGGACGCCCGTCACGCTCGATCGTGAGCGGCACCCGCACCCCCGCCTCGCCCAGTGCCCAGACCTGACGGAAGAACCCGGCGAGATCCTCCACCGGCTCGCCAGCCACCGCCGCGAGCACGTCGCCCACGCGCAGATCCGCGCTCTCGGCGGGGCCGTCATCGGCGAGCCCCATCACCACCACCGCCCCGTCGCTGTCGCTGGCATAGAGGCCGAGCCAGGGCCGGGTCGGACGATCCGCGCGCCCGCGAGTGGTCAGATCCTCGAGGATCGGCGGCAGGAGGTCGATGGGAACAACCAGATTGATCGCCTTCGGGCCTTCCGCGCCGCCCTGCTGCAGCTGCAGCGAGCCGATGCCGAGGAGGTCGCCGGCCGGACCGATCAGGGCCGTGCCGCCCCAATGCGGGTGCGAGGGCGCGGTGAACAGGGCCTCGTCGAGGACGTATTCCCAATAGCCCGCGAATTCCTGTCGCGCGATCAGCTCGGCGGCGACGCAGCGGGTGCGTCCGCCGGCTCCGGCCACCACCGCCTTGTCGCCGATCTTCAGGCTGGCCGAGCGTCCGATGGGAAGCGGCGGCAGCGCCAGGTCGCCCAGGGCCTGGACGAGGCCGAACCCGGTGACGGCGTCGAAGCCGACCACATGGCCGGGGACCGAGCGTCCGTCATGCGTCGTCATCCAGACGCTGTCCGCCTCGGTGACGAGGTAACCGATGGTGAGGACGAGGCCGTCTTCGCGGATCACCACGCCGTTGCCGGCCCGCTCCGTGCCCAGGGTCTCGGCGGTGAACGCCTCCGGCGGGATGCGTGTCGAGAGCGACACGATCGCCGACAGGGCCCTGTCGAGGTCGTACGCGTAATCGCCCGCCTTGGGCTGCACGGCGGCGGGAATTTTCCAGTCTCCGTGCGACGTCATGAATCTCGTATCCTTGTCCTGCGCCTGGGAGTTCCGCGGCCCCACATCCTCGAAGGATCGGCGGCCGTCTGCGGGAGATAGGTCGCCGGCTCGCCGTCGAACACCCACGCCCAGCCGCACGCAGATCAGCATTGAGAGAAGGGATGCCGATCCCCATCGATCGCGCGCCATGCAGTAGCCGGCGCGCGTCCGCTCCATTAAGACTCGCTTGCAACGTTCCCGCCAGATCGAACGGTCGTATCATGTCGTGCCGAGAGGATGCCCCGACCCTTGCGTGACGACGCGGCACTGGCGCGACTGATCGCGGCCGTGGCATCCGGCAACGAGCAGGCCCTTCGGGCTCTCTACGATCTCACCGCTCCGAAACTTTTCGGCATCGTGCTCCGTATCCAACGGGATCGCGGTATGGCGGAAGACGTGCTCCAGGACGTCTACCTGCGCATCTGGCAGAATGCCGGTTCGTTCTCTCCGGAAGCGGGCCGCCCGTTGCCGTGGCTCTGCACCATCGCCCGCAACCGGGCGATCGACGGGGTTCGGCGCAAGGGCGAGGTGCAGGGGCCGGTGAGCGAGGACGGAGAGGATTGGGTGGAACGGTTGGCCGATCCGCATGACAGCGAAGGTGCGATTCTCGGGCGCGACGCCCTTCGCACCTGCCTGTCCCGCCTGGAGGCGACGCAGCGCGATTGCATCGTGCTCGCCTATTGCGAGGGCCATTCGCGGGAAGAGCTGGCCGAGCGGTTCGCGCGCCCCGTCAACACCATCAAGACCTGGCTGCATCGCGGGCTCGCGGCCCTGCGCGGCTGCCTGGAGGGGCCGGCATGACCGAGGACCCCGCCGAGCGCGACCTGCGCGCCGCCGAATACGTCATCGGCACGCTCGACGCCACCGAGCGCGCCGCCATGGATCTCGAACTCGCGGTCGATCCCGCCGCACGCGCCGCCGTGCGGGAGTGGGAGCGCCGGCTGGCGCCCCTCGCCGCCGCCATCCCGGAGATCGAGCCGGGCGAGGGCGTGTGGCCGGCGATCCTGCGCGCGCTGCCCCACCGCTCCTCCGCGTCTCCGGCGGCGAACGACAACCGCGTGACCGCCCTGTCGCGCAAGCTCGGCCTGTGGCGGGCGGCAGCGGCGGGCGCCGGAGCCCTGGCCGCCGGGCTCGCCCTGTTCATCGCCGTCGGCCCCCGTCCCGGCGTGGAAGGCGAGACACGCTACGTCGCCGTGGTCAGCAGCGGCGGCGAGGCGCCGGCCCTCATCGTCAGCATCGACACGGCGGCGGGAACCGCGCGGGTACGCCCGGTGGGCGCCGAGGCGCCGGCGGGACGCAGCCTCGAATTGTGGTATGTGGGAGCCGACAAGACGCCGAAATCCCTCGGGCTGATCGGCAAGGACGCCGCACGCTTGGCTCTGCCCGCCGGATCCGAGGCCGCGCGGCGCGGCGAGGGCGTCTTCGCCGTCTCGGTGGAGCCGCCGAACGGCTCGGCCACCGGCCTGCCCACCGGCCCCGTCGTCTATACGGGCAAGCTGATCCGCGATTGAGGACGGCCCGGATGGGACCCCGCCACCATGGAGCCCTCCCATGCCGCGCTTTGCTGCCAACCTGACGCTGCTCTTCACGGAGCACGCCTTCCTCGATCGGTTCGAGGCCGCGTCCCGTGCCGGGTTCACGTCGGTGGAGTTCCTGTTCCCCTACGAGCATTCGCCGGAGGCGATCGCCGCGCGCCTCGCCGCGCACGGGCTCGACCTCGTCCTGTTCAACATGCCGCCCGGCGATTGGATGGCCGGTGAGCGCGGTCTCGCCGCTCTGCCAGACCGCTTCGATGAGACCACCGCCGGGGTCGAGACGGCGCTCGCCTATGCGCTGGCGACCGGCTGCCCGCGCCTGCACATGATGGCGGGCCTGGCCGACGGGCGCGACAGCCGAGCCGGGCAAGCTTATCGCCGGTCCCTGCGCCACGCCGCCGGGCGCCTTGCCGAGCATGGCATCGACCTCCTGATCGAGCCCATCAACCGCCGCTCCATGCCGGGCTATTTCCTCGACGATGTCGATGCCGCCGCCGATCTCGTGGCGGAGCTGCGCGCGGAGGGTCTCGCCAACCTCACGCTCCAGTTCGACATCTTCCACTGCCAGATCCTGCACGGAGACGTCACCACGCGGCTGACCCGACTCCTGCCGCTGATCGGCCATGTCCAGGTCGCGAGCGTACCGGCGCGCCACGAGCCCGGCACGGGGGAGGTGAACGACGCCTTCGTCTTCGCCGAACTCGACCGGCTCGGATATTCGGGCTCGGTCGGGTGCGAGTACAATCCGCGTGGCCGAACCGAGGATGGGCTCGGCTGGCTGAGCGCCTGTGCGAGCGGACGAGCACGGATTTAGCGCGGTGGGGCCGCTTCCCTCCCGAACCCGGTGAAGCATACCGCTTTCACCTGGCACGGTTCGCCGCGGAGGTGTGGGACCGTCAATTGTTTATGACGCGGCATCGTGGTTAGGGACTGCCCCGGCCGGCTCGAACGGCCAAGCTTCCAGAAGCTTTTCCCCAAGGGACAGATCAATCGATGGCCGACCTCTTCAAACCCGTCGGCGTGACGGGGAACGCCGTCGTGGACAGCCTCATCCTCGGCGGCGCCTGGAACGCCGCGACCCTGACCTACGGGTTCAAGGCGCAGGACATCGATGCGAACGGGATCGACGATTTCTCCGAGGGCGACTGGAAGGCGTTCTACAGGGAGATCTACGACACCGTCACAAGCGTCGCGAATGTCGATTTCGTCGAAGGCAGCGTGGCTCGGGCCCAGTTGATCCAGCGGCTCGATGTCGGCGGAGGCGGCGAATCCGGCACGCCCGCCCCGGGCACCACCTCGCTGGAAACGGCGGTGGGCATCGACCCGACGAGCGTGAAAGGGGCTGCGGACGTGGTCCGCCTCGGCACCTATTCCGAAACCTGGATCCACGAAATCGGCCACAGCCTGGGGCTCGGCCACCCCCATGACGGGGAGAACGGCAAGCTGCCGGGCGTCGTCGAGCCGGGCGATTTCGGCACCGGCAACCTCAATTCCCAGATCTACACGGTGATGGGATACACCTTCCCGTTCTGGGGCGAGGACAACCCGTTCACACCCGAGCACGACGAGAATACGCCGCTCAACGCCCAGCCGGGCTCCTTCGGTGCCATCGACATCGCGGCCCTGCAGCATCTCTACGGAGCCCGCGCCCACAACACCGGCAACGACGTCTACCGCTTCAGCGACGATGTCGATGCCAACCGCGGCTACACCACGATCTGGGACACGGGCGGCTCCGATACGATCGTCTATGAGGGGTCGAGCGCGGCCAAGATCGACCTGCGCGCCGCGACCCTGAAAGCCGAGATCGGCGGGGGCGGCTGGCTCTCCACGTCGGAAACCCTGACCGGCGGCGTGACCATCGCCAACGGTGTCTCCATCGAGAAGGCGAAGGGCGGGGCGGGCGACGACATCCTCATCGGCAACGACGGCGCCAACCGGCTGGACGGCGGACGGGGGGCCGACCGTATGAGCGGTGGGCTCGGGAACGACACCTATGTCACGGACGGCCGCGACACGATCGAGGAGGCGGCCAGGAGCGGTACGGACCACGTGCTGAGTTCGGCCAGCCACCGCCTCGGCACGAATCTCGAAGCTCTGAGGCTCTTCGGCTCGAACGCAGTCGATGGCATCGGCAACTCCGTCGCCAATACGATCACCGGCAACGGCGCCGCCAACATGCTGACGGGCGGGGCCGGAAACGACGTCCTCACCGGCGGGGAGGGGGCGGATACCTTCCTGTTCCGCACGCGGCCCGGAACCGGCAACACGGATCACATCCGCGACTTCTCCGTCGCCGAGGATGTCGTCGCGCTCTCGAGCAAGGTCTTCACGGCCCTTCGCGCCGGCCCCCTCGCGGAGAACGCGTTCAAGGACCTCTCGTCGGGGCCGACCGATGCGGATGACCGGGTTCTCTACGACGCCACGACCGGCACGCTCTCCTACGATGCCGACGGGAGCGGCGCGGGCACCGCCCGCACCGTCGCCGTCATCGATACGAAAGTGCTCCTGACCTTCGAGGATATCCTCGTCGTCTAGGTTTCCCACCGTCGACGAGGCGACCGGTCCGGCGTTGGGACGACAAGCGGAGGCTCCCCTGAGCGACAGTGTTTAGGAGCGAGCCGGGAGCCTCACTTCTTGGCGGGATCGGTCCGCTTCAGGATCGCCTCCATCTGGGCGATCTCGGCTTCCTGCGCCTTGACGATGGCCTCGGCCAGGGTTCGGACCTCCGGATCCTTCGAATACTGAAGCGCGACCTTGGCCATGGCGAGGGCGCCCTTGTGGTGCGGGATCATGCCGGCGGCGAAGTCGCGGTCGACGTTGCCGGAATAGCGGATCTCCATGTCGCCATGCATGCGCATCGCCGCCTCCTTGAAGGCGCGCGTCGCCGGGGTGTCGGCGGCCTTGCCCTTCGCGGCGGGCTTCGGACCGTGATCATGGCTGTCGGAATGGGTGGTGCCGTCGTCGTGGCGGTGCTCGCCGGCCGCGAGAACCGGGGAGGCGAGGGGCAGAGCCAGGATCGCGGCCAGGATCGCGGGGAGGGCTGTCTTCGTCATGGGAGTTCCCTGTCGTCAGAAGGTTGCGGGCGGGGAGGGCATGGTCCCCGCCACCGGGGAGGGGGCTTCATCGCCGGGCGCTTCGCGCAATCGAGCGAAGGCGGGGCCGCCGAAGCGCAGCATCAGGACGGGCGTCAGAACGGCATCGAGCAGGGTCGCGCTGATGAGCCCCCCGAAGATCGTCACCGCGACCGGGTGCAGGATCTCCTTGCCCGGCGCGGTCCCGTCGAGGAGGAGCGGCACCAGGGCGATGCCGGCGGCGAGCGCCGTCATCAACACCGGCACGAGGCGCTCGTTGCTCGCCCGCAGCACCAGGGCCGGGCCGAAGGGCAGCCCTTCGCTGAGGCCGAGATTCAGCACGTGGCTGATCTTCAGGATGCCGTTGCGGGCGACGATGCCGGTGAGCGTCACGAAGCCGATCATCGAGGCCACGGAGAGGGGCAGCCCGGCAATGGTGAGGGCGACGACGCTGCCGATGAGGGCGAGCGGCACGTTGCCCATGACGATGAGGGCCAGCACGCCGGAGCGGTAGCGGCTCGCCAACAGCGCGAAGACAAGGGCGAAGGAGACGAGTCCGAGGAGGCCGATCCTGCGGGTCGCCTCCCCTTGTGCCTCGAACGCGCCTTCGAGGCGCGCGCTGATCCCCTCCGGCAGCGTCGTCCGGGCCAGCGCCTGCGCGATGTCGGCGGCGACCTTCGAGCCGTCCGAGCCCGGCACGGTGTTGGCCTGGACCACGATGCGGCGGCGGCCGTTCTCGCGCTGGATCTGGTTGGGACCGTCGCGCTCGGCGATATCGGCCAGGGCGTGGGCGGGCACCCAGCCCGAGGGCGTCTCGATGAGGAGTTCGCGCAAGGCCGTCATGGAGCGGCCGCTCTCGGGCAGGCGCAGGATCACGTCGAAGCGGCGAAGGCCGTCCACCAGGGTCGAGACCACGCGGCCGTTGGCGAGGTTCCCCACCGTCTCCACCACCGTCGCGGGGGAGACACCGTAGAGCGCCGCCTTGGCCGGATCGACCCGTATCTCGATCTGGGGAACGCGCACCTGCCGCTCCACCTGGAGGTCGGCGACGCCCGGAATGCCGGACAAGGTCTCGCGCAGGGATTCGGCGGTGCGGCGCAGCGCGTCGAGATCCTCGCCGAACAGCTTCAGGGCGATCTCGGCCCGGACACCGGAGAGCATGTGGTCGAGCCGGTGCGAGATCGGCTGGCCGACATTCACCGTGACCGGAAGGACGGACAGCCGCCCCCTGATGTCGGCGACGATGGCCGGGCGTTCGCGCCCGCCGGGCTTCAGGCGGATCTCCAGATCGGTGGAATGGACGCCCTCGGCATGCTCGTCGAGTTCGGCGCGGCCCGTGCGGCGCCCGACCTTGTCCACCTCGGGGATGTCTAGGAGCAGGCGCTCGGCGATGGCGCCGACGCGGGCGGATTCGGCGAGCGAGATGCCAGGGGTGAAGGTGGTGGTGACCGTGAACGAGCCCTCGTTGAAGGTCGGCAGGAAGGCGCGGGGCAAGCGTCCCGCGCCATAGCCGGCGGCGACCACCGCGGCGATCGCGCAGACGATGGCGAGGCGCTGATGGGCGAAGGCCGTCTCCACGAGGCGCCCGTTGGCGCGCTTGAGGCCGCGGATCAGCCGGCTCTCGGGATGGTCGAGGCTCTTGAGGCCGGGAAGCAGCCAGGAGGAGAGGGCGGGCGTCAGGGTCAGCGAGACCACGAGGCTCGACAGGATGGCGATGATGTAGGCTTGGCCGAGCGGCGCGAAGAGCCGGCCCTCGATGCCCGACAGGGCGAAGAGCGGCACGAAGACGAGGCAGATGATGATCGTGGCATAGACGATGCCGGAGCGCACCTCGTTCGAGGCGTCCACGATCACCGAGAAGGTGCTGCGAGGCGAACCCTCCGCCCGGTTGTCGCGCAGGCGCCGCAGGATGTTCTCCACATCGACGACGGCGTCGTCCACCAGCTCTCCGATGGCGATGGCGAGGCCGCCGAGCGTCATCGTGTTGATGGAGAGTCCGAGCAGCGAAAACACCGTGGCGGTGGCGAGGATCGAGACGGGAATGGCGGCGAGCGAGATCAGCGTGGTCCGTACGTTCATCAGGAAGGCAAACAGCACCACGGCCACCACGGCCACGGCCTCGATCAGCACCGTGATCACGTTGCGAAGCGACGTCTCGATGAAGTCCGCCTGTCGGAACAGGACGTTGCCGGCCTCGATTCCGTGCGGCAGGGAGGGGCCGATCTCCTTGAGCGCCGCCTCGACCTCGCGGGTCAGGCGCACGGTGTCGATGCCGGGCTGCTTCTCGATGGAGACCACCACGGCGGGATTACCCATGAAGCCGCCGTCGCCGCGCTTGGGCCGCGCCCCGAAGGCGATCTCGGCGACCTGCCGCAGGTAGACCGGACCGCCCGGCGTCGTGACGACGAGATTGCGAAGGTCGTCGAGATCGGTGGTGCGGCCGAGCGCGCGGATCAGGACCTCGCGGCCGCCGGCCTCGGAATAGCCGCCGCCGGCATTGCCGCCGTAATTCTGGAGGGCGCGGGCGAGGGCCTCGTCGGTGACGCCGAGCGCCCGCATGGCGGCGGGATTGGGGGCGACCCGGAACTGGCGCACCTCGCCGCCGATGGGGATCACCTGCGCCACGCCCGGGATCGAGAGCAGGCGCGGGCGCAAGGTGAAGTCGGCGGTCTCGCGCACCTGCATCGGGGTCGCGGTCTTCGAGGTGACGGCGACGAGCAGGATGCCGCCCATGATCGAGGAGACCGGCCCCATCTGCGGGACCACGTTGGGCGGCAGTTCCGAGCGCGCGAGCGCCAGCCTCTCGTTGACGAACTGCCGGTCCCGGAACAGGTCGGTGTCCCACTCGAACTCCACCGTGACGATGGACAGGCCGATGCCGGAGACCGAGCGCACCCGGCTGACGCCGGGCAGGCCGTTCATGCGGGTCTCGATCGGGTAGGTCACCCGCTGCTCCACCTCCGTGGGGGCGAAGCCCTCGGCTTCGGTCAGGATCGTGACCGTGGGCCGGTTGAGGTCGGGGAGCACGTCGACGGGCAGGCGCGCGAGGGAGAACGCGCCGGTGAGGACCAGGGCGAAAGCGAGCGCCACGACGAGGAGGCGGTTGCGCAGGGATTGCGCGACGATGAGGCCGAACATCTTCGCGGTTCCTCAGCGGATCTGGTCGAGGAGTTCGGCGCCCTGGACGACGACGCGCCGTCCCGGCTCGAGACCGTCGGCGATGAGCGTGCGGTCGGCATCGAGGGGATCGGTGCGGACGCTGCGCGCCACGAAGCGCTCGGCGCCGACATGCTCGTAGACCACGCTGCCGCCCTCCGCCCGCAGAATGCCGGAGCGCGGCACGGCGAGGCCGCTCCGCTCCCCCGTCAGGGGGGCGTGGACGGTGACGAACTGTCCGAGCCGAAGGCCGGTGGACTCGCCCGCCACCGCGAATTGCACCGGCACCGCCTGGTTGCGGTCGGCGAGGCCGGCCCCGCGATAGGTCAGGGCAAGGCTGCGCCCGTCCCCGAGGCGGGCCGTCGCCGAGCCTTCCGGCGACAGGGCCTCGAAGCTCAGCGCCTCGACCCAGAGTTTGCCCGGATCGACGATGCGGAAGACGACGGTGCCGGGGGCGGCCATGGCGCCCGCCGTGGCGCTCGCCTCGGCGATGACCCCGTCCACCGGTGCGACCAGGGCCTCGGGCGAGCCGCGGACCGTGTCGAGGGCGGCGCGGCGGTCCTTGAGCCCGTCGCGCTCGGAACGGGCATCGTCGAGCTGAGTCTGCGCCACGGCGCCGGTCCCCGCCAGACGCTCGAACCGGACCACGCGCCGGTCGAGGATCGCGATCTGCTGGTCGAGCTCGCCCTGGCGCTGGCGCATGTCGGAGACGTCAACCGCCTGGACCGGCGGGGTGACGGTGGCGAGGACCTCGCCGCGCGTCACGCGGGTTCCGAGGCGCGGGAAGCCGTTCGCCGGAGGGGCCAGGCGGCCGCCCACGGAGGATTGCACCACGCCGCTGGCATTGGGGTCGGCGACGACCCGGCCGGGCAGGGCCACGGTGCGGGCCACGCTCTGGGTCGCCGTCACGGCGGTGCGCAGGACGAGGAGCCGCTGCAGGGATTTGGGCACGAAGATCGATCCGTCGCCCAGGCGTTTGGCCCGGTCGGCGCCGCCGGAGGGCGGGTTCGCCATCATCCCCCCCTCGGCCGGCGCGGCATCGTGGCCTTCATGGGCGAGGGCGGCGCTGCCCAGCACGATCGTCGCCGTGACCGCCAGGACGACGACGATGGGAATCGTGCGCCGACGGCGGATCAGGACGACGGCGCCGAGGCCGAGGAGGAAGCCTCCGGCGGCAGTGACGGAGGGCGGCTGGTGCGTCAGGCGCTCGACCAGGGAAGCGGTGGCCGCCGAATCGGACGTCGGCGCCGCGGCTTTGGCGGCCGGCAGGTCGAGATCGAGGGAAAGGATGTCGGTGCTGCCCTCCGCCGTCACCGCGACGAGGAGGTCGTGGTGCTCGGATTCCTCCAGCCAGGGCGCCGGGAGCCGGTAGGTGCCATCGGTCTGGAGTTCCGCCTTCCTGCGTCCGTCCGGCGTCGAGAGGGCGAGGGTGGCGTCGGTGACCGGCGTGTTGGTCTCGAATGCGTCGAGATAGAAGACAAGATCGTGGCCCTGCACGGTGGCGACGAGTTCGTAGCGCTCCGACTTCGCCTCGGCCCGGGGTGCGGCCGCCGCGACGGGCAGGGCAGGTGCCTCGTCTCCGTGGGAATGGCCCTCATGGGACAGGACCGCGCCGGACAGGGCCGCCCAGGCGATGGCGCACGCCGCGACGAGGCGCAGGGCTGCCGGGAAAACGATGGACATGATGGAAGAACCTCGACGCCGATGAAGCAGGGACGGCTTTCCACGCGGCGCCGTCAGGCAGCCGGGCGCGGAACGCCGTCGTTACGTCAGGCGAAGGGTCTCGGCGGTTCGGACGGAGAATCCGGAGCGACGTCCGTACGGGCGGAGATGGCGCCCACGGGAACGGGACCGGTCAAGCCGGCTGCGGACGTCATATCCCCGTCGGCCGGTGCCAGGCCGATGGCGCAGCAGCAGGCGGCTCCGCAAGGACCGGTGCAGCAGGGTCCGGCACAGCCGAGATGGGGTTCCGCCCGCAGGACAGAGACGATCTCCTGCATGCCGGGGGTGGCGGCATCCGCCCGGACGGCCAGGGAGTCGAAGGAAGCCGGGGCCTGGACCCATGCGACAGGAGCGCCGCCATCGTGCCCATGGCCCGTATGGGCACTCGCGGGCGACGACATGCCGAAGCCGGCGATCGCGAGGATCACCGTCATCAGCCAGAGCGCGAGGCTCCGGTCCAGATTGCGCCGGATGGGTTTCATGTCGGCGAAGAGCGTAGCATAGGGCATGCGCCCGCGACAGGGCCGATCGCAACTCGGAAGGCTAGACGCGTGAGACAGATCCTCGTGATCGGCATCGGCACCGGCAATCCGGAGCACGTCACGATCCAGGCGATCCGGGCCTTGAACACGGTGGACGTGGTCTTCGTCCTCGACAAGGGAGGAGAGAAGGCCGACCTCGTCGCCCTGCGCCGGGAGATCTGCGAGCGCTACATCGAGGACCGCCCCTACCGCATCGTCGAGGCGCAGGACCCGGAGCGGGACCGGAATCCGGCCGATTACGGCGTCGCCGTGGAGGATTGGCACGGCGCCCGCGCGGCTCTCTACGAGGCGATGATCGCGCGCGAGGTTCCCGAGGACGGCACCGGCGCCTTCCTGGTCTGGGGCGATCCCTCGCTCTACGACAGCACCCTGCGGATCATCGACCGGATCGCGGCGCGGGGGCGCCTCGCCTTCGACCATCGGGTGATTCCCGGCATCACCAGCGTTCAGGCCCTGGCGGCGAGCCACCGCATCGCCCTCAACCGCATCGGTGCGCCGGTGCAGATCACAACCGGGCGCCAGATCGCCGGAGGATTGTCCGCCGAGGCCGACACCACCGTGGTGATGCTCGACGGCGACCCGACCTTCGCCCATCTCGACCCGGACCTGACGATCTATTGGGGCGCCTATCTCGGGAGCGACGACGAGATCACCCTGTCGGGCCGCCTCGGCGACGTCGCCGGCGAGATCCGGCGACTCCGGACCGAGGCGAGGGCGCGCCACGGCTGGATCATGGACATCTACCTCCTGCGCAGGCCCGCGGATTGAGCCGGATCCTCGCCCTCAATGTTCGCGCGGACGCCGTGCTCCCCCGAGGTGGCCGGCCAGGGTGAAGGCGATCTCCCGCATCAGGCAGTCGAGAACCGCGGCCAGTCTCGGCTGGTGGAGGTCGGCCGCGAGGTCGTGCAGGGCGATGGCGTGTTCCGCCATGCGGTTGGCCGCAGCCTCTGCGTGCAGGGCGGGTTGGTGAAGACTTGCCCCGTCTTCGCTGCGATCGATGGCGATGCCGAGGCCTCTCGCCCGCCCGGTGGCCTCGCCCCGGTCGATCCGTCCGCGCAAGCCGAGCCGGCGTTCGCCTCGAACCGTCCGGAACGCGATCTCGAACGGGCCGCCCGCCTCGACGGCGGCATGCAGGGCGTTCTCCACGCGAAGCCGGTCCTCGGCGAGAATCGTCGCCAGGAATGCGTCGAGACTCACGCCCGCCGCTTCCCGAACGAGACCGAGTACGTCCGCGAGGGAGTCCGAGACGACGATCCGGCCGGCCCAGACGTCGTGGGACCAGACGCCCACGACGCCCGACGCGTCGAGTGCCGCCAGGATTCCGTCCGTGTCACCGGAGAGAAGGCTCGTGCGCGCAGGCATGGATCTCCTGGGCCGCCGCGGCGGATCGCTGGGGACGAAACGTGTGACCGCGGATCGACACGAGGCAGGGATCGCCCTCGCATCGAATTTACCTGAAGTTGATAATTCCCGTCGACCCGCGATGTCAGCGGCAACCTAAACGTCGAAGCCTCCTATTGGAAGGGCAAGACACGCCCTGCGGGAATTTTTGGCAACCTGAGATTGATCTGAGGCCCTGGGGTCGAACGCAGGCGGCATCGTTCGTCGCGATCTCGATCCCCGGTTCACGGCACGCGCCGATCCCCGGCCCCGCCCTTAACCACTGGTTAACCATGACGGGCCAAAACCGGGATCAGGGCATCCTGGTGTCACGGGACGGCGGCTGCGAGCCCGACCGGTGACCATCCGAGGCAGGGGATTCGATCGGCTTTTGGGCCGAGGGATCGTCCCGGCACGGCAGGAGGCGACATCTCAGGACGCGAGAAGGGCTCCCGTATGAAAGCCATCACCTTCGTCACCCAGAAGGGGGGGAGTGGGAAAAGCACGCTGTGCATCTCACTGGCCGTCGCGGCGCAGGAGCGCGGCCTGTCGGTCTGCATCCTCGAAATGGATCGTCAGGCGACGATCAGCGACTGGCTCGACCACCGCACGGTGGATGGGCCGGAAGTCGCGCAGATCGATGCGTCACAGATCGAGGCCGTCATGGCCCAGCTGCGCGACTCCTCCTACGATTACGTCTTCATCGATACGCCGGGCGTCGATTCCACAGGCACGCTCTCGGCGATCCGCGCGGCCGATCTCTGCATCATCCCCTGCCGCCCCACCCCGGCGGACCTGCGCGCGTTCAAGCCGACCCTGGCCGCGGTCTACCGCCTGGAGAAGAAGTTCGCCTTCGTGCTGAACCAGACCCCGCCGCGCTCCTACCGGATCCGCGACGCGGCCGATGGCCTGGCCGTGCTGGGCATCCTGCCGGACGTCAACATCGTCGCGCGCACCGATCACCAGGACGCGATCGGCGTCGGTCAGGGTGTCACCGAATTCAACCCCAAGGGCCAGGCCGCCGGCGAAGTGCGCAGGCTCTGGACGTGGATCGAGAAGCGGATGCAGGTCGCCAAGCATGCCAAAGCCGCCTAGGCCGAGCCTCGCCTCCATCGTCGCGGGAAGCGTTCCCCCGGCCAGGAGCGCCGACATCGTCCAGCTCGATACGGGCCACGTTCCCGTCCGCAAGGCCCCGAGCACCTTGAAGGAGCGTGCCCGACAGATGTCGGTCTATCTGGAGCCACCGGTCTACGACCAGCTCCGCGACCTCGCCCATACCGAGCGCACCAAGATGCACGCGCTCATGCTCGAAGCCCTCGACCTCCTGTTCAAACAGCGGGGAACCATGCCGATCGAGCGGCTGAACGAGACCAACCACCGCTGACGGCCCTCTCCTGTCGATATCGACGATTGACAGGAGAAAATCGTTTTTTGTCAGAGCCTTGCACCTGAAATCTCACGTCCTGCATCAGCTCGCGACATCTCTTCCCAATGGGTCGGGAGGACGGATCCGGAGCATGATATCCACATCCTCGGAACAGCAATTTCTTTCGATCCCGCAATCCGATAGGGCCGGGCCCTCGTTCGACGGATGAGCCATGGGTGGCGAATCGGAGCCCCATCCGCAGCGTTCAGGTTTCCTTTACGTCAACCCGACAATTGTCTGTGCAATCGAAGCCCGCTCTTTCCGGGCGGCCTTCGACGGCCGGACCGGATCGCTCTTCCGTTCCTCAGCCCTGTATGGCGTTTCGAGAGCGTAAGAGTGCTGGGCGGTTCGGTATGGCGCGTTCGACGAAGGCCGGATTGGCTCCAACGGCGGGCGTACCGCTGCTGCGCCTCCTCGCCGTGTCCGTGGTGGCACTGACCACCGCGAATTGCGCGCAGAACACCCAGAAACTCGCTGGCCCGGCCGGCTCTTCCGGATCGTCCTACGATCCGAAATACGGCGTGAAGGCCAGCCCGCGCCTCTATAACGAGGGCGACACCATCCCCAAGGGAGGCGGCCGCCGCTTCTCGGGAAAGCCCTACGTGGTGGCCGGCCGCACCTACGTGCCCCGCGACGATGCCAGAGGGTATGTCCGCGAGGGCCTGGCCTCCTGGTACGGCAGCGCCTTCCACGGCCGGATGACCGCCAATGGCGAGGTGTTCGACCGCCATTCCATCGCGGCCGCCCACCCGACCCTGCCGCTGCCGAGCTACGTCCGGGTGACCAACCTCGCCAATCGCCACTCGATGATCGTGCGCGTCAACGATCGCGGCCCCTATCACGCCAACCGCCTCATGGACGTGTCGGAGGAGGTGGCCCAGGCCCTGGAATTCCATCGCAGCGGCACCGCCAAGGTGAGGGTGGAGTATGTCGGTAAGGCCTCCACCGCCGGCAGCGACGACCGCAAGCTGATGGCGACCCTGCGCACCGATGGCGCGCCCGCCCGCGTCGGTGGCGGCTCGCCGGTGATGATGGCCGATCTCGGACCCGATGCCGAACCGGAGCGTCTGACGCGCGCGCAGCGTCCCGCCCTGGCCTTCAAGCCTGCGGCCGACGAGGACGACGCCGCTCCCGCGCCGCGTCCCGTCCGGCCCGCGCCGGTCCTGGTGGCGGGCGGCTCCAGCGTCGCCGTGCCGGCGGCCCTGCAGCCCACCGCGTCCCGGTCACACGGGTTCCGGCCGACCATGCCGGATCGCACGGCTCCCGCTCTCCAGGTTCCCGCCATGCAGATGGCCCATGCGGGGCCGAAGGCGAAGGGGGCCGTACCGCCGCCCCCGGCACCGGTGCGCCTCGCCTCGAGCGCCGGCCCCACCCATGCCCCGGCATCGAAGCACGGCGCCGGGACGCCCAAGGACGCGAAGTCGCTTCAGGCCAAAGTGGAGACCTCCGCTCCGAAGACGAAACTCGCCCTGTCGCCGGTCACGGCGGCACCGCAGCGGATGGCCGCCGCTTCGGCCCCCGCACGCGGCACGGTCGTGAAGACGGCGGGCGCCGCGACCCCGGCACGCTCCGCGACGGGCCATGCCGCGGTGGCGAACCTGCGTCCGGTTTCGCCTCCCTCGGGCCCTCTGGGAACGGCCAAGGCCAGCGTCGCCAAGCTGTCCGTGCCCCCCGCCGGCTCCCAGCCCGCCAGCGCCCAGGCCGGGCGCGGCAAGTCGCCCGCCCCGGCGGTCGCCACCGCCACGGCAAAGCCGGCCCAGGCACGCCGCTCACGCATCGCCGAGGTCAACTGACCGGAAAACGGTCGGGATTGGTGCGGGCGGCGGCATCGTCTGGTCCACCGTGTCGCGACCTCATCGGCAAAGTTGCGTTCGATTTCGCGGGCGATCCGCTATACCATCTCGCAGGGGCGAGAACGGACCGGGCTTATCAGCCAAGCCTCGGAGCCGACGGGCATGAGGCGAACGATGCGTGCGACGACGAACCGGACGAATCTGGCCGCCGGCTTTCGGGCCGGACTGGCCGGCTTGAGCCTGTCGGCGATCGGCTGGTTCGCCGCCCTTCCCGCCCTGGCCCAGAGCTTCCAGACATCCGCCCCCCACGCCATCCTGATCGACGCGGATTCGGGCTCCGTGCTGTTCGAAAAGGCGGCCGACGAACCGTTCTCGCCGGCCAGCATGGCCAAGCTGATGACCACGGAGATCGTGTTCAACGAGATCCGGCAGGGCCGGCTCAGCATGGACAGCGAATTCCAGATCACCGAGGACGCTTGGCGCCGGGGCGGTGCCGGGGGAGGCGGCTCCTCGATGTTCGCCCAGCTCAACAGCCGCATCAAGCTGTCCGACCTGCTGCGCGGCCTGATCGTGCAATCGGGCAACGACGCGGCCATCGCCATCGGCGAGGGCATCGCCGGCTCGGAGGAGAATTTCGGTCGGATGATGACCGCGCGGGCTAAGGAAATCGGCCTGACGCGCTCCACCTTCCGCAACGCCACCGGCTATTCCGCGCCGGACCAGAAAGTCACCGCACGCGACCTCGCCAAGCTGGCGATCCACCTGATCGACACCTACCCCGATCTCTACAAGATCTTCGCCGAGCGCGAGTTCACTTGGAACAAGATCAAGCAGCAGAACCGCAACCCGCTCCTGACCCTCGATATCGGCGCCGACGGGCTCAAGACCGGATATCTCGAGGAATCGGGCTACGGCCTCACCGGCTCGGCGGTGCAGAACGGCCAGCGCCTGATCATGGTGGTGAGCGGCCTCAAGACGGCGCGCGACCGCGCCGGCGAATCGCGCAAGCTGGTGGAATGGGGTTTTCGCGCCTTCGAGCCGAGGCAGATCTTCGCCAGCGGCGAGACCGTGGCCGACGCCTCCGTCTTCGGCGGGGCGCAGGGCAGCGTCCCGCTGGTGGCCAAGAAGCCGGTGCGGGTGCTCCTGCCCCGGGGCAATGGCGACCGCATCAGCGCCCGCGTCGTCTATCAGGGGCCGCTGATCGCGCCGGTGGAGCAAGGCAGGGAGGTGGGCCGCCTGCGCATCACCCGTGGCGACACCCAGGCCCTCGACCTACCGGTCTATGCCGGGGAGGACGTGCCGGCCGGCACGATTCCGCAGCGCGCCCTCGACGGGGCCTGGGAGGTCGGGACCGGGCTGTTCCGGCGCGCCTTCGACAAGGTCGGCGCGGGTGACAAGGCCGGCGCGACCGATAAGGCCGGCGCCAAGTCGTGATCGACCGAAGCCGCAAGCGGCTCGGGCAGGGCGGGGCGTTCATCACCTTCGAAGGCGGGGAGGGGGCCGGGAAATCGACCCAGATCGCCCGTCTCGCGGCGCGCCTGCGTGGTGCGTCTTCCGCCCCGGTGGTGACGACACGCGAGCCCGGCGGCTCGGTCAAGGCCGAGGCGATCCGTGAGGCACTGCTGGCCGGAACGGTGAAGCGGCACGGACCCTTCGCCGAGGCGCTGCTGTTCTCCGCCGCCCGCATCGACCATCTCGACACGCTGATCCGCCCGGCCCTCGCCCGCGGCGAGACCGTGCTGTGCGACCGCTTCTCGGATTCGACCCGTGCCTATCAGGGAGCGGCGGGCGGCCTCGACCCCGCCCTGCTCTCGGCCCTGGAGCGGGTCGTCGTCGGAGATATGACGCCCGACCTCACCCTGATCCTCGACCTCGACCCCGCCATCGGCCTCGCCAGGGCGAAGGCCCGTGCCGGGGCAGGGGAGGCGGCCGACCGGTTCGAGGCGGAGGCGCTGGGCTTCCACACCCGCCTGCGGCAGGCGTTCCTCGCCATCGCGGCAATGGAGCCGGAGCGCTGCGTCGTCATCGATGCCGGCCTCCCCCCCGATGCGGTGGAAGAGGCGATCGCGGCCGCCCTCGCCGCCCGCCTGCCCGGCCTTCTCTCCCGCCCGGAGGCTGCCGACGATGCGGCCTGAACGCGCGCCCGAGGACGTCGAGCCCGGCGATCTCGCCGACATCCCCCGCCCGCGCGAGCAGGCCGGTCTCGTCGGCCATGCGGAGGCGGAGGCCGCCTTCATCGAGGGGATCGGTTCCGGCCGCCTGCACCATGCCTGGCTCATCGGCGGCCCGCGCGGCATCGGGAAGGCGACCCTGGCCTATCGGGTGGCGCGCTGGCTGATCGCCAACCCGCGCCCCGGCCACGTCCCGGACACCCTCGCGGTCGATCCCTCGCATCCGGCGGCGCGGCAGGTGGCGGCGTTGTCGCACCCCAACCTCGTGGCCCTGCGCCGGACCCGGCCGCACAATGCCAAGACGCTCGCGACCAAGATCTCGGTCGATGCCGCGCGCCATGCCCTCGACCTGTTCGGCTCGACGGCAGGCAATGACGGCTACCGCATCTGCATCGTCGACAGCGCCGAGGATCTCAACGCCAACAGCGCCAATGCCCTGCTCAAGATGGTGGAGGAGCCGCCGCCCCGCTGCCTGTTCCTGATCGTCAGCCACGCGCCGGGCCGGCTGTTGCCGACGATCCGCTCGCGCTGCCGGGCGCTCAACCTGCGCCCCCTGGGGGAGGGGGAGGTGGCTCGGGTGCTGGAGAGCTTCCCTCCCCCCTTCGTGCGGCCGGACCCGGAAGCCCTGGCCCGCGCCGCCGCACTGTCCGAGGGCTCGGTGGCGCAGGGCTTCGCCATGCTCGATCCGGCGACATCCAACCTCGTCGGCGAAATGGAGACCCTGCTGTCGCGCCTCGACCATCCCGATTGGCGCCGCATACTGGCACTGGCCGAGAAACTCTCCGGCCGGGACGCGGACGAGCATTTCGCCGCGAGCCTCGACACGGTGTTCCGCTTCGTCTCGTCGGAACTCGACCGCCGCCGCCACGAGCCCCCCGCTCGCCTTGCGGCCCTGGTGGAGGTGTGTGACAAGATCGCCCGCGCCGCCCGGGAGGCCGCGACCTACAATCTCGACCGCCGGCCGCTGATCCTCTCGCTGTTCGGCGACCTTGCGGGAGCCGTGCGCGCCGGGACATGAGCAGGCTCGTCCTGTGATCCGATGAACCGCGTATCCGAGGGTATTTCGACGCGATGGCCAACGAGTCAGGGCCCAGCCCATCCATTGCCGAGACGTCCGGTTTCGACGCTAAGACCTTCGGCATCAGCACGGCGATCTCCTATCCCAACGGCGCGCCGCATATCGGCCACGCCTACGAGGTGATCGCCACCGACGCGATCGCGCGGTTCAAGCGCCTCGACGGCTACGACGTGCTGTTCGCCACCGGCACCGACGAGCACGGGCTCAAGATCCAGCAGACCGCCTCCAAGGCCGGGATCAGCCCGAAGGCCCTGGTCGACGACATGGCCGCGCGCTTCAAGGCCATGGCCGAGGCGCTGAACTGCAGCCACGACCGCTTCATCCGCACTACGGAGCCGGACCATTATGCCGCCGCCCAGGAACTCTGGCGGCGCATGGAGGCCAATGGCGACATCTACCTGTCGAAATATGCCGGCTGGTACTCGGTGCGCGACGAGGCCTATTACAACGAGGACGAGACCGAGACCGCCCCCGACGGGACGCGCCGCGCGCGGGAGACCGGCACGGCCGTGACCTGGATGGAGGAGGAGAACTTCCTGTTCCGCCTCTCCGCCTACCAGGATCGCCTGCTCGCCCTCTACGAGGCCCAGCCCGATTTCATCGGCCCCGAGACACGGCGCAACGAGGTGGCGAGCTTCGTCCGTTCCGGCCTCAAGGACCTCTCCGTCAGCCGCACGAATTTCGACTGGGGCGTGCCGGTGCCGGGGCACCCGGACCACGTGATGTACGTCTGGGTCGATGCACTCACCAACTATCTCACGGTGACGGGCTTCCCCGACGAGGCCGACTCCCGCAAAAAATTCTGGCCGATGGACCTGCACGTCATCGGCAAGGACATCGTGCGCTTCCACGCGGTCTACTGGCCGGCTTTCCTGATGTCGGCGGGCCTGCCGCTGCCGAAGCGCGTCTTCGGCCACGGCTTCCTGCTCTCCAAGGGCGAGAAGATGTCTAAGTCCCTCGGCAACGTGGTGGATCCGATGGACCTCATCGCGACCTACGGGGTCGATGCGCTGCGCCAGTTCGTGCTGCGCGAGGTGCCGTTCGGCGGCGACGGCAATTACAGCCACGAGGCCATCATCACCCGCTACACGGCGGACCTGTCGAACGGGCTCGGCAACCTCGCCCAGCGCTCTCTCTCCATGATCGCCAAGAATTGCGGTGGCCTCGTCCCCGAGCACGGCGACTTCACGGAGGACGACCGGGCGCTCCTGGCACTGGCGGACGCCCTGCCGGGCTCCGTGCGCGTGGCGATGGACAAGCTCGCCCTACACACGGCGCTCGCCGACATCTGGGCCGTGGTGACGGCGTCCGACCGCTATTTCGACGCGCAGAAGCCCTGGGTCCTGCGCAAGACCGACCCGGCCCGCATGGCCGCCTCCCTCTACGTGGTGGCCGAGACCCTGCGCGCCATCGGCATCCTGGTGCAGCCCTTCATGCCGGATTCGGGCGCCAAGCTCCTCGACCTCCTGGCCGTGCCCGCCGACAGGCGGCAGCTCGCCGATATCGGGGAGGGGGGCCGGCTGGTGCCGGGCACGGCGCTCCCCGCGCCGAGCGGGCTGTTCCCGCGCTTCGTCGAGCCGGAGGCTCCCGCCGTCTGAGGCGGGGTCCGCAGCGTCACCGAGAATCCCGAGTTTTGTCCATGCTGGTCGACAGCCACTGCCATCTCGACTTCCCGAACTTCGCCGAGGATCTTCCCGGCGTGATCGCCCGCGCCGAGGCGGCGGGCGTGACGGGGATGCTCACGATTTCGACGCGAGTCGCCAAGGCGCGGGTCTACGAGGCCCTGTCCGAGGCTCATCCGCAGATCTGGCACACCGTAGGCACCCATCCGAACGGGGCGGGGGACGAGCCCGACGTGCCAACGGAAGAGATCGTCGCCCTCACCCACCATCCGCGCTGTGTCGGCATCGGCGAGGCGGGGCTCGACTACCATTACGAGGACGCCGCGCCGGAGGCGGTGCAGGAGCGGGTGTTCCGCCGGCATATCGCGGCCTCCCGCGAGACCGGCCTCCCCCTCGTCATCCATGCCCGCGATGCCGACGAGCACATGGAATCGGTGCTCGTCGACGAGATGAAGCGCGGGGCCTTCAAGGCGGTGCTGCACTGCTTCTCCTCGGGCCGACGCCTGGCGGAAGTCGGGGTCGAACTCGGCCTGTTCGTCTCCTTCTCGGGCATCGTCACGTTCCGGCGCTCGCACGACCTGCGCGACATCGCCCTCGCGGTGCCCCGCGACCGCATCCTGGTGGAGACCGACGCGCCGTTCCTGGCGCCCGAGCCGCATCGCGGGCGCAGCAACGAGCCGGCCTATACCGCCGACACCGCCCGCTCCCTGGCCAAGACCCTGGACATGGAGTTCGAGGCCTTCGCGAGCCTGACGACGGCCAATTTCCACCGTCTGTTCGACAAGGCGACCCCATCCGGCGGCCGGGCGGCATGACAGCGGCCCGCGCGCTCCGATACCAACACCGGGAGGTGCGGATGGGTTCTCTGACGCTGACGATCCTCGGCTGCGGCTCGTCCGGCGGCGTTCCCCGCGTGGGCTACGGCTGGGGCGCCTGCGACCCGGCCGATGCCAGGAACCGGCGGCGGCGCTGCTCGATCCTCGTGGAGCGGCGAGGGGAGGCGGGCGCCACCAGCCTCCTCGTGGACACCTCACCCGATCTGCGCGAGCAATTGCTGTCGGCGGGGGTCAGCCGCCTCGACGCGGTGCTGTACACACATGCCCATGCCGACCACACCCACGGCATCGACGACGTGCGACCGCTGGTGATCCACATGCACCGGCGCATCCCGGTCTATGCCGATGCCGAGACGCGCGCCCTGCTGACGATGCGCTTCGGCTATTGCTTCGAGACGCCGCCCGGCAGCGCCTATCCGCCGATCCTCGACATGAACGATCTCGTGGCGGGCGAGCCGGTCTCGATCGGAGGTGAGGGCGGTACGATCGAGGCGGTGGCCTTCGGCATGGAGCACGGCGCCGAATCCGCCCACGGTTTCCGCTTTGGGCCGGCAGCCTATGCGCCCGACGTGAGCCTGATGCCGGAGGCGGCCAAGGCGCGGCTCCACGGCCTCGATCTCCTCATCATCGATGCCCTGCGCGACACCCCTCACCCGACCCATTACTCGGTCTCGGACGCGCTCGCGCTCATCGAAGAGGTGCGCCCGCGCCGCGCGATCCTCACCAACCTCCACACCGATCTCGACTACGCCACCCTCGCGGCCAAGCTGCCGCCGGGCGTGGTGCCGGCCTATGACGGGTTGTCGGTGAGCGTGGACCTCTAGGCTCGCCAGAGCGGAGCGCCGGGGAGGGCGCGCGTCAGTTGCGCAGGGGGTCGGCCGGGATCAGGCCGGCATTGACCAGGATCTGCGCCGTGGCGGCCTTGGCGAGGCGGTCGTAGCCCGCATCAGTCATGTGCAGCCCGTCGGGGCCGATCATTTGCGCCGGGCTCAGGAGGCCGCTGGCAGCCCAGGTCCGCATCAGGGCGTGACGGCGGATCACCGGCACGTCGAGCTCGGCCGCGAGGCTGTGCAGCGCCTCGCCGTAACGCTCGGCACCGTTGGTCGTCGTCAGGCGGCGGCACCATTGCTGGTCCATGAGAATGACGTCGGAGCCGGCGGCGCGCATCGCCGTGATGCCCTGACGGGTCAGTTCGGTGAAACGCTCCACCGTGACGCCGGTCATCGGGTCGTTGCTGCCGGTCTGCCAGATCACGAGGTCGGGCCGCTCGGCCAGCACGTCCCGGTCGAGGCGTCGCGCCATGGCCTCGGCGTCGTCACCCCCCTTGCCGCGGTTGAGGACCGTGACGATGGGGTGCTTGGCGCCGGCGATATCGAGGCGGCCCTGCAGGTCTTCCTGCAATTGGGCGGGGTAGGCGGCGGCCGGGGAGGAGGCGCCCGACCCTTCCGTGGACGAGGAGCCGAAGGCGACGATGCGGATGTCGGATCCCGCCTTCACCAGGGCGGCCACGTGGGAGAGCTTGGCCAGCGCCCTGGCGGGGATCGCCGGCTTGGCCGCGACCGGCTCCGCCCATGCCGGGGCACCGAGGCCCAGAGCCGCGAGGGCCAGGACGAGGAACGGGGCGGCGCAGGGTTTGAGCAGGGTCAGCATCGGATCCGCTTCGAGAACGATCGGGGCGGGCGGTCGCGAAGACCGGTCCCACTCCGCCACGGGTTAGACACGCGGTTTGAGATAGGATTGTGACGATTGCCCCTGAAACTGGCGGATCGCTTAAGGAAGCTGGTGAGCAAGGGGTAAAGCGGCCATCTCTCGGCAACAGTTCATGGAATGGTGAATCCCAGCTTCGTGTCAAGCTGACCTGCAAGCCCCCCTCACCCCGTCCTCCGGGACTTCAAGTTCCATAATATATCTTATGCGAATGACAGATGCGGGTTCGGAACGGGCTTGATCGCCATCCCGGGCAGCCCTCCCCGACGACCGGCTACGAGCCTTCCTAGGATGCCCGCGCCGTATCCGGCGCCCTGCCCTCGCCGGTGGTGAAACGGCCGTAGCGCAGGGCCAGGGTCGGCAGGATCATGAGGTTCAGGACCGTCGAGGTCACGAGGCCGCCGAGGATGACGATGGCCATCGGCCCCTCGATCTCGCGGCCGGGCTCGCCGGCTCCCAGCGCCAGGGGCAGCAGGCCGAGGCCGGTGACGAGGGAGGTCATCAGGATCGGCACGAGGCGGTCGGCGGCCCCTTCCACCGCCGTGTCGCGGTCCCACGGCCGGCCGTCGATGGCGACGAGATGCTCGTAATGCGAGATCATCATGATGGTGTTGCGCAGCGAGATGCCGAACAGCGTCACGAAGCCGACGATGGAGCCGAGCGACAGCACGGCCCCGGTGGCGAAGACCGCCAGTACCCCGCCGACGAAGGCGAAGGGCAGGTTGACCAGGACCAGCATGAGGTTGCGCGCGCTGCCCGTGACCATGGCCAGCAGCAGCACGATGCCGAGGCCCGCCAGTCCGGAGAACAGCAGCAGGTCGCGCTTGGCCCGCGCCTGGGCCTCGGCCGATCCGGCAAAGCTCACATAGACGCCCGTCGGCAACGCCACCTCCTTGGCGATCTTGCGCCGGGCGGCTTCGACGAAGGAGGCGACGTCGCGCCCCGTGACGTTGGCGGTGATGGCTTGGACGCGCTGGGCGCCCTGATGCTGGACCTGGTAGCGCCCCGAGGTCTCGTAGATGTCCGCCACCTGGGCGAGGCGGATGAAGCGGCCGTTCGAGGAGCGCAAGGGGAGGTCGCCTACAGCCGTGAGGCGCCCCCTCGCCCCGGAATCGAGGATGACGAGGACGTTGAAGACCGCGTTGCCCTCGTAGGTCTGGCCGACCACGTCGCCCTGATAGGCGGTGCGCACCACCTCCATCACCTCGACGGCCGAGAGCCCCCAATGGCGCAGGTCGTTGGGCCGGAGACCGACGTTGATCTGCGGCAGCCCCGCCGGGGAGGCCTGCTGGATGTCCGTGGCGCCGCGCACCTCGGCGAGTTCACGGGCGATGTCGCGGGCGGCGGCCTCGATCCGGGCGAGGTCGTTGCCGAAGACGTTGACGACGACGGGTGCGGTGTAGCCCGAGACGGTCTCCTCGATGCGCTCGGTGAGGAAGGTCTTGAGCGAGAAGGCGGCACCGGGAAACCCCGCCATCAGGGTGCGGATATCGGCCTCGGCCCTGCCCTGCCCCGCGCCGTCCAGCCCCTGGTCGAGGTCGATATGGATCTCGCTGTAATGGGTGCCGGCGGTGTCCTGGCCGGCCTCGGCGCGGCCGATCTGCGAGGCCACGGCGCGGATGCCGGGGATCTTGCGCAGTTCGGTGGTGATGCGGACGCCGAGGCGCATGGATTCCCCGAGCGACGTGCCGGGCGCCGCCGCCATGTGCAGGATCAGGTGGCCCTCCTTCAGGTCGGGCAGGAAGGTGCTGCCGAAGAACGGCGTCGCGGCGGCGCCCGCCAGGGTCACGAGGATGCCGGAGGCGATGACGATGCGCGGTGCGCGGTTGATCCGCTGGAGGAGGCGGGTGTAGCCGCCGCGCGACCAACGCATCACCGGCGGGTCGCGCATGTCCGTCTCGCGTCGCCCGGTGAGGAGCATCATCGACAGGGAGGGGGTGACGGTGAGCGCCACGGCGAGCGAGGCCACCACGGCGAGGATGTAGGCGAGGGCGAGGGGGGCGAACAGCTTGCCGGCGATGCCGGACAGGACCAGCACCGGCAGGAACACCAGCAGCACGGCGAAGGTGGCGTAGGCGACCGCGGTACGGACTTCGAGAATGGCGTCGATGACCACCCTCCCCTCCGGGACGGGCGAAGCGAGGCGCCGGTTCTCGCGCAGGCGCCGCACCACGTTCTCGACGCCGATCACCGCATCGTCCACCACCTCGCCGATGGCGATGGCGAGGCCGCCCAGCGTCATGGTGTTGAGGCTCTCGCCCATGGCCTGGAGCGCCACCACGGCGGCGATGAGCGAGAGCGGGATCGCCACCGACGAGATCACGCAGGTGCGCCAATCGTACAGGAAGGCGAACAGCACGACGACGACGAGGATGCCGCCGAGCCCGAGCGCCTGGAGCACGTTGGCATTGGCGATGGTGATGAAGTTCGCCGGCCGGAACAGATCCGGCCGCAAAGCCACGCCTTCCCGGTCGAGGGCCGGGCGCAGGTCTTCGAGAGCCGCCTCCACGCGGGCGGTGACCTCGCGGGTATTGGCGCCGTATTGCGCGCCGACCATGAGAAGCACGCCGCGCCTGCCGTCCACCAGGGCGGCGCTGATCGGTGGCTCGCCGGCGGCGACCACGGTGGCGACGTCGCCGAGGGTCACGCTGGCGCCGCCCTCGTTGATGAGGACCGTGCGGGCCAGTTCCTCCGGGGTGAGCGACTGCCCCTCGGTCTGGAGGGTGACGCGCTGGTTGATCGTGTCGACGAAGCCCGCCCCGCGCACGCCGGTGGCCTTGCGGGCGGCGGCGAGCACGTCGTTCATGCCGATATTGTAGCGGATGAGGTCAGCCGGGCGGATCTGGACCTGGAGCGAGCGCACGGCGCCGCCATAGACCGAGACCTGGGCGACGCCCGGCACCGCCAGGAGCCGGAGGCGCACGGTCCAGTCGGCGACGGTGCGCAGGTCGAGGTCGGAGCGCCGATCCGAGGTCAGGCCGACGAGGAGCACGGTGCTGGTGGCCGAGGTCAGCGCCGTCATCGCAGGCGGCAGCACGCCCTGGGGCAGGCGACCGGTCAGCGCCGTCAGGCGCTCGGTGACGAGCTGACGGACGCGGTAGACGTCGCTGCCGGTGCCGAAGGTGACGGTGATGACCGACAGGCCCTGGATCGAGCTCGAGCGCAGGGATTCGATCCCCGGCAAGCCGTTCACCGCCACCTCGATCGGCTGGGTGACCAGCACCTCCACCTGTTCGGGGTTGAGGCCCGGCGCTTCGGTCTGGACCACCACGGAAGGCGGCGCGAATTCTGGGAACACGTCGTATTTCGCGTCCCCGAGCACGTAGACGCCGTAGCCGGCGAGCGCGAGGCTGAGCGCCAGGACGATGCCGCGAAAGCGCACCGCGAAGGCGACGAGCGCCGCCTGGGGGCCGCTCGGGAAAGCGTTCGGAACGTCGCTCACGTCAATCGTCGTCCACGCCGCCGGAGACGGAGAGCAGGCTCTTCATCTCCTCGGACAAGAGCGCCTGCGCGCCCGTCAGCACGATCTCGGTGTCACCGGGCAGGTCCTCCACCACATAGGCATCGGCCGACATGGGCGGGTCGGCCTTGAGAGCGTGGCGCGCGAAGGCGTCGGGCGCCACCGCGCGATAGATCCAGGTTCCGCCCTGCCAATGCACCACCGCGTCCTCGGGCACGCTGAGGCCGGTGACGGTCCGATCCGAGGCGAGGAAGGCGAGCATGCTCATGCCGGGCAGGAAGCCGCTGTCACCCGGCACGGTGTAGAAGTAGCTGAGGCCCTGGATGCGCTGGTCGGTCCGGGTGGCCGGCGAGACGTAGCGCAGCGCGATCCGCGCGCTCTGCGGCGGCACCTCGGCGAAGGCGGCGGCGGGTTGGCCCTTGATGCTCTCGCCCGGCGGCAGGGTCACCTGGACCAGGAAGTCGACGCGCTCGATCAGCCGGGTGATGGCCGGCGAGCGCTCGACGATGGCCCGGCCGATCACCGGCCCCCATTCCTGCTGCGCGGTGGCGGCGAGGGTACGGACCTGCGATTCCGCCGCCGCCAGAGCGGCCTGGTCGGTCTGGAACGTGCCCTCGGTGGTCTCGACCTGGACGGTGGTGGCGTAGGGGCCGAGATTCTTGGCGCGCTGGAAGGCGTTGCGCGAGACCTCGACCCGGGCCTGGGCGGTCTGGAGCTGCGCCCTGGCGCTGGCGTAGGAATTGGTCAGG
Source organism: Methylobacterium sp. Leaf106 (assembly GCF_001422895.1). Lineage (NCBI taxonomy): Bacteria > Pseudomonadati > Pseudomonadota > Alphaproteobacteria > Hyphomicrobiales > Methylobacteriaceae > Methylobacterium > Methylobacterium sp. Leaf106. Next base: position 50,360 of record NZ_LMNB01000036.1, read on the forward strand.
TCGGTGACCCTGGCGACGTCGAGGACGCTGCCATAGGCCTGGAGTTCCTCGCGGTGGGGGGCGGAAGGCCGCACCTGCGTGGCGATGCCGAGGCGCTCGCGCTCCGCCGGCTTGAGCCGCACCACGGTGCGCCCGTCCTCGATGGCGGTGCGCTGGGCCGGAAGATGGCGCGGGGCAGGGGGACCGGGGGCGACCCGCTCGCGCAGTTCGGCGATGAGGGCCGTGCCGGCTTCGCTCACCGCGAAGGCGGCGATTCCACCCACGATTCCCGCGAAGAGGAGACCACGCACCCACGACACCAGAACCGCCCTCCCCGGCCTCGCGATCGATACGCCGCGTCGTTCCTCGTGAACGGATACAGCGTCGCCCCGCAACCCGATACGGGCGATGCCGGATTTTCCCGTCTTGCCTCCCGTCTTGCCTCTCGCCCTGCCCCGCACCGTTGCGCCGGCCTGCGCGCGGTTTCGCGATTCCCGCGGTCGTGAGATGGTGGAGGCGGCCGGAGAGCGTCGTGACCCACATCATCCCGCTGCCCTACAGGCCGCCCTACGACTGGCCCGCGATCCTGGCCTATCTCGGCGGCCGGGCCATTCCGGGTGTCGAGGTGGTGACGGCGGACGCCTATGCCCGGACCGTCTACCTCGGCGGTCGCCCCGGCACGATCTCCGTCATGCGGGGCGGGGACGATACCCTCGTCGCGACGGTGGATCATCCCGATCCGGCGATTCTGCCGGACGTCCTGGCGCGGCTGAGGCCGATGTTCGATTGCGATGCCGACCCGGCCCTCATCGCGGCTGCGCTCTCGCGCCACCCCGACCTCGCACCCCTCGTGGCCGAACGGCCGGGCCTGCGGGTTCCGGGCGCCTGGGACGGGTTCGAGATCGCGGTACGTGCCATTCTCGGACAGCAGGTCTCGGTCAATGCGGCGACCCGTCTCGCCGGCCGTCTGGTTTCCGCCTTCGGTGACGCGATGGCGCCGGACTACGCCGGGACGGGGCTGACCCACCTGTTCCCGACGCCGGATCGCCTGCTCGATGCGGACGTGGCCGCGACGCTGGGCATGCCCGGCGCACGCGGCAGGGCGATCGGTGCCCTCGCGGCGGAGGCCCATGCGAAGCCCGACCTGTTCGCACGGGGACGCGGCCTCGATCCGGCGGTGGCCGCCCTGAGGGGGTTGAGCGGGATCGGCGAGTGGACGGCGCAGTACATTGCCCTGCGGGCTTTGCGCGAACCGGATGCGCTGCCGGCGAGCGACCTCGCCCTGCTCCGGTCCCTCGATACCGGGGCGGGGCGTCCGACACCGGCGCAATTGCTCGTCCGGGCCGAAGCCTGGCGGCCCTGGCGGGCCTATGCCGCCGTGCATCTCTGGACGAGCGACGCCGCGCGGATCGCCGCCGCACTGCCTGTCCCCGAACCCGCCGCCAAGCGCCGCCCTGCCCGGCCCGTCTCCGGGTAGGATCCGCGATGTCAGCCCTGCTTCCGGCGCGCTTGCTTCGCCCGTCATGGGCGGGACAGAAGGGGACGGCGGTACCGCCAGCGAAGAACCATCTCCGAGCAAAGCCGCCGAAGGGATCATGACCTCTCCGTCCGCCTCCCCCGGCCCGGCCGTCGAGACCCGCGCGGTCGCCGCCGCCTACCCGCTCCTCCTGTTCACGACCCTGCTGTGGGGCGGCAACGTGGTCGCGGGCAAGTGGGCCGTGGGCGAGGTCTCGCCCCAGGTGCTCACCTGCCTGCGCTGGGCCTTCGCCTGCCTCGCGCTGGCCTGGCCGGCCTGGCGCGGGATCGTGTCCGAGCGCCACCTGATCGCGCGCCACTGGCGCTACGTCCTGCTGATGGGGGCCTGCGGCTACACCGCCTATGCGAGCCTGTTCTACGCCGCCGGCATCTACACCACCGGCGTGAACGTCGCCCTGTTCCAGGGGGCGATCCCGGTCCTCGTCATCCTGCTGAACTACGTCGTGCATCGCGTCGCCGTCACCGGGGCGCAGATCCTCGGCGTCGTCATCACCCTCGGCGGCGCGGGCGTGGCGGCGACCCACGGCGACTGGCACATCTTGTCGACGCTGTCCTTCAACATCGGCGACATGCTGATGCTCGGCGCCTGCCTGCTCTATGCCGGCTACACCGTCGCCCTCGCCGACCGGCCCAAGATGTCCGGCCTGACCTTCTTCTCGGCGATGGCGCTGGCCGCTCTCGTGACCTCCCTGCCCGCCCTCGTCCTCGAACAGGCCGCCGGAACCCTGATCTGGCCGACACCGAAGGGGTGGGCCATCGTCGCCTTCGTGGCCCTCGGCCCGTCCCTCATCGCCCAGCTCTCGTTCATGCGGGGCGTCGAACTGATCGGCCCGAACCGGGCGGGAGTGTTCGTGAACCTCGTGCCGATCTTCGGCTCGGGCCTCGCTATCCTCGTCGTTGGCGAAGCGTTCCAATGGTACCAGGCCGCGGCCTTGGCCCTCGTGCTCGGCGGCATCGTCATCGCCGAGCGCTTCGGCCGCCGCGAACGCCCGGGCGGCGGGTGAGGCGAGACGTCCGGTTCAGCCGGCGGCCGCGCGCTCGAGCGCGGCGATGTCGAGCTTGATCATGCCCTGCATGGCGGAGAAGACGCGGCGCGCCACGGCCGGATCGGGATCGGCCAGCAGCCGGGGGAGGATCGTCGGCACGATCTGCCAGGGCACACCCCACCTGTCCCGAAGCCAGCCGCACATGATCTCGGCCCCGCCATCCGCCGTGAGCGCCGTCCATAACCGGTCGACCTCGTCCTGGTCGGCGCAGGCCACGGAGATCGAAGCCGCCGTGCCGTAATCGGCCGTGGTGCCTCCGTTCAGGGCCTGAAAGCTCTGTCCGCCGAGGGTGAAGGCCACCAGCAGCGCATCGCCCGCCTCCCCGCCCGGCCAGGGTCCGGGCGAGCGCTGGACATGGTCGATCCGCGAATCGGGGACGAGGGAGACGTAGAGGCCGACCGCCGCCTCGATGTCCTTACCGAACCACAGGCAGGTGCTGACCTTGGGCATCGTCGACTCCTCTCGCGAGGTTGAGCTCGCGCGAGACTATCGAATGTCCGGCCTCGAGCCCATCAGATGATGAGCCCCCGCCGCAGGGCGATGGCGACGGCCTGGGTCCGGTTGGCGGTGCCGAGCTTGGCGCGGGCGGAGCGCAGATGGAAATCGACGCCATGGGCGGAGATCCCCATGACCTCGCCGATCTCCCAGTCGGTCTTGCCTTCGGCCGCCCATTGCAGGGCCTCGCGCTCGCGCGGGGCGAGGCGCGCGGAGGCCGCCGGGTTCTGGCCGTTCAACAGCAGCAGGTGGCCGAACGCGTAGGTGGCGGCCAGCTGGAGCATGCCGCGATCCGCCGGATCGATGGCGAGACGCTCGCCCGAAACACTGAATCCGGCGGTCTCGCCGTCGAGGGTCATCAACGGAATGGTCAGGCCGTCGCGCAGGCCGAAATCCGTCGCCTCGTCCATCACCCTGCGCGCCAAGGGATCGTCGGCATGCTCATCGGTGGCGTCGCTCCAGGCGAAGGGCGCGGTGGAGTGGCCGAGGCGCTGCACCGTGGGGTCGTGGAAGGCATAGCCGCGCGTCAGGTAGCGCCGGCCCCATTCCATCGGGAAAGTGTTGAGAAGGACGTGGCCGCGCTGCTGTCGGACGGGCGCGCCACGGGCCGGCACGGTGGCCGCCATGATGTGGGCGACGCCGAGATCCGCCAGTTCCGCCATCAGAAGCCGGGCGACGTCCTCGCCGCTGGCCGTCCGGTCGAGGGAGCGGAGGAATCCGAGGGTCTGGTCGAGGGATTTGCGCGTCACACGCGTACTGCCAGGAGAGTCCGATCACGTCTTTCATGATCGAAGGACATGTGAGCGAGCTAACTCTAGATTGTCAACGCATTCCCTCGGGTAGGATCGATTTTGCACGAACGAGTATCCGAGGGAGCATCAGCCGAACAGGTCGACGGTCCTGAAGCCGGCCGCCTCCAGTCGCTCGGCCAGGACGCGGCGATGGCACCGTTCCGGATCGCGCTCGAAGCAGAGGAGACAGGTGGGCGCCCGCGCGGCGAGCTCGCACAGGGCATCGAGGGCGAGGCCGCCATCGGCGGTATCGAGGACCTCCTCGCAGTAGATCCGGCGCATCAGCGCGGCATCATGGGCCCGGGCGGCTTCCCGCCCGGCCTTGGGCGTGCCGAGGTCCCGCGCATGCGCGTAGGTGAGACCCGCCTCCTCCAGGCTCGTCTTCAGGGCGTTCTTCGAAAAACCTCGCTTGCGCGAATTCGCCACCGCGCGAACGTCGGCCAGGGTCGCGACGCCGGCATCCTTCAGGGTCGCCACGAAACGCTCGGAATCGAGCCCTTCGTAACCGATGGTGAACAAAACCTTCTGCAGTCTCTCCTCCCCTCGAAACGCCAGACCGACTCGTGACTTAGCCTCGGGCGCCGGCCTGCGGCCTAAGCGCCGGAATGCACCCTATGTGGCTCGCAGGCAACGACTTCCGGAATTCCGCCGCATTGCCGTCAAAGCTCTGTTAACCGCGCAGGGGCCATCCCTTAGCGATGAGTGTAGCGCGTGAGAACGGTGGGCCGGGCATCGATGTCGCTTAAGAACGGGATCGCCCCGACAATCATGGCCGGGATGCCACGCGGCGTCGCCATGCGCTGGGCCAAACGCTCTCTGACCGCCGCCCTGCTCGCGACTCTCGCGGCCTGCGCCGGAAACCACAGCGACTTCTACCCCACCAAGGGCGACGTGAAGCCCCATCCGGGGGTGGCGCGCGCCAAGCAGCACCCGATCCAGGGCATCGACATCTCGAAATGGCAGGGGCCGATCGATTGGGCCTCGGTGCGCGGTGCCGGCACGCAGTTCGCCTTCATCAAGGCGACGGAGGGCGGCGACCACGTGGACGAGCGGTTCCGCGCCAATTGGGACGGCGCCGCCAAGGCGGGCGTGCCCCGTGGGGCCTACCATTTCGTGTTCTGGTGCCGCTCGGCCCAGGACCAGATGGAGTGGTTCAAGAAGAACGTCCCCAACGATCCGACCGCCCTGCCCCCCGTCCTCGACGTGGAGTGGAACGGCCATTCGCAGCTCTGCCCCAAGAAGCTGCCGAAAGCCCAGGCGCTGGCGATGATGCGCTACATGCTCGACGAGATGGAGCGCTACACCGGCAAGCGTCCGATCATCTATACCGACATCACCTTCCATAAGGACGTGCTCGAGGACGAGCTGCCCGACTACCCGCACTGGGTCCGCTCCACGGCGGCCGAGCCCGAGCAGCGCTACGCCAAGCGCAAGTGGATGCTGTGGCAGTTCACCTCCACGGGCCGGGTTCCGGGCGTGCGCGGCGACGTCGACCGCAACGCGTTCTACGGCTCCACCGCGGAATGGGCCTCCTTCCTGGCTACGGATTGCGATCCGCGCGAACACAACCGACTCGCCGGGCAGGGTCTCTGCAACGGGAAGTAGGCGAAGAACCGAAACGTCGGGGGACGTGTCACCGAGCGCCGCTAGAGCTGCGCCCGACCACGTTGGGTCGGGGCACATCCCTAGGCCTTTGTTGTGCCGCGCTCTTTTTCGCCGAACCGGCATCCACTTCGGCGGAGAGCGCTCTAGGGAGCGGCGCTCATCACGCTGGTGAGGACGGTGCCGTAATGGCAGGCCGTGGCGGCGAGGACGAAGGCGTGCCAGATCGCGTTCTGGTACGGCAGGCTGCGCCAGACATGGAAGATGACCCCGGCCGAGTAGAGCACGCCGCCGATCGCCAGAAGCCAGAGGGCCTCGGGGTTCAGTGCGCCGATCACCGATTCGTAGGTGGCGACGCCGCTCCATCCGAGGAGCAGGTAGAGCCCGATGGCGGCCCGGTCGAAACGGCCGGGCAGGAGCAGCTTCAGGGCGATGCCGATCGCCGCCAGCACCCAGATGAAGGCCAGAAGCATCCAGGCCGTCGAGCCGCGCCCGACCAGGGCGACCAGAGGCGTGTAGGTGCCGGCGATCATGAGGTAGATGAGGGCGTGGTCGGCCCGGCGCAGGATCCACTTGCGGCGCCCCACGGGCCACATGTTGTAGGTGGCCGAGACACCGAGCATCGACACCAGGGCGGCGGCATAGACCGCGACGGCCGCCCGCTCGGTCCAATCCAGCGGGGCCATCGCCGCCAGGATGACGATGGCAATGGAGCCTGCCACACCGAACGCGATGCCGGCGATATGCACGGCGGCATCCGCCATCAGCTCCCGGCGGGTATAGTTCCAGGTCAGTCCGATGGGTCTACCGTCCTCAGCCAGGAACATCGCTGACTCCGAACTTTCCTAACCCAAGCTTAAGCACCGAAGGCCTGGACTCGTTCCCTGATCGAACTGCGTAGGCGGCGAGCATCGTGAACCGCCGCCTACCTGATTGCCGCATATTGTCCCGGCGAGAGGAGTCCTAGAAGGAGAAGGTCGTGAAGCGGCTTGCGAGGACGACGGCCCAGGCGGCGCCGAGAAGTCCCGTGAGACCGACGACGACCTTCCGGGTCCGCGCATGGCGCGTCCCGTCCGTGTCGGCGCCCTCGCGTGCCGTCTGGTCGCGCTCAACGAGTACCTGCTCTTCCGACACGAGGCGTTGGTCGTGCATGCTGGACGGCCTTTCGGTTGTGGCGTGACACTGCCGGACGCCGCTTTCGCGGCGCCATCGACACATCGGCTAACGGTACAAATCCAAGCTTGGTTTCGCTGCGATGCAACAAAATATGCCGGGGCGACGCTCGCCGATGTGGACCGACACGGTGCAAGCATCCGGCCAATCTGCGCTTATCATCCGGCATAGCGGTGTTGCGGTCTGTGCGATGCAGCAGCCGGCGCGCCGACGAGATCCGGAAAGAGGGCCGGGACAGACCCCCTCGCGTCCGGTCAAGAGGCCGTCTCCCCGAGCCCCCCCGGCCTCCGCTACGATGTGTCCCCGGAGAGGGGCTAAGCGCCTCGGCCCGTCATGCCCTCGAAACCGAAGGCGGCGGAACTAGCGACGTGAGACGGCAGGGTCCGCGGGGTCGCTCCCCGGCTGAGCCGGGCATGCACCGTCGCCATCATCAGGACCGCCATGGCGAAGACCTGATGGGCGAGGCCCGCCCAGAGCGGCACCGCCAGCAGAAGCGTCACGATGCCCAACCCCGCCTGCGCCAGGATCAGGCCGGCGATGCCCATTGCGCGGCGGGCCGTCCCGCTGCCGGGAAGCCGCCTGCCCGCGTCGACGGCGTGGAAAAGCGCCACGGCCAGAAGGAGATAGGCCACGAGGCGGTGGTTGAACTGCACCAGGGTGACGTTGTCGACGAAGTTCTCGATCCACGGGCTGACCGCGAACAGGTCCGACGCCCCCGGCACGAGGACGCCGTCCATGTCTGGCCAGGTATTGTGCACGAGCCCGGCCTTCGATCCGGCGACGAGGCCGCCGAGACCGACCTGGAGCAGGACGAGGACCGGCAGCAGGGCCGCCATGATCCGCAGGCGACCGGGTGCCGGCTCGGATGGGCCGGACCTCAACCCGGCCGCCAGCCAGACGAGGCCGGCCAGGATCAGGCTCGCCGTGGTCAGGTGGAGGGCGAGCTTGAGGGGCGCCACCGCCGTCATGCCCGGCTGGAGGCCGGAAGCGACCATGATCCAGCCGATGGTGCCCTGAAGACCGCCGAGGACGCCCAGGGCGAGGAGCCCGTATCCCAGGCGCCGGTCGACGAGACCGCGCCACCAGAACACCAGGAGCGGCACGAAGAAAGCGAGCCCGAGGATGCGCCCGAGCAGGCGGTGGCCCCATTCCCAGGCATAGATGACCTTGAAGTCCGACAACCCCATGCCCTGGTTGAGGATGCGGTATTGCGGCGTGTCCTTGTACTTGTCGAACTCGGCGGCCCAGGCCTGCTCGGAGACCGGGGGGACCACGCCCGTCACCGGCCGCCATTCGGTGATCGACAATCCCGATCCCGTCAGGCGGGTGGCACCGCCGACGGCGACCATGGCCACGACGAGGATCGCCAGCGTGTAGAGCCAGATGCGCACCGGGTTTGTGGAACGGACCGGCGCGGTCGGGGTGGTTTCGCGTGAAGGCATCGCGGTGGGGAGCTCGCGTGGTGTCGGGATCGGCGCGGGTTTCCCGTGCCTTGCGCCCTGCGTTACGCATGCGGGGCCACCGGGGCAACGTCGCCCAGGGCCGCAGAGGGTTTGGATGCGGCGCGAGCGGCAATTGCCTTGCCGGGGCGGTCGGCCTAACCCCGGCGGACCTGACGCCGGGGGAGAAGGCCCTTGCCAAAGGCCCCTATACAGGAGAGCGCCCATGCGCCGCCGCACCCGCACGCTGCTCGGCACGATCGGCATGCTCGCCTTCGTGGCGCTCTACGCGCCCCTCGCCATGGCCTTGGCCGACAGCCGCATCTCCCAGACGCCCCCGGCCGTTCAGGCGATCCTCTACGCCTTCCTCGGCATCGCCTGGATCTTCCCGTTGATGCCGCTGATCCGCTGGATGGAGCGGAAGGACGTCGACGGCGGCAGTTGAGAACCGGGGTTTCCCCCGACGCCGGGATTTCGCCGCACTCGGCCGTCACAGGCTTGGGCACGCTTCGATGTTCCCTCAGACCCAGGCCGAGATCCGCCGCTCCATGATCCGATCCTCATGAACCGATTCCTCGCGTCCTTCCTGCTCGCAGGCTTCGGCTGCGCCGCTCTTCCGGCTCTCGGCACGCCGGCCTCAGCGCAGAATGCGCCCCGCTCGATGGCGGAATGCGAGCGTCTCAAGAACGACCTCGCCTACAACCAGTGCCTCGCGATGTTCGGACCGGCCGCCAAGAATGTCGGCGGCGGGGGCGGGGGCAGCGATGGTGGATCGGCCTCTTCCGTGGCGACGGCGCTCGCCGCCGTGCCGCCGGTCAGCACAGAATCCCTGCCCATGGCCGACGAGCCCGCGCAGGAGGCAAGCAGGGGCCAGCGCGGCAGGCGCGGGCGCTACACCCGCCACGGCCGCCAGAGCGCCAGCTTCACCGTGGGTGGAAGCGAGGGCCGCTCGTCCTACCGCCGCCGCCGGCGACATTGACAGGCCCCGTTCAGGACTGACCCGACCGGGCTCACGCGACATCGAGCCGTCGCCCGCGATTCCAGGCGAGGAACGGAACCCCCGACAGCAGTGCGCAGAGCGCCGCCTTCGATTGATGCAGCCCATTCACCGAGACCCGTGGCAGGGCATGGAGATGGACGGCATGGCCGGGGAAGAGATGGCCGGGTCGGGTCGTCACGGCCGTGTCGAACCCGGCCTCGCGGGCGATGTCGAATTCGCGCCCCCCGGCCGAGGTCGGATCGCCGACCGGATAGGACAGGTGCCGCACCGGCCGTCCGATCTCCCGTTCGATCCGCGCCCTGCCCTCCCCGATCTCATGGCGGACCCGCGCCTCCCCGTGTTTCGCCAGCATGGGATGGCCGATCGTATGGGCTCCGATCGACAAGGCGGGATCGGCCGCCAGGCCGCGCAACTCCCCCCAGGACAGGCAGAGTTCCTCCGCCACCCGCCCGATCCCGATGCCGGCCTCGCCGCAGAGGTCGGCGATGGTGGCGAGCAGGCGCTCCTCCGATCCGGCGCGCAGGTATCGGTAGATCACGGCGAAGGCCGCCATCTTCTCCCCAGCCGTGGCGGCGGGCAGATCGAGGGGCGGGGCCTCGTCCCGAACCACCCTCACCCGGTCGAGGCGACCGATCGCGCGTTCGAGTTCGATCCACCACAGGCGGCCCCGCCCCTCGGCGAAGTCGCTCGCGACGAACAGCGTCCAGGGAACGCGATGCCGGCTCAGGATGGGAACGGCGTGGCGGGCGTTGTCCCGGTAGCCATCGTCGAAGGTCAGGACGGCGAAGGGCCTGTCCCCGCCGGGCCGGACGAGCCGCTCGGGCACGGAATCGAGGCCGATCACGTCGAACCCCTCCGCGGCCAACGTGACCAAGACTTCGTCGAGGAAGTCCGGCGTGATCGAGAGAATGCCGTTGGGGGCGTAGGCCCTCACGGGGGCCGGATCGACATGGTGGAAGGTCAGGATCAGGCCGCGCCCCTGCGCGACCCGCCTCAGCCAGCGGTCGGCTCCCGAGGCGGCGATGGCGCGAAAGCCCGCATCGAACAGGCGGTGACGGAACTCGGGCGAGGGCATGGGCGTCACCGGAGAAGAGCGGAACGGGCGGAGATTCGACCACCAACCCGCAAGGTTTCGTTACCCACATCGCGAGATGATGCCTTGCCGTTTTCCATCGTCACCGGCGCTTAAGGAGCCGGAGGTCTAGGTACTGGACGATGTATGCTCGTGCGCCGCGCTCGCGGAGCCGTGCCAGGGAGCGGTGATGGCGGTTCTTGTTCACGATCTCACCGGAGCGGGTATGATTCAGGAGCGCGTCCGCGGGCAACTGGTTCCGGAGGTGTTTCGCGACCTGGCCAGCGTCGAGGCCTTGTGGCGGAGCGTCGAGAGCGATCCGGCCGCGCTGTCGACCCCCTATCAGCGCTTCGACTGGGTCTCGGCCTTCGTCTCGGCCAAGCTCGGCTGCACTCCTGCGGAGCAGGACGCCTCCCTGCGGGTCATCGTCCTGCGCGATCCCGGCGGACGGCCCCGCGTGATCCTGCCGCTGCAAGTGGCACGCGAGCGCGGCGTCCGCGTGGCGCGGGTGATCGGCTGCAAGCACGCGAACTATCACATGCCGATGTTCGCCTCCCGCGAGGCGGCGGCCATGCGCGCGGAGGATCTCGTCGGCCTGCTGCGCCAGATCGGGCACGAGGCCGGCATCGACGTCTATCTGCTCGGGCATCAGCCGCGCTTCTGGGACGGCGCCGCCAATCCGTTGACCCTCCACGCCGCGCCGGCCGTGAGCGACGCCTACGGCCTGATCCTCGGCCCCGACCCCGAGACCACCGCAAAGCGCGTCTTCAGTGCCGACGCGCGCAAGAAGATGCGCTCGAAGGAAAGGAAGCTGATCGAGGCCTTCGGCCCCGTGGAGTATCGGGTGGCCGCGAATGCCGAGGAGGTGAGAGCCTACCTCGCCGCCTTCTTCACGCAGAAGGCCGCGCGCTTCGCCGCCATGGGCATCGCCAATCCCTATGCCGACGAGGGGATCCGCCGCTTCATCGCCACGGGCGCCTGCCGGCAGGACGATCCGGACGAGGTCCAGGGCGCCGCGATCGAGGTCTCCGCCCTGGTGGCGTGCAACGATGGGCGGGTCTTCGCGACCTTCGCCGGTGCGGTCAGCGATGCGCGCTACAGCGGCATGATGACCTCCTTCGATCAGGATCCCATCGTCGGACGGTCGAGCCCCGGCGACATCCTGCTGCAGCACCTCATCCGCGATCAGACCGAGCGCGGCCGCCGCAGCTTCGATCTCGGCGTCGGGGAGGCCCGCTACAAGGCCAACATCTGCGACGAGACGATTCAGCTGGGCGAGGTCACCATCGCCGTCACCCTGCGCGGCCATCTCTTCGCGGTTCCGGCCATGGCCGCCACCCGCCTCAAGCGCCGGATCAAGCGGAGCGAGCGACTGGCGCGCTGGGCGAAGGCGGTTCAGAAGGCGATCCGACGCTCGGCCCGCCATGGCCGGAGCGCCGGCGAGGCGCAAACCTGACGCGACGGCTCGCGCCGGCCGCCTCGCTCAGGCCGCCGAAAGTCTTGCGCCGGCCCCCGGCTTTCCCGCAGCGGCGTGCTCGTTCGCGGTGTGCTCTCCGGCGACGAGGACGGAGCCGGATCCCTCCCGGTCGGCCAGGCCGTAGAGCGCGACGAGCTCGGGATCCTCGGGCGACGTGTTGGAGGCGATGACGATGGCGTTCATCCGGCCCGCCATGGCCGTCAGCAGGTCGCGAGCCCCCTCGGACTGGGCCTCGCCCAGGCGATAGACGACCCAATCGTAGCTCTGGGCCAGGGCATCGAGGGCGATGGCGAGGGCCTCCGGCTCGTCCGTGAGGATGTCGCAATCGACGAAGCCGCGCGGGATGGCATGGAGCCTGCGCACCGAGGGCACCGACCGGATCACGTCGAGGAAGGCCGCCTCGCCCGCTACGAGGTCGGTGAGGCCGGCATCGTCCGAGGGAGAGGCCGGGCCATTGACGTCCACGAGGAGGACGCGCCCGCTCGCGGCCAGTGCCTCCGCCAGGATCCCGGCGAGCTGCCGGTCGGCGTCCGTATCGGTCTCCGCCACGAGAAGGCTTCCGCCGTTGCGGCCCATGCGCTCGCGCAGGCGACGGGTGAGGGCCTGGAGATCGTAGCTGGGAACGGCCGTCCGGCCCGCTTCCCCGGCGGCTTCTTCCGTATCCTCCCGCACCGGAAGCGGCGTGGCTTCCGGGACGGAGGCGGGAGCGGCGGCGACGAGGGGGACGACGACGCGGGCGATCAACGGCGCCTCGTAGAGGGCGGCGGCGGTGCCGGTGCGCGACAGGGCCGTGGACGCTTCCGGGAAGGCGAAGGGGGCGGGCTCGGGAGCCCGATCGTCCGGCCCGGTCCGGCGGCGGGTCTCGTCGGGATCGCGGAGGAGATGGCGCGCCGCTACCCCGCCGCTGGACAGCAGCATCGCCATCACGAGGGCGAGGGCCACGATGGGCAGCTTCTTCGGGAAGGACGGGATCTGGGGCACCACGGCGCGGGAGACCACACGGGCATCGGCGGGGGCCGCGCTCTCGGCATCGCGGGCCGAGGCCTCGCGATAGCGCGAGAGGTAGGATTCGAGCTGGTCGCGCTGGGCCTTGGCCTCGCGTTCGAGGGCGCGGAGCTGGACCTCGCTGGAATTGCCCTTCGAGACAACCTCGCGCTGCGCGTCGACGGCGGCGTTCAGGCTCTCGACCCGGGCCTCGGCGATACGGGCGTCGTTCTCCATCGTCCGCACCACCCGGTCGGCGGTGGACTTGATCTGCGCGTCGAGGTCGCCGATCTGCGCGGTCAGTTCCTTGATGCGGGGATGGGCCGGCATCAGCGTCCGCGATTCGAGGGCGAGCTGCCCGCGCAGAGTGATGCGCTGCTCCACCGTGCGGCGGATGACCTCGTTGTTGGCCACATCCGGGATCTCGAAGGCGCGGCCGTCCTTGATCATCTCGCGGATGAGCTTGGCCCGGCTCGTGAGATCGGCCTTGACCGTGCGGGCCTGGGACAGCTGGGTCGACAATTCGCTGAGCTGCTGGGTGCCCAGAGGTTGGCTTGTGGTGCCGCCGCCCCCGCTGATCAGGCCGTTGCGGGCGCGGAAGGCCTCGACCTTCGCCTCGGCCTCGGACACGCGGGTGCGCAGGGTGTCGATGTTGCCGCCGAGCCAGGTCGAGGCGTAGCGGGCGGTGTCCACCTTCGCCGATTCCAGGGAGGCGATGTAGAGTTCCGCGATGGTGTTGGCGGCCTTGGCCGCGAGGTCCGGATCGCGCGAGCGGAACTCGACCGTCAGGATGCGGGACTTGCCGGCCGGGTAGACCAGGAGGCGGTCGAAATAGGTCTCCAGCACCCGGTCCTCGGGCGCCCGCTCCATCGGGTTCCTGCCGAGCCCGAGCATCATCAGGACGCGCTGGACCGGACCGATGCCGTCGACCTCGGGATCGAATTCGGCATTGCCCACGAGCTTCAGGCGGCGGATCGCCTCCCGGGCGATATCCCGGGACATCACCACCTGGACCTGGCTCGCCACCGCCTGTTCGTCGATGGCCAGGGGCTGTTCGCCGCGTTCCTGGGCGGTCCGCGCGAAGCTCGCGTCGCGGCTCTCCAGCAGGATCTTGGCCTCGCCGGTATAGCGGGGCGGAACCACCTGCACGAAGACGATGGCCCCGATGCCCGCCGCCAGGGTGGGAAGGACGATCCAGCGCCAGGACCGCGCCAGCACCCCGAACAGCTGGGACAGGCCGAGCCCCTCGTCCCGCTGTGGGATCGGTTCGATCGAGGAAACGGTCTGCTGCGAGCGGGGCATGAGACGATCTTTACGCAAGGCAGGACGGCGTATCGGACGCCTCACGGAAGAGTAGAACTCGTTAAGATTGATCGTCGGTTAAGATCGACTGCAACGCAGCGCATTCCGGGCGGCGCATCAGCTTTTGTTAACCATATGAACCTACCAATAGAGGCAGAAACTTGCTCTTAGCGGCTTGGATGATGAACCGGCGCTCCCTTCTCCTCGCTCTCTCCTCCACTCTGGCACTGGGCGGATGCCTGCGTCCCGACTTCCGGACCGCGCAGCTCGACGCCACCGCCACCGGATCGATCGGCGGACGCTATACGCTCGCCACCGGCGACCGGCTGCGCGTCATCGTTTTCGGCCAGGACAATCTCTCCAACATCTACGCCATCGACGGGACGGGCGGCATCGCCATGCCGCTCATCGGGCTCGTGAAGGTGGGAGGGCAATCGACGGCCCAGGCCGCCCGGACCATCGAGGCCAAGCTGGCGGCGGGCTTCGTGCGCGAGCCGCATGTGACGGTTGAGGTGGATGCCTATCGGCCGTTCTACATCCTCGGCGAGGTCACCACCTCGGGGCAGTACCCTTACGTGAACGGCATGGCCGTGGAGACGGCGGTGGCGATCGCGGCGGGCTTCGGGCCGCGGGCGGCCCGCGACTATGCCGTCCTCACCCGCGAGGGACCGAACGGCCTCGTCTCGGGCATCGTCCCGATGACCTACCTGGTGAGGCCCGGCGACACGATCGTCATCAAGGAACGCTTCTTCTGAGGACGTCTCGTCGTCGATCGACGAAGGCCCGGTCGGACGATGTCGAGATAACTCATCCTCGCGGCACTGGCGGCATTGCTGATGACGACCACCGTGTCGAACATCCGGCCCCGCCCAGGAGGGCGTCCGTTCCCTTGCCCCTGGCGGGGGCAGTCATTCGGGGAGCGGCCTGCCACCGGCGGATCTCCCCGCAAGGCGGAAAGCCAGGCTTCACCCTTGCGGGGAAATCCGCACTTTCGAGATTCCGTCAGGGGCCGCCCGACCGAACGAGAGGTTTTCGATCTCACGACCGCCTGAACCGATCCTGCGGCGTACGGTCCTCGACGGTGGTAGCATCTCTGGAAACCAGTCTTCGCTAAGGTCATACCGTCGCCCGGTTCGAATGGTCGTCGCGTGGAGCTTGTCCGTCGTGAGTGCGTCCGCCTCCATCCCGTCCATTCGCCCCTCCACCGGCGAGGGCGGGAGCGTCTACCGCATCCTTCACGTCTTCCGCGCGCCGGTGGGAGGGCTGTTCCGCCACGTCTGCGACCTCGTCAGGATCCAGGCCGCCGCCGGCCACGAGATCGGCCTCGTCTGCGATGCCTCCACGGGCGGGGAGAACGCGGCGCGGGCGCTCGACGAACTCCTGCCCCACCTCGCACTCGGCATCGTCCGGCTCCCCATGCGGCGCAACCCGCACGGATCGGACCTCGCCGCGGTACGCGCGGTCGCCGCGCGGGCGCGGGAGGTCCGCGCCACGATCCTGCACGGCCACGGCGCCAAGGGGGGGGCCTATGCCCGCATCGCCCGCCTGCCCCCGGGTTCGCCCTCGCCGATCCGGGCCTACACGCCGCATGGCGGCAGCTACAATTACAAACCCGGTTCCCTGCGCCACCGGCTCTACATGGGGGTCGAGCGCCTGCTCGCGGCGCGCACCGACGTGTTCCTGTTCGAGAGCGAATACGTGGCCGGGCGGCACCGGCGCTTCGTGGGGGGCACGCCCCGCACCCTACGGATCGTCCATAACGGCATCGACGAGGCGGAGTTCGCGCCGGTGCCGCACCGGGCGGACGCCTACGACCTGGTCTATGTGGGCGAGTTGCGCGAGGCGAAGGGTATCGCGGTCCTGCTCGACGCCCTGGCCGCGCTACGGGCCGAGGGGCGCCCCTGCCGCCTCCTCATGGTGGGATCGGGCCCGGACGCCGACCTCTTGGCGGAGCGGGCACGGCGGCTCGGCCTGTCCGCCTCCGTGGCGTTCGAGACGCCCCAGCCGATCCGTACCGCATTGGCGAAGGGACGGATCATGGTGGTTCCGTCGCTCGCCGAGTCCCTGCCCTACGTGGTGCTGGAAGCCGCAGCGGCATGCCAGCCCCTCGTCTCGACCAATGTGGGCGGCATCCCGGAGATAT
Source organism: Methylobacterium sp. Leaf106 (assembly GCF_001422895.1). NCBI lineage: Bacteria > Pseudomonadati > Pseudomonadota > Alphaproteobacteria > Hyphomicrobiales > Methylobacteriaceae > Methylobacterium > Methylobacterium sp. Leaf106. Next base: position 66,399 of record NZ_LMNB01000036.1, read on the forward strand.
TCGGGGCGGCGGCGGACGATCTCGTGCCGCCCAAAGACCCCGCCGCCCTCAAGGATGCCATCCTCCGCCTGCTCGACGAAGACCCCGCCCGGGGTCTCGCGCGAGCCCAGGCACTCAGCGAATCCGTGCGGACACGGTTCTCGATGAAACGGATGGGGGCGGATGTGCTATCCGGCTACGCCGCCGCCCTGCGGCTTCGAGGAACGTTTACCCTAGCAACGGCGCTGCCGCCGATGAAGGAACTGCCGAAGTCGCGCTAACTTGCTCTTTGCCATGCTTCCGGCGACCGGGCCTTCGTTAAATGTTCCGTGATGCCGGCTTGGCATCGTCCCCCCATCTCACCGACGAAAAGTTCGAACGAAAGCAGACGATGAGCGCCTTCGACGTTCGCGACCTTCTGAAGGCGGCGGGGAATCCCAGCCAGCCGAATGCGGTCGATACGGCTCATGACGGCTCCGCCGAATCCGCGATTCCTCCCGCCGAAATCGGGGCGCCCCGCGACCATGGCGGGGTCCTGTCTCCCGTCGTGCTGTCGGGCAGCGTGCGGCTGGCGGACATGGCGCTCATCGCCATTCTCGGCTTCACCACCCACTTCGTGCAACTCCGCGGCGTCGTCGCACTGGGATGGAGCTATCCCACGGCGATCCTGTCCGTGGCCGGGCTCGCGGTGGCGTTGTTCCAGATCTTCGGCAGTTACCGGATCGCCGCCTTTCGGACCTTCTTCAAACCCGCCCTGCGCCTCACCGCCGCCTGGTCGCTGACGTTCCTCGTCGTTGCCACGGTCATGGTCTTCGCCAAGGTCGCCGACCATTATTCCCGCATCTGGCTCGCGCTGTTCTACGCCCTGGGGCTGGCCCTGCTCCTCGCCGAACGCCTCGTCCTGCTCCGTTTCGTCACCGCCCGCATGCTGCGCGGACAGTTCGACCGCCGCACGGCCATCGTCGGGGGCGGGCCATTGGCGGAAGAGCTCATCCGCGCATTGGAAGCGGAATCCGATGCGGGCATCCGCATCGTCGGCGTGTTCGACGATCGCGGGGACAACCGGTCCTCCTCGGTGATCGCCGGCTACCCGAAGCTCGGCACGGTGAGCGATCTCGTCGATTACGCGCGCTCCACGCGCCTCGACCTCGTGGTCTTCACGCTGCCGATCGCGGCCGAGGATCGCCTGCTCCAAATGTTGGCCAAGCTCTGGGTGCTGCCCATCGACATCCGCCTCTCCGCCAAGGCGACGAAGCTCAAGCTGCGCCCGAGGGCCTATTCCTATCTCGGCTCAGTCCCCGTCCTCGACGTGTTCGACAAGCCGATGGCCGATTGGGACATCGTCACCAAGGCCATCTTCGATCGCGTCGTCGGCATGGCCATGCTGATCGTGCTGGCGCCGGTCATGCTCGGCCTGGCGATTGCCGTTCGCCTCACCTCGCCCGGTCCGATCCTGTTCCGGCAGAAGCGCCTCGGCTTCAACAACGAGACGATCGAGGTCTACAAGTTCCGGTCGATGTATGCCGACCAATCCGATTTCACGGCCGCGAAGCAGGTCACCCGCGGCGACCCGCGCGTCACGCCCCTCGGCCGGTTCATCCGCAGGACGTCGCTGGACGAGCTTCCGCAGCTGTTCAACGTCCTGAAGGGGGAATTGTCCCTGGTCGGGCCGCGGCCCCATGCGGTCCAGGCCAAGACCAGCACGACCCTCTACGATCAGGTGGTCGACGGGTATTTCGCCCGCCACAAGGTCAAGCCCGGCATCACCGGCTGGGCCCAGATCAATGGCTGGCGCGGCGAGACCGATACCGACGAGAAGATCCAGCGCCGCGTCGAACACGACCTCTACTACATCGAGAACTGGTCGATCCTGTTCGACGTGCAGATCATGCTGGCGACTCCGCTCTCCCTCGTCACCACCAAGAACGCCTACTGATCCGATATCCTCCCGGGATGCATGCACCCGGCGACGCAAAAAGGCCGCCCCTCGCATCGCGAAGGGCGGCCTTTGCCGTTCTTGCGCCGGAGGCCGGCGCGACAGGTGTGCTGCGTTACGGCAGGGAACCGGCAGCCTTCTTGGCCTCGGTCATCGTGTTCTCGCAGCCCTTGGCATCTCCGGCCGCTTCCTGCTTGCGCGCCTGCTCGATCAGGTGACGGGCCTGGTCGACACTCTTGGCATTCGGGGTGGTCGAGGGATCGGTGGGCTTGCCGCCGGGAGGTGCGTCGAGGCCCATCGACGGATTGGACACGACCTTGCCGTCGGCCGAGGCGGTGCCGGTGACCGACACGGCGCCGGAACTGTTGAGGCGTCGCTCGATCGTGGCGATCTGGTCGGAGCAGGCCGAGGCGAAGGCCGGACCGGCAATGGCGGTGAAGACGAGAGCGGGCGCGAGGATCCGGATCAGCGGCGAGGCCGTCGTCGGCGAATGCGCCTTGTCCGAGGAGGTCCTGGTCTCGCGAAGGGCCTTGGTCATGCGATGCTTTCCGATGATGTCGAACATGGCACGCCAACGCTCGACCCACCCGGCATGTTGCTGCGACATCGTCGAACCTGTGGCGGATCATCCCCTGACGGGGCACTCCGCCGCACATGGCGACCGACCATGGCGAGCGACAAAAAAGGCCGCCGCCCCGTCTCCGGAGCGGCGGCCCATCGTAGGGGCTCGAGGGGCGGCTACCAGAAGATGCGCATTCCGCCATAGGCCGCGATCGGCGCGCCGGGGGCCAGGCTCCGGTTGGAGCTGGCATTGGGCAGGGCCAGGATCGGAACCTCGCCGACCGGCGAGAAGGTGCCGAAGGTCGCGTATTTCGCGTTCAGCGCGTTCTCTACGTAACCGTAGAGCTCGATGTTCTCGTTCACCCGGTAGCTCGTGTTGAACCCGATGACCGCGTAGTTGCCGGAGGTCTTGTTGAGGTTCGATTCGTCGCCCACGAGGAACTTGCCGGTGGCGACACGGCCGAGGACGCCGACCCGCCATTCCGGCGTGACGTTGTACTGCACGCCGACCTTGACCTGATGCGGCGCGACGCCGGGGAGCTTGTCGCCGCGTCGCACGAAGATCTGGTTGGCTTCCGAGTTGTCCGGCTGGGCCGGGTTCGGCGTCGCGAAGGGGTTGCCGCCGGAGGCCAGGGTCAGCGGCGACTGGAAGGTCGCGTCGACGAAGGCGTAGTCGATGAAGGCGTTCCAGACCGGGGTGGTGATGGCGAGGCTCGCCTCGACGCCCTGGCGGCGGGTGGAGCCGACATTCTGGAAATAGGCCCGGCCGATGGTGATGTCGGAGGGCACGAAGGTGATGTCATCCTCGTTGCGAGCCCGGAACACGCCGGCCTTCCAGCTGAGCACCCCGAGCTCGATCGGCGATGGCAGCTTGCCGCGGAAACCCGCTTCCACGGTGCGGGAGATGACCTGCTTCAGCGGCGGATCGCCGACGAAGAAGTTGGTGAGCGAGCACGGGGCGAGCGGATCGGCGCAGGAGAGTTCGGCCGGGGTGGGCGCACGGTTCGCCTCGACATAGCCGCCATAGACGGTGAGGAGATCGGGCACGAGCTTGTAGGTCGCGCCGACGCCCGGGTTGAAACGCTGGAAGTAGTGGTTGCCGTTCAAGGCCGTGCCGAGCTGATCCTCCAGCACGATCTTGGCCATGTTGAACCGGCCCTGCAGCGTCAGGGTCAGGCGATCGGTCAGGTCGGTGTTGTTCTGCAGGTAGATGCCGCCGTAATCGTTGCTCGACTTCACGCTCACCGGCGTGATCGAGTTGTCGTCGCTGCGCACGACGATGCCGGGGCCGAAGAAGCCGCGGTCGAAGGTCAGGCCGCCCACCGCGTTGTCGGCGGTGAAGGCCGTGCGGCCGCCGTCGTAGGAGCCGCCGAGGACGAAGCGGTTCGGCAGCCCGAACAGCGTCTCGCGCACGTTGGTCTGGACCGAGACGCCGAAATTCTCGGTGTTGGTCCGGGTCGAGTTGAGGAAGGCGTAGGGGCCGCCCTCGTCGAACCGCTCGGCGAAGGCCGGAAGCCGGGCGAAGTTGGCCGTCCTGACGCTGCTCGCCTGGACGCGACGGTTCAGCCGGTCGCGCAGGAAGAACTGCTCCTCGTTAGCGCCTTCCGAGCAGAGGAACCGCTCGTTCGCCTCGCAGCGCTCCACCTCGGCGGCGTCGCCATTGGCGGTGTTCTGCTCGAATCGGCCGTAATAGGCGTTGCCCTGGATCGTCACGGTGGGGGTGATGTCGTAGGTGCCGGAGAGCCCGATGCGTCCGAACGCGTTCAGCGTCTTGTCGGGATAGGTGAAGACCTCGTTGCGCTTGAAGTCCAGCAGATCGACGGGCAGGGTTCCGTTGCCGGTCAGGCTGTTGATCGCGCCCATGAAGTTGAGGTGGAACTCACCCTTCTCCGCCTGCACGCCGAGATCGCCGTAGAACTGGCGCAGGCGCGAGGGCGAGTGCTGGCGCCATCCGTTCTCGGAGAGGGCCGTGCCGGCGACGTAGAGGCCGACATTGTCCGAGCGCTGCCCATGCTGGAACGAACCGCCGAAGCGCCCGAACGAACCGCCCGAGAGGTTCAGCTCGGTGCCCTGATAGGTGAAGCCGTTCTTGAGCTGAACGCTGAGCGCGCCGCCGAGGGCGTTGAGGCCGTAGGCCGGGTTCGAGCCTTCGAGCTCGATGCGGTCGACGGCGATGTCGGGGATGAGATCCCACTGCACCGTGTCGCCGAAGGAGGTGTTGAAGCGGTTGCCGTTGACGTAGACGGCAACACCCTGGGGGCTTCCGCCCAGCGGCGAGGCTTCGAAGCCGCGATAGGTGATGGTCGGCTGGAAGGGGTTGCCCTGCGCGTTGTTGATGCTGATCGAGCCGATCCGCTCGTCGAGGGCGCGCAGCACGCTCGGGGTGCCGACCCGGTTCACGTCCGCCGAGGTCAGGACGCTGGTGTTCTGGGGAAGCTTGTCACGGTCCTGGCCGAGCAGGACGCCCTGGGCGTTGCGCAGGGTGGGCGTCGGCGTGGTGGCGACCACGTCCAGTTCCTGCAGCGTCACGGCCTGCTGGCCGCCGACGACCGTCGTCTGCGCATAGGCGACGCCCGGCAGCAGCGCTACCGAAACGAGGAGGCTGCTCCGCAGCGTCCGCTTCTTCATGTCCCGAGACCCTTCGATTCAAAATGGCGTGGCCGGTTTGTCCCGGCTCGTTACCGAATGTTGCGGGGCGTATCGGGCTTCGACAATGCGGTCGCGGGGGGATTCGACGATTCTAATAAGGACACACAGAGATGGCGTCCGCGCGTGATCTGCGGGCAACACGATTTGCCAGAGAATACAAAGACTTCAGGATCAATAGGAATGACAAGCGGGACGATTAGGCAACAAGCGCTGCCGGAATGTTTTCCGTGTCTTGGGGATGGGATGAGCCTCTTCGTACGTGGCGGACCGTCACGAAGGTCGAGCGAATCGACGGCGTCCAATCCTTCCGCGTCCGAGGCGAGTATCCACGGCGAGCAATACCAGACCTCGATGAGCCCGACTCATCGAGGACTGCCCGCGCGACTGCGCGGCGGCATTCGTCCGCCGGACCTCAGTGACCCTGACCTATGGGTCAGGGTCACTGATACAGGGTACAAAAGGCCCGCCGGAGGGTCCGGCGGGCCTGAGGACACTTGGCTTGGCGAAAGCCCGATGGTGACGTCGGGTCAGAGGCGCGCCTGGATCTTGCGGGCGACCTCGCCGAGACGCTGCTCCAACAGGGTCGGCACTTCGCAGACATAGGTCAGGGACTGGCTGCGTTCCTGGAAGATGCGCCGGTCCCAGGCGAATTTCGTCTCCAGTTCCGAGGCCTCCTTGGGCATCTCGCGGGCGTCGTTGGCGCTGGGGCCGTCCTTCACCGAACTGATCTGGTCGGCCTCCTGGCGGATGCGCTCGGCCATCCGCCGCTGCCCCTGCGCGTAGCGCGTGATCCCCCCGATCACCCGGTTGCGCTCGTTGTTCACCACCTCGAACACCCCGGCGAAGACGCGGGTGAGGCGCTTGGCCTTGTCGTCGCCGGCCTTGGCGACGAACTCGTCCAGCAGCGGATCGACCTCGCCGAGTTCGGTGCGGCGCGAGGCGATCTTCTGGGCGAGCGAGGCCGCCTCGTAATCGTCGCCCCACGGGCCGGCGGCCTCCAGATCCGGCCCCGTCCAGACCGTGCCGGGGCTTAGGGTCGAGACCTTGCGCTGGACGCAGGGCCAGTCCGGGTCCGCCTTGGGCTGGGCGAGGGCCGGCCCACAGAGGAGAGCGCCGGCCGCCAGGGCCAGTACGAATGTCCGCGAAAGAATCATGAATTGTCTCCGGCCGGTCCGCCGCGCCGGGCCATGATGCCGCGACCGGGATCGTAGGCGATGACGGCGAGGGTGAAGAAGGCGATGGTGGTGCCCACGACGACGGCGCAGGCGATCGGTTCGAACTGCCCGTAGAGGGCGAAGCGCACGAGCTGGACGGCATGGCTGAACGGGTTGGCCATGCAGATCAGGTAGAGCGTCTCGCTCGACTCGCGGATGCGCCAGAGCGGGTAGAGGGCCGATGAAGCAAAGAACATCGGGAAGATCACGAAGTTCATCACGCTGGCGAAATTCTCGAGCTGCTTGACCATCGAGGACAGGAGCAGGCCGATGGCGCCGAGCATCAGCCCCGCGGCGATGAAGGCCGGCAGCGCCGCCACGTAGCCGATGGCCGGGATGTCGAGTTCCCAGAACCAGGCGATGGCGAGGAAGGCATAGGCCTGGACCACCGAGACGGTGACGCCGGCGATCAGCTTGGCCAGCAGCAGCAGCCAGCGCGGATAGGGGCTCGTGAGCAGCACCTTCATCGAGCCGACCTCGCGGTCGTAGACCATCGAGAGCGAGGATTGCATGCCGTTGAAGAGCTGGATCATGACGGCCAGCCCCGGCACCACGTAGACCTCGTAGAGGACATAGGTCTGGTAGGGCGGCTCGATCGAGACCCCGAGCGTGTTGCGGAAGCCCGCCGCGAAGATGAACAGCCAGACCAGCGGCCGCACGAGCGCGGAGAAGAACCGCTCCTTCTGGTTGAAGAACCGCAGCAACTCGCGATGGACGATGCCGCCGAGGCAGATCAGGTAGCCGACCGCGTCGAGGCGGCCGAGATGGGGCACGGGTTTTTCCGTCGGGCCAGCAACCGTCGAGGCGATGGTCTTTGTCATGAGAAGGAACCCATCGATAGCCGGGGTACAGGCCTATCGGCACGTCCCATCCCCACCCTCATCCTGAGGTGCCGGAGCGCAGCGAAGGCCTCGAAGCAGGCTTCCAATTCGCTCCATGGTCCCTGGAACCCTCCTTCGAGGCTGCTGCGCAGCACCTCAGGATGAGGTCGTGAGTGGGATCGGAGGCCTTTGGGCATTGCACTCATGCGGCCTGCCTCGGCGGTTCGGCGACGAGGCGCCGGAAGGCGGCTTCCAGGGTCTCGTCGCCTTGCGCGATGGAGTCCGCAGTTCCACGCGCGACGATGCGGCCCTTGTGAAGGACGACCGCGTCATCGGCCCCGTCGATCTCCTCGAAGATGTGGGTCGCCCAGAGGACCGACAGCCCCTCCTCCCGCACCAGGGCGCGGACGATGGCGACGATATCGGCACGGGATTCGAGATCGAGCCCCACGGTGGGCTCGTCGAGGAGCAGGAGTTTCGGCTCATGCACCAGGGAGCGGGCGATTTCGATGCGCCGCGACTGGCCGCCGGAGAGGGTGCGCACCTTGTCGTCGCGCCGGTCGCTCAGGCCAACGCGGGCGAGCAGCGCCGCGATGCGGGCCTTCGCGGCCCGGCGCGCGATGCCGTGCAGGCTGGCATGGTAGAGGAGGTTCTGCTCGACGGTGAGGTCGGTGTCGAGGGTGCGGGCCTGGAAGACCACGCCGAGGCGGGCGAGCGCCCGGGACGGCTCGCGGTCGAGGCCGTGACCGAAGATCGAGACCCGCCCGTCCTGGCTGGCGTAGAGCCGGGTGATCACCGAGAACAGGGTGGTCTTGCCGGCGCCGTTGGGGCCGAGCAGGGCCATGAACCTGCCCCGCTCCACCCGGATCGAGACGTCGGACAGGGCCGCGCGCGCGCCGAAGCGATGGCTCACGCCGGCCACGTCGAGGGCCGCACTCTCCCCTGCCCCGTCGCTCACGGCTTCATCGCCCGCTTGGCGTCACCGACCGCGTCGAGGCATTCGTCGAACTCGCCCTCGCCCTGCTCGCGCTCGGCCACGCGCAGGGCCTTCTTGAGCTTCGGCGCGGCGGTCTCGGACGGCCCCTTGGCGAGGGCGTCCTTGATCGTGGCGATGCCCTCGGCACAGGCGGCCTTGTCGTCGGCGAGCGCCGGGCCGGCGACGAGGAGGAAGGCGAATGTGGGGATGAGGAGACGCATGCGGAGGCCCTGCCTTACTTGACGATGAATTTGCCGGTCATGCCCTTGGATTCGAGTCCATGGATCGACCAGGGGTATTCGCCGGGCTTGATCGTGACGAACTCGATGGCGATCTCGCCCGGATCGTCGAATTCGAGGTGGTCCGGCGGGCCGCTGCCGTGGATCTCGAGATGCTGGATCACGATCTGGTTGAACCAGATGTTGCGGAAGAACTCGGTGGCGTAGAACTTATATTCCTGCCGACCCTTGGCGACGATGCGCAGGCGATAGGCCTTGCCGGATTCGAGCTCGATCTCCCGGTTCTCGACCACGAAATCGTTGCCCTCCTCGTTGCCGAGGACCAGATCCGGCAGGTTCGAGCGCTTCTTGGTGAGATCGAGGGCCGAGGCTGGCCCCGTGGCGAGCAGGGCCGCCAGGGCGAGGGTGATCGTCCGCATTGTCCTCGTCATGTGATCGTCCTCCCGTTGGCCGCCTTGAGGCGGTCCGTCCTTCGGCATATCCGCGCGTCCCTCCTCCCCCTTGTGGGGAGGAGTTGGAGGTGGGGGTGGCTGGGTGACCCTCTACGGAGGCAGGCGGAGCCGACCCCACCCTGACCCTCCCCACAAGGGGGAGGGGAAGTGCACTTCAATTCGGCGACACCGCCACGCCCCAGGGCAGCAATCCCACCGGGATGCTCTTGATGACCTTGTTCGCCTCCACATCCACCACCGAGACGTCGTTGGAGGAGCCGTTCGTGGAGAACAGAAACTTCTGGTCCGGCGTGAAGGCGAGCTGCCACACGCGCTGCCCCACGGGCAGGTACTTCTCGACGTTGTAGGTCTTGGCGTCGATGACCGCGATGCGGTTGGCGGGCCCCAGGGCCACGAAGGCCTTGGTGCCGTCCTTGGTGATGCGGATGCCCACGGGCTGGATCGCTTCTTCGTTCACGCCGGCGATCTTGAAGGCGATCTTGTTGATGACCCGCCGCGCGGCGACGTCGATGATGCTGATCGTGCCGCCGACCTCGGCCGAGACCCAGAGGAACTTCCCGTCCGAGGTGAATTCGGCAAAGCGCGGTCGCGCATCCACCAGCACGTTGTCGATCACCTGGAACGTGGTGGTGTCGATGAAATGCGCCATGTTGGTGGTCTCGGAGGTGTTCACCAGGATCTTGCCGTCCGGCGACAGGCCCATCCCCTCCGGCTCCACCCCCACGGGCACCTCGGCCAGGACCTTGTTCTTCTCGATGTCGATGACGGTGACCTGGCTGTCGTCCTCGTTGGCGACGTAGAGCGGGTTGCCGCCCGGCCCCAAGATGAACTGCTCCGGATCGGGTCCGGAGCGGAGCGAGCGCACCACCTTGCCGGTGGCGGTGTCGAGCACGTCGATGCGGTCGTCGTCGCTGGCGCAGACGAACAGCTCCTTGCCGTCCTTGCTCGTCGTCACCCCGCGGGGGCGCCGACCGACCTTCCAGGTTCCGGTCACGGCCATCGTCGCCGTGTCGATGACGCTGACGGTGTTGGCCTTCTCGTTGGTCACGTAGACCGTGTAGGCCTGCGCGGTGGCGCTCAGAGCCATCGTCGCGCCGACGAGGGCGGCCACACACACGCCTGCCTTGAAGCCGAGGCTCATTCCGTCTTCTCCCTGGGCATCGCTTCTTTGCGCGATTGACAGTGATTATAGTGCAGTTTGTCCTGACGGGGAGCGCATGCCTGCACGCGGAACGCAAGCGCGTTGCCGCAGGACGGGCGCGAAAATTCGCAGATCCCCGAACATTCGCGGACCGTCAGAACCGACACGCCGTCTCGGGAAGGTCGACACCGAGGGTGTCCAGCGGGGTGCGCTGATGGGTGAAGCCCTGCTCGGGCGCCACGGTCACCATGGCCTTGGGCTGCACCACGATGATCGGCTGGCGCAGCTGGTGGTCCCAGGGCCGGTAGGTCAGCGAGACGCCCTTGTAGGCGGGCAGGCTGAAAGCCGGGTCTGCGAAGTAGGGTGCGAGCACGGCCGGGTCGGCGGTCTTCTTCTGCGTCGCCGCCTCGCCCACCGAGCGCAAAGCCGCCCAGACCTGGTAATCGAGGGGTCGCATCAGCCGGCCGGCGAGACGCCGGAAGCGGTTCTGCGCCTGCGCCGCCCCCCAGGTCTCCAGGGTCGGGTGCCAGGTGGCCGCAATGAGCCCCTGCGTTCCCGCGACCGGCCGGGGGTCCACCGTGCGGAAGGGGACGTAGTCGCCCCAATCGTTCGCCTCGTCGGCGACGATGGCGAGGTCGTAATCGACGCCGCGGGTGAAGACCATCGCCTCGGAGCGGGTCGGCGTGTCGCCCCGCGCCTTGGCGAGCGGGCCGAAGGTCCAGGGCTTCTCGGCGGTGATCTTCAGGGAGAACTTCTTGGCCGAGGCCCGGAACGCGTCGGCATAGAGCTTGTCGTTGTCGTTGGGGCCGACGATCAGGAACATCTTGCGCCAGCGCATCAGCGTGAAGAACTGCGCCAGCGCGTCGGTCTGCATCGCCCGGCTCGGGATCACGTGGAAGACGTTTTTGCGGCAATCGGCGCCGCGCAGGCGGTCGTCGGGCGCGGCGGTGTTGAACACGGTCACGCCCTCGCCCTTGACCGCGTCGGCCACCACCAGAACCTCGTCCGCTGGCAGGGCCAGGACGAGATAGCGGATCCCCTTGCCCACGAGGTCGCGGGCGGCGTCGACGGCGCTCTTGCCCTCCGTGAGGGCGACCTCGTCGAGGGCGTAGGTCTGCTTGGTGAAGCGCCCGGTCGTATTGTTGTCCTTCACCGCCATGCGGGCGCCGGCAACGCCCTCGTCCTCCGGCGGGGCCTCGGCATCGTAGGAGGACGGCGCGATCTCGGGCCGGTAGATCAGGCCGATATGGGTGTCACCCGGAGCGGCCTCCGCCGCCTGCGCGGAGGCCGCCGGTTCCTGCGCCACCGCGAGGGGCGCCGTGCCGCCGAGGCCGAGCGTGAGGACGAGGGCGGCGGATCGGGAGAGGAGCGATGCGTTCATACGGTCGGCACGCTAACAACATTGCGCGGATACGCTCAATCACGGAAGCATAAGGAAACCCTAAGGCGCGGCGGAGCGTCGCTTGCGTGCCGATGGGCGCGAATACACGCGAGATCGCTCCGCGCCGGCGAGCCGATTTGCACGACTTGCCAAATCCGGTCACTGCTCGACTTTGAAGGCTCGGGCGCGGTGTCCGCCGCAGGCCGCATCGATCGTGACACAGGTTCGCCATGTCCCCATTCGTCAGGTCTCGTCGCGCCACGCCCATGATGCCAAAGTCCGTGAAGTCATTGCCGCCAACCGGCCTCGGACGCGCGGTGATGCGGCCCGCCGCCCTCGCCCTGGCCGCGATCCTGGCCGGATCGGTCCTGGCAGGACCAGCCCTCGCCGCCCCCGACAAGGCGGCGATCTTCGGCATCGAGCTCAACGATCCGGGTGTGGTCGGCGGCCGCAAGGCCCGGCCGGACGAAGCCCGACGCCTCGCCCTGGTCACGGAGGAGCTCCGCAAGGCGCTCACCGCCGGCAATGCGGTGGAGGTCGTGGACGTGGCGCCCCAGGCCGCCGAGATCGCCAAGCAGGCTCCCCTCTTCAAATGCGAGGGCTGCGCCGCCACCATCGCCAAGACCCTCGGGGCCGATCTCGCCGTCAACGGTTTCGTGGAGAAGGGCTCCAACCAGATCTTCAATCTCTACGTCCTCATCTCGGACGCCGCTTCCGGCAAGGTGGTGCGGGCTGGACAGGTGGTGATCCGGGCCGATACCGACGACACATGGGCCCATGCCATGCGATGGGTGGTCAAGAACCGTCTCCTGGCCGAACCCTTGCCCAACCGATCCTGAGTCTCCCGTTGCCCCAACATTCCGTGTCGAAGCCGATGTCATCCGATCTGCGCGCGCGTCCCCGCCTCCTCGTCAGCGTCCGCGACGCGGACGAGGCCGTAATGGCGGCGCGGGCGGGCGCCGACCTCGTCGATGCCAAGGACCCCGTCCGGGGCGCGCTCGGGGCGCTCCCCGTCGAGACGGTCCGGGCGATCGTCGCGTCCATCGCGGACGAGGCCGTGAGCAGCGCGGTGGCCGGCGAGCCGCAGGACGCCGCTTCCCTGCCCGGATCGGTCGCGGCGATGGCCGGGACCGGCATCGGCTACGTCAAGGTCGCCGTGCGGGCCGATTTCGACGACGACGCCCTCGCCGCCGCGGCGCGGGCCGCCCCCGGCCGCCTGATCGCGGTCCTCTTCGCCGGAGCACCGATGCCGGACGACCTCGTCGGCCGCCTCGCCGGGGCTGGCTTTGCCGGGGTGATGATCGACACCGCCACCAAGGACGGCCGGCGCCTCGGCGACCTCCTGCCCGCCCCTCGCCTCTCGGCCTTCACCGCCGACGCCCGCCTCCACGGCCTGCTCTCCGGCCTCGCGGGATCGCTGACGATCGCCGACATCGCCGTCCTCGTCGCGCACCGGCCGGACTATCTCGGCTTTCGCGGCGGCCTCTGCTTCGGCAGCGACCGGACGCGTGGCCTCGACGCGGAGCGCGTGGCCCTGGCTGCGCAGACGCTTCGCGGGCTCGACCGGCGGAACGCGGCGTGACGGGCGCGCCTCCCACCATCGTGAAGCTCGGCGGCAGCCTCGTCTCGGACGCGGCGCGGCTCGGACGCCTTCTCGGCGCACTGGCGGATGGCGGCGAGGGCCGCTGCGTCGTCGTGCCGGGCGGCGGCCCGTTCGCCGATGCGGTGCGTCAGGCCCAGGGGCGGCTGGGCTTCTCGGACGCCCTCGCCCACCGCCTCGCCCTTGATGCCATGGGCCGGATGGCGGAGGTGCTTTCAGAGGGCGAGCCGCGCCTCGCCATCGTGCGCAGCGTGAGGGAGGCCCGCTCGGCCGAGGCGCCTGTCATCTGGGACCCTGTCGCGCTGAAAGACGGGCACCCTTCCATCCCCGAGACCTGGGATGTCACGTCGGACAGCCTCGCCCTCTGGCTCGCCACCGAACTCGAGGCGCCCCGCTGCATCCTGGTGAAATCCATCGATCGCCCGGCGGGCGCGAGCCTGTCCGACCTCGTCCGGATCGGCGTGGTCGACGCGGCCTTTCCCGCCTTCGCCGCGTCCTACGCTGGCGAGATCGTGATCCGGGGTCCGGGCGCGGACATCGTAAGGGCCGCCGCGTGAGCACGCCCGAACATCTCGTCTTCATCACCGGCCGGATGGCGAAGGCGCGCCTGGAGAAGGTCGCCGCGACCCTTCCGGCCGAGCGCTTCGCCTGGAGCATCGCCGATGCGGGCGTGAAAGTGGCGGCCCTGATGACCGAGGAGATCATCCGCCGCCGCGTGACGATCCCAGAGGGCGCCACCCGCATCGTCCTGCCGGGCCGCTGCCGCGCCAATCCGGAGGCGCTGTCCGCCCATTTCGGCCTGCCGGTGGAGCGCGGGCCGGACGAGGTGGTCGACCTTCCGGCCTATCTCGGCCTCGCGGGACGCAACGTCGATCTCTCGCGCCACGATCTGCGCATCTTCTCCGAGATCGTCGATGCCTCGAAGATGACGCCTGAGCAGATCCTGGCCAAGGGCCTCGACCTGGCGCGACGCGGCGCGGACGTGATCGATCTCGGCGGCCTGCCCGACACCGAGTTCCCGCATCTCGAAGAGTGCGTGCGCCTGCTGAAGGGGGCGGGGCTGAAGGTCAGCGTCGATTCCTTCTCCCTCGACGAGTTGACCCGCGGGGCGAAGGCCGGGGCCGACTTTCTCCTCAGCCTCAACGAGGAGACCCTGGACCTCGCCTTCGAGACCGATGCGGTGCCGGTCCTGGTGCCGATGCGGCCCGACGACCTGCCCTCCCTCGACCGCGCCATCGAGCGCATGGAGAAGGCCGGCCGGCCCTACATGGCCGATCCGATCCTGGAGCCGATCCATTTCGGCTTCGTCGAATCGATCACGCGCTATCACGAGACGCGCAAGCGCTGGCCCGGCATCGAGATGATGATGGGCACCGGCAACCTCACCGAACTCACCGAGGCCGACAGCCTCGGCGTCACCGCCCTCCTGGTCGGCATGTGCTCGGAACTCTCGATCCGCAACGTCCTGATCGTGCAGGTCTCCAACCACACCCGGCGCACGGTGGAGGAGCACGATGCCGCCCGCCGGGTGATGTTCGCCGCAAAGGCCGATTCCGCCCTGCCCAAGGGCTACGGACGCCAATTGCTGGCCTTGCACGACAAGCGCCCCTTCGTGCAGACCCCGGAGGAGATCGCGGCCCAGGCGGCGGAGGTGCGCGACCCGAACTACCGCATCGCGGTGGCCGAGGACGGCATCCACGCCTTCAACCGCGACGTCCACACGATCGGCACCGATGCCATGGCGTTCTTTCCCGATCTCGATGTCGCCTCTGACGGAGCCCACGCCTTCTATCTCGGCGGCGAGCTGACCAAGGCCGAGACGGCCTGGCGCCTCGGCAAGCGCTACGTCCAGGACGAGCCCCTGCGCTGGGGCGTCGCCGCGGACGAGGAGGTCGAGGACACCACCGCCTTCAAGAAGGCCGGGCATACCAAGCATTCCGGCCCCGGCGGCGCGGAGCGCGCCACCCGCGATGCGACGCCCATGGAGGCCGATGCCGGCAAGCCCGAATTGGTGGAATCCGGCGAGGCCAAGTCCTCAGACACCGAGGCCACGGGCGACAGGGGCGCGCGCATCGTCTGCGGCAAGCTCGTTCCCGCCGGCGAGTCCTGATCCGATGCCGCTGATCCTCGAGACCATCGTCACCACCACCTCGCCTGCGGGCGACCTGCATCTCGTGCCCTTCGGCCTCATCCGCGAGGGCGAGGAGTGGGTGCTCGCCCCATTCCGGCCCTCGCCCACCATCCTCAACCTCGAGGCCAACCCGGTCTTCGCCGCGTCGAGCCCGAGCGACGTGCGGGTGATCGCCGGCGCGGTCACCGGGCGGCGCGACTGGGCCACCCTGCCCTGCGACCGCATCCCGGGCCGGCGGCTCGCCGAGAGCTTCGGCCATGCCGAGTTCGAGGTGATCTCTGTGGAGGACGATGCGACGCGCCCGCGCTACCGCGCCCGCATGGTACACAGCGCCAGCCATATGCCGTTCTTCGGCTACAACCGCGCTCAAGCTGCGGTGCTGGAGGCGGCGATCCTGTCGACGCGCCTGCACATGCTGGAGCCGGACAAGATCCTGACGGAGATGCGCTACCACGCCATCGCGATATCCAAGACAGCCGGACCCGCCGAGCGCGAGGCCTGGGACTGGATCGAGGACAAGGTCGCCGCTGCCCTCGGGCGCGACGAGCCGGTTCTCGCACGAGCCCCCCCAAGCACCCTAGAAGGTGCGTTCCCGAGGAGACAGGGTTGATGAGATTCAAGACGCTGGCCGCCGTGGCGGCGCTCGCCACGGTATCCTACGCGGCGCAGGCCCATGGCCCGACCCGCCAGAAGGTCTCGCAGACCATCGAGATCAACGCCCCGGCCGACAAGGTCTGGGCCGTGCTCGGCAACTTCCAGGATGCCAGCTGGATTCCCGTGGTCGAGAAGACCGAGGGCAAGGGCGGCAACGAGGTCAAGGCCACCCGCGTCCTGACCCTCAAGGGCGGCGCCACGGTCGAGGAAGAGCTCGCCAAGTACGACGCCGAAAAGAAGACCTACATGTACCGGATCAACAAGGTGGACGTAAAGACGCTGCCGGTGAACGACTATTCCTCGACCATCGAGGTCGAGGGCGACGGCGCCAAGACCAAGGTCACCTGGCGCGGCGCGTTCTACCGCGGCTACATGAACAACGATCCGCCGCCGGACCTGAACGACGACGCCTCCAAGGCGGCCGTCCTCGGCCTCTACAAGGCCGGCCTGGATAACGTGAAGGCCAAGGCCGAGAAGGGCTCTTGATCGAAGGACGTCCCAAGGCTCGGCGACGGTGCGCATCGCCTCTCCCCGCGCGCGGGGAGAGGATCGCGGGCACCTCGTCGTGTCCGCGATGAGCACAGGCTAAGCCGAAGCGACGGTGAGGAGCCATTCCGGATGAGACGCTATCGGCCCCGCCCCCTCACCCTCGGCTGCCGCCTCGCCGCGCCGACGACGAGGTCGTCGCGGCCCTCTCCCCGCATGCGGGGAGAGGGGATTGCCGGGATGGCTCGTGCAGGTGCTCTCGCCGTGGCGTTGATCGCGTCCCCCGCCCTCGCCGACGAGGCCCTGGTCACGGCGCAGGGGGCCAACATTCTCGCCGTGGTCGATCTCGACACGCAGGTCGTCACCGCCCAGATCCCGGTTGACGGGGCGCCGGCCGGCATCGCCCTGTCGCCCGATCGCAAGACCGCCTACGTCACCCGCCCCGAGGGCCACGGCCTCGCCATCGTCGATCTCGACGCCCGCGCGGTGACGGGCACGCTCGCCCTGCCCGGCGGCCCGCTCGGCGTCGCCGTCAATCCGAAATCCGGAGCGGTCTACGTGGCCGACTGGTACGGCAGCCGCATCTTCGTGGTCTCGGCCGACGGTTCCAAGATCGAGACCGAGATCCAGGTGGGCGCCTCGCCCTCGGGTATCGCGGTGACGCCCGACGGCGCCACGATCCTGGTGGCCAACCGCGAGGGCAATTCCGTCTCCGTGGTCGATGCGGCCACCGCCACCGAGACGGTGAAGATCCCGGTGGGCGAGCACCCGTTCGGCATCACCCTCGATGAGACCGGCACCCGCGCCTACACCGCCAACGTCATGTCGAACGACGTCTCCGTCATCGATGTCTCCGGACGGCGGGAATTCGGCCGGGTCACCACCGGCGAGCGGCCCTACGTGGTGGCGCTGACCGCCACGCGGGGCTTCGTCACCGACCAGTATTCGAACACCGTGACGGTGTTCAACCTGAAGACCCTCACCAACGTGGCGGCCATCGAGGTGGGCGACCATCCGGAAGGCATCGCCGCCTCCCGCGACGGCAGCCTTCTCTACGTGACCAACTGGGGCTCGAACACGCTGGGCGTCATCGACGCGACGACGCTCAAGGTGATCAAGGACATCCCGGTGCCGGACGGCCCACGCTCGTTCGGAGACTTTTTGCGGTAGCACTCGCATCTGCGCGGGCGGTGCTACGGCATTCCCACACCTGCTTTTTCAGGCAGACCGCGTCCCTCTCCCCCTTGTGGGGAGAGGTTAGGAGTGGGGGTGGCTCCGCCAGCCTCCGAAGGATCAGGGTCGCCCAACCACCCCCGCCTCCAACTCCTCCCCACAAGCTCGATGAATCTCGGGCAGGCCCGAGATCCGCTGGGGAGGAGGGCAGGACAGTGCATCCCGCGCGATGGGCGAACCAGTAGGCAGGCGGCGAGAAAGACGGACACCCGTCCTCCCTACGACACCAGCGACACCGCTCCGCTGCCATGCCGCTCGATCCGGCCGTCGAGTTCGAGTTCCAGCAGCGTCGTCTGGACGATGCGCACGCTGAGTCCCGCCGCGCGGGCGAGGTCGTCGGTGCCGATGGGGGTCGGGCTCAGATAGGCGATGAGGCGGGCGCGGTCGTCGGCGGGTTCCGGCTCCTCGATCTCCTCCTCCGCCTCGGGGGCCGGGCCGCCGATCCCGTCGAGCTCGTCCCAGAAGATCGGCGCGTCGGCGAGGTCGGGCCGGTCGAGGGCGAGCTGGCCGGTCCCCTGTTCGAAATCCCCCCGCCCGATCAGCGGCGCGATGGCGGAGGTGACGTGCTCCACCTCCGAGACCAGGGTCGCGCCCTGGCGGATGAGGTCGTTGGTGCCCTCGGCGCGCGGGTCGAGGGGCGAGCCCGGCACGGCGAAGACCTCCCTGCCCTGTTCGAGGGCGAAGCGCGCGGTGATGAGCGAGCCCGAGCGCCGCGCGGCCTCCACCACCACGGTGCCGTAGGCGAGACCGGAGATGATGCGGTTGCGCCGGGGAAAGTCCCGGCCGCGGGGCTCCCAGCCCATGGGCATCTCGGCCAGCACCGCGCCGCCGGCATCGAGGATGCTCTCCACCAGGGCCTCGTGGTTGGCCGGATAGATCCGGTCCTGGCCGCCGGCGAGCACCGCCACCGTTCCCGAGCCCAGGGAGGCCTTGTGCGCGCGGGCATCGATGCCGCGCGCCAGCCCCGAGACCACGACGAGGCCGGCCTCGCCGAGGCCCCGCGCCAGACGCTCGGTGAAGCCGAGGCCGGCGGCCGAGGCGTTGCGGGAGCCGACGATGGCGATGGCCGGCCGGGAGAGGATCGCCGCCTGTCCCCGGAGCGCGATCAGGGGCGGCGCCGAATCGGCGGCTTGGAGCAGTTTGGGGTAATCGTCCTCGCCCATGGCCACGAGGCGGACGCCGATCCTGGCCGCGGCCTCCAATTCGGCTTCCGCCTGCGCCCGCGTCACCGGCACGAGGCGCTTGGCCCCGCGCTTCGCGAGGTCCGGCAGGGCTTCCAGCGCCGCGCCGGCTCCGCCGAAGCGGTTGATCAGGGTCCGGAAGGTGCGCGGGCCGACGCCCTCGGTGCGGATCAGTCGGAGCCAGTCGAGGCGCTGGGCGGGGTTGAGTTGCATGCCCATGCCCCGGACCTCCCTCGACGGTCGATCGGGTCAGCCCTTCTGCCCGATCCGCCCCTCGGAGCCGTCGAGCAGTCGGCGGATGTTGGGAGCGTGCTTCCACCATAGCAGGATCGCGAGCACGAGGAAGAGCAGCGCAACCGCAGGCTGTCCATCCGCCCACAGGACGATGGGTGTCGCGGCCGAGGCGGCGAGCGCGGCGAGCGACGAGTATTTCAACGTGAAGGCGAGGCCGAGCCAGATCGCCGCGAAGGCGGCGAGGCCGATGGGGCTGAAGGCGAGGAGCACACCAAGGAAAGTGGCGACGCCCTTGCCCCCCTTGAACCCGAGCCAGACCGGGAAGAGGTGGCCGAGGAAGGCGCCGAGCCCCGCCGCCAGAGCGGCGCCCTCGCCGAAGCGGGCGGCCAGCAGCACGGCGAGGGTGCCCTTCAGCGCATCGCCGAGCAGGGTCGCGGCGGCGAGCCCCTTGCGGCCGGTGCGCAGCACGTTGGTGGCACCGATATTCCCCGAGCCGATGGCGCGGACGTCGCCGAGGCCGGCGAACCGCGTGACGATCAGCCCGAACGGGATCGAGCCGGCGAGATAGCCGCCGGCCAGACTCGCGAGCAGGAGCGGCCAGCCGGCATCGAGCAGAAGGGTCACGCCGCCGCCTCCGTACCCTGCGCGGCCCGGTAGACGATGCGCCCGCCGACCATGGTCAGGATCGCCGCCCCCTGTAGCCGCGCCTCGTCGAAGGGCGAGTTCTTGGAGCGCGACTTGAGGCGCCGCTTGTCGAGCACGTAGGGCAGGTCGGGATCGATCAGCACCAGATCGGCCGGCGCGCCGACGGCGAGGCGCCCGGCCTCGCGCCGCAGGATCGCCGCCGGGGTGACGGTGAGGGCCTCCAGCAGGCGAGGCAGCGCCACGTCGCCGGTATGGACGAGGCGCAGCGCCGCGCCGAGCAGGGTCTCGATGCCGAGTGCCCCGTCGGCGGCCTCGGCGAAGGGCAGGCGCTTGGTCTCCACGTCTTGCGGGTTGTGGTCTGAGACGACGACGTCGATCACGCCCTCGTTCAGGGCCTCCACCAGGGCGAGGCGGTCGGTCTCGTGCCGCAGCGGCGGCGAGAGCCGGCAGAAGGTGCGGTAATGGCCGATATCGCCCTCGTTGAGGACGAGGTTGTTCACCGAGGCGCCGCAGGTGACGGGCAGGCCGTCGTGCTTGGCCCGCCGCACGATCTCCACCGAATCGGCGCATGAGATCATGGCGGCGTGGTAGCGGCCGCCGGTGAGGCGAACGAGACGGATGTCGCGCTCCAGCATCACCGTCTCGGCCTCCCGCGGGATGCCGACGAGGCCCAGCCGCGAGGCCATCTCGCCCTCGTTCATCACGCCCTCGCCGACGAGGTCGGGCTCCTCCACGTGCTGCATCAGCAGGGCGTCGAAATCGCGGGCATAGGTGAGCGCGCGGCGCATCACCTGGGCGTTGCGCACGGCCTTGAGGCCGTCGGTGAAGGCGACGGCGCCGGCCTCCTGCAGCAGGCCGAACTCGGTCATCTCCTGGCCGGCCAGCCCCTTGGTGATGGCGGCGGCCGGCAGGACGGTGACGCAGGCCGTGTCGCGGGCGCGGCGCAGGACGAAATCGACGATGGCCGGCCCGTCGATGACCGGGTTGGTGTCGGGCATGCAGACGAGGGTGGTGACCCCTCCGGCCGCCGCCGCCGCGCTGGCGCTGGCCAGGGTCTCGCGGTGCTCGGCGCCCGGCTCGCCGACGAAGGCGCGGAGATCCATGAGGCCGGGGCTCAGGACATGGCCGCCGCAATCGACGATCTCGGCGCCCTCGGGAGCGGCAGGTGACGCGCCCCAGGCGATATCGGCGATGCGGCCGTCATGGACGAGGACATGGCCCGGCCCCTCGCGGCTCGTGGCCGGATCGAGGAGGCTGGCATGGGTGAGGAGGACGTGTCCGGTCATGGCCATCACGCGTTCGGCAGATGCGTCGCGAGGGCTTCGAGGACCGCCATGCGGACGGCGACCCCCATCTCCACCTGCTCGCGGATCAGGGATTGCGCCCCGTCGGCGATCTCGGACGAGATCTCGACGCCGCGGTTCATGGGTCCCGGATGCATCACCAGGGCGTCGGGCGCGGCCAGCGCCAGCTTCTCGGCATCGAGGCCGAAATAGCGGAAATACTCCTTCACCGAGGGGACGAAGGAGCCGTTCATGCGCTCGCGCTGGAGCCGCAGCATCATCACGATGTCGCAGCCCTCGAGCCCCTTGCGCATGTCGGTGAAGACCTCGACGCCGAAGCGCTCGATCCCGGTGGGGAGCAGCGTCGAGGGGCCGATGACCCGCACGCGGGCGCCCATGGCTTGGAGCAGGATGATGTTCGAGCGGGCGACGCGGCTGTGCAGGACGTCGCCGCAGATCGCGACCCTCAAGCCCTCGATCCGCCCCTTGTTGCGGCGGATGGTGAGCGCGTCCAGCAGCGCCTGGGTCGGGTGCTCGTGGGCGCCGTCGCCGGCATTGACCACCGAACAATCGACCTTGCGGGCCAGGAGATGCACGGCCCCGGCGGAGTGGTGGCGCACGACGATGATGTCGGGCCGCATGGCGTTGAGGGTGGCGGCCGTGTCGATGAGGGTCTCGCCCTTCTTCACCGAGGACGAGGCCACCGACATGTTCATGACGTCGGCGCCGAGACGCTTGCCCGCGAGTTCGAACGAACTCTGGGTGCGGGTCGAGGGCTCGAAGAACAGGTTGATCTGAGTGCGGCCGCGCAGGGTGGTGCGCTTCTTCTCCACCTGGCGGGAGAGGGACACGGCATCCTCCGCCCGGTCGAGGAGGGCCTCGATATCGGGGCGCGACAGCCCCTCGATGCCGAGAAGGTGCCGATGGGGGAAGGAGGCGGGTGCGACGGTCATTCTGAGACCATGGCTATAGGGAGGCGGACGGGGAGCGGCAAGGAGCGATGGGCCGGGGACCGGTCGCTTGCTGCCGCGGCGTGACGGGGGCGTGTAACCTTTCCGCCCCGTGGCTCGTAGTCTCCTTTAGAATGCGCCCTCCGGCTGACTCAGATGGGCGCGATTCGTGATCGAGGCCGGAGTCCGCCCCTTGGCAGCCAGCACGACGAGACGGCCCGACGAGCGGATCGAGACGATCCGCCGCCGCTGGATCTTCCGCCACCCCGCGGTGATCCGGGCCGCCCACTGGATCAACCTCGTCTGCCTCGCCGTGCTGCTGATGAGCGGGCTGCAGATCTTCAACGCCCATCCGGCTTTGTACTGGGGCTCGGCCTCGACCTTCGACGCGCCGCTCCTCGCCGTTACGAACGACGAGACGGCGGAGGGCGCGGCGCGAGGAATCGTCAGGATCGGCGATCGCACGCTCGACACGACCGGCTGGCTCGGCCTCTCCACCGCGCAGGGCCAAACCACGGGCAGGGCCTTCCCCGCCTGGATCACCCTGCCGGCGCACCAGGACCTCGCCACCGGGCGCCGCTGGCACTTCCTGTTCGCCTGGGCCTTCTTCATCAATGGGCTGATCTATCTCATCTACGGCATCGAGAGCGGCCAGCTGCGCCGCCGGATCGTGCCCCAGAGAGACCAGATCCGGCATCTCGGCGGCTCGATCCGCGAGCACCTCACCCTGACCTTCCCGAAAGGCGACGAGGCCCGGCGCTACAACACGCTGCAGAAACTGAGCTATTTCGCCGTCATCGTCCTCCTGCTGCCAATGATGCTGCTCACGGGCCTCGCCATGTCGCCGGGTTTCAACGCCGTGCTGCCCCTGCCCGCCCTGTTCGGCGGCCGGCAATCGGCCCGGACCGTCCACTTCATCGTCACGAACCTGCTCGTGCTGTTCACCCTCGTCCATGTGGCACTCGTGCTGGTCTCGGGGGCCTGGAACAACCTGCGCGGCATGGTCACCGGCTGGTTCGTCATCGAGACCACCAAGACCTCCGATCCGGGCAAGACCTCCGATCCGGGCAAGACTTCCTATCCGGGCAAGACTTCCTATCCGGGGAAGGGCCGATGACGCGCGCTCCCAACCGTCGCGGCATCCTCACCGGCGTGGCCGGCCTGGTGGGTTCCGCCGTCCTCGGCGGCTGCGACCGCATCGCCGGCAGCGATTGGGGCCGGCGCACGCTGAAGCTCGGGGAGGATGCCAACCTGTTCGTGCAGCGCCTGCTTCTGACGCCGACCTCCCTCGCCCACGAGTTCGACGAGAGCGACATCTCGCCCCGGTTCAAGCCGAACGGGACGATCGACCCTCCGGACGACGGCTACAAGGCCCTGGCGCAGGCCGGCTTCGCGACCTTCAGACTGAGGATCGACGGCCTCGTCGAACAGCCGCAGGACCTGTCCCTCGCTGACCTGCGTGCCCTGCCCTCGCGGACCCAGATCACCCGGCACGATTGCGTCGAGGGGTGGAGCGCCATCGGCAAATGGACCGGCGTCCCGCTCGGCGAAGTCCTGACCCGGGCGAGGCTGAAGCCGAACGCACGCTACGTCGTGTTCCATTGCGCCGACACGATGGAGATGGCCGGTGGCGGTCTCGAGGGCGGGGACGTGGCGGAGATAGAGGCCGGCGATGGCGGTCCGAACGGCCGTCCGATCCGGTACTACGAAAGCCTCGACCTCACCGACGCCTTCCACCCGCAGACGATCCTGGCCTACGACATGAACGGCAAGGCCCTGCCCGTCTCGAACGGCGCCCCCTTGCGCCTGCGGGTCGAGCGCCAGCTCGGCTACAAACACGCCAAATACGTCATGCGGATCGAGGTGGTGGACAGCCTGTCCGGGATCGGCGACGGCCAGGGCGGCTATTGGGAGGATCGCGGCTACGAATGGTATGCGGGGATCTGACGGGTACCGCATCTTGCAACGGCACCGCCTCCTCCCGATTTGACAACCCCGCGCCCTTGACCCACTTGTCCCCCGCAAAGCGCCGGGCCGGCCATGGTGCCAGGCCACGTTCGAAGTCTTGCACACAATCTGTGAGTCCCGGTGGGAGAAACCCCGCCGGCTGCGAGTCCCGGCGGCAGCTCGGGCGCTGACGAGAGGCTGATCCGCACATGAAAGTCGTCGTCGTCGAGTCGCCGGCCAAGGCCAAGACGATCAACAAGTATCTCGGCCGCGACTACGAGGTGCTCGCCTCGTTCGGCCATATCCGCGACCTTCCCGCCAAGGACGGTTCCGTCGACCCGGAGGCGGATTTCCGCATGCTGTGGGAGCTCGACGACCGCGGCTCGAAGCGCGTCTCGGAGATCGTCAGGGCACTCAAGGGTGCCGATGGCCTGATCCTCGCCACCGATCCGGATCGCGAGGGCGAGGCCATCTCCTGGCACGTGGTCGAGGCCCTCAACGCCCGCAAGGCGATCAAGGGCATGCCGATCGAGCGCGTGACCTTCAACGCCATCACCAAGGCGGCGGTGGACACCGCCATGCGCAATCCGCGCCAGATCGACCAGGCCCTGGTGGACGCCTATCTGGCGCGTCGCGCCCTGGATTATCTCGTCGGCTTCAACCTCTCGCCGGTGCTCTGGCGCAAGCTGCCGGGAGCCCGTTCGGCCGGCCGCGTCCAGTCCGTGGCGCTTCGCCTCGTCTGCGAGCGCGAGCGCGAGATCGAGACGTTCAAGCCCCGCGAATACTGGTCGCTGGTGGCGACCCTGGTGACCCAGGACGGCGCGGTGTTCGAGGCGCGTCTCGTGGGTGCCGACGGCAAGCGCATCCAGCGTCTCGATGTCGGCAACGGCGAGGACGCCGCCGCGTTCAAGCGCGACCTCGAACTCGCCACGTTCCAGGTCGGCAGCGTCGAGGCCAAGCCCGCCAAGCGCCATCCGGCCCCGCCCTTCACCACCTCCACACTCCAGCAGGAGGCCTCGCGCAAGCTCGGGATGGCGCCGGCCCAGACCATGCGGGCGGCGCAGAAGCTCTACGAGGGTGTCGAGATCGGCGGTGAGACCGTGGGTCTGATCACCTACATGCGAACCGACGGCGTCGACATGGCCCCCGAGGCCATCGCCGACGCACGCCGCGTCATCGGCAAGGAATACGGCGAACGCTACCTTCCCGACGTCCCGCGCCGCTACAGCGCCAAGGCCAAGAACGCGCAGGAGGCCCACGAGGCCGTGCGCCCCACGGACATGAGCCGGCTACCCAAATCCGTAGCCCGCTATGTGGATGCGGAGCAGGCCAAGCTCTACGACCTGATCTGGACCCGCACGGTGGCGAGCCAGATGGAATCGGCCGAGCTGGAGCGCACCACCGTCGACATCGTCGCCTCCGTCGGCCCTCGCAAGATCGATCTGCGTGCCACCGGTCAGGTGGTGAAGTTCGACGGCTTCCTCACCCTCTACCAGGAGGGCAAGGACGACGAGGAGGACGAGGACGGCAAGCGCCTGCCGCCAATGAAGGCGGGCGACGCGCTCAAGCGCGAGCGTATCGTCTCGACCCAGCATTTCACCGAGCCGCCGCCGCGCTTCTCAGAGGCCAGCCTCGTGAAGCGGATGGAGGAACTCGGCATCGGCCGGCCCTCGACCTATGCCGCCGTGCTGCAGACCCTGCGTGACCGTGAATACGTACGGATCGAGAAGAAGCGCCTGGTGGCCGAGGACAAGGGGCGCCTCGTCACCGGCTTCCTGGAAAGCTTCTTCCAGCGCTACGTCGAGTACGACTTCACCGCCGATCTCGAGACCCAGCTCGACCGGGTCTCCAACGCCGAGATCGACTGGCGCGAGGTGTTGCGCGATTTCTGGAAGGACTTCTCGGCCGCGATCTCCGGCACCAAGGAGCTCCGCGTCACCGAGGTACTCGATGCCCTGAACGACCTCCTCGGGGCGCACATCTTCCCCGAGAAGGCGGACGGCTCGAACCCGCGCACCTGCCCGACCTGCGGCTCGGGCCAGCTCTCGCTCAAGCTCGGCAAGTTCGGTGCCTTCGTCGGCTGCTCGAACTACCCCGAGTGCAAGTACACCCGCCAGCTCGCGGCCAACGCCGTTGAGGGCGAGGGCGACGGCACCTCCGGCGGCGGCCAGCCCGGCACGCGGGTGCTCGGCGACGATCCGGTCACCGGCATGTCCGTTACCCTGCGCGACGGGCGCTTCGGTCCCTTCGTCCAGCTCGGCGAAGCCTCCACCGACAAGGAAGCGCCCAAGCCCAAGCGTTCGTCCCTGCCGAAGGGATTGAGCCCCTCCGACGTCGATCTGGAGAAGGCGCTGCGTCTCCTCGCCCTCCCCCGCGAAGTGGCGAGGCACCCCGAGAGCGGCGAGCCGATCCTGGCCAATCTCGGCCGGTTCGGTCCTTACGTGCAGCATGGGAAGATGTACGCCAATCTCGGCCGCGACGACGACGTGCTGGAGATCGGCGCCAACCGCGCCATCGACCTCATCGTCGCCAAGGAGCAGGGCGGCGGACGCCGCGGCCCGGCCTCCGATCCCGGCCGGGCGCTCGGCAACCATCCCGAGACCGGTAAGGCCATCGTGGTAAAGTCGGGCAAGTACGGCCCCTACGTCACCGACGGCACCACCAACGCGACGCTGCCCAAGACCCTGGCGGCCGAGGACATCGCCCTGCCCCAGGCGCTGGAGCTGATCGCCGCCCGCGAGGCGGCGGGCGGCGGCAAGAAGAAGGCCCCGGCCCGCAAGACGGCGACCAAGACCGCCACCAAGGCGGGAACGGCGAAGGCTCCCGCCAAGAAGGCGGCGGGGACCAAGGCGGCAGCCGGGACGGCGGCGAAGAGCACGGCGACCGCTGCCAAGACGAGCACTCCCAAGACCACCACTCCCAAGACCACCACGGCAAAGAAGCCGGCGGCAAAGACGGCCGCACGCAAGAAGGCTTGATCCGTCGACTCGTCGAGGATGGGCGTCGCGGCTCTCTCCCCGCATGCGGGGAGAGAGGATGCGCTTTTACGAGCGACCGGGACAAGGACCGTTGAGCGTTATGGCCCTGGACGCCGGGGCGGATTGCGCTATCGCTCGCGCCCGAGGAAACGGCGAGACACGGGCGGCCCTACGCGATGCGCTCTCTGAAGGTCCGGTTCGCGCTGCTGCTCGGCGGCGCCGCGTTGCTGGTGATCCTGGCGGCGCTCGGGGTGCTGGGCTCCATCGGCGCGGCCGAGCGCACCATCGACCGGACGCTCGCGGCGCAGGCGCGGCTCGAACTCCTGGTGGAACTGTCCGGCCGCATGACCCAGTACGGCCTCGCCGCGCTGGAGACGGTGAGCAACCCGGACGCCCAACCTGAAGGGCTCGCCATCGCCCGCACCAATGTCGACCGGGCGCTCGTCGCCGTCGACGAGGCGCTGGGCAAGAGCATCGCCGTCAGCGACGATCCCCTCGACCGGATGCAGTACGCCGCGCGCACGCGGCCGCTGGCCCAGCTCCGCTCGGCCCGCGCCATCCTCGACCGGCAGGTCTCCCAGGTCCTGCGCCAATCCGAGGAGGATCAGCGGCGCAACTCCATCCGCGGTGCCTTGAACGGGTTCGGCGCCATGACCGGCCAGCCGCTCTCCTTCCTCATCGAGGTGGAGCGCCGCTCGATGATCGCGGGTTCGGACGAGGCGCGCCAGCTCTCAGCGACCCTGCGGATCGCGTCGCTCGCCGCCGTCATCCTGGCACTGGCCCTGGTCTTCGTCCTGTACCGGGCGGTGACCCGGCCGACCTTGGCGCGGATCGAGGCAGTGCGCCAGGCGGCAGGTGCCGTCGGGCGCGGTGAGCTCGACACGCGCCTCTCGGTGGCGACGCGGGACGAGCTCGGCCTGCTGGTGGCGAATTTCAACCGCATGGCCGCACGCCTCGCCCGGCGCGAAGGGCGGCTCGCCGCCGACCGCGCCGCCCTCGAGGACACGGTGGAGGCGAGGACCACCGACCTGCGCGCCGCCAACGAGCGCCTGGAGGCGGTGGACCGCTCGCGCCGGCGCTTCTTCGCCGATGTCAGCCACGAGCTGCGCACGCCGCTCACCGTGATCCTCGGCGAATGCGACATCGCCGCCCGCTCGGCAGGCCGGGCGGGGGTCGATTACGCCCCGGTCTTCGCCACCATCCGCAAGCGGGCCCTGCGCCTGCAGCGCCGGGTCGAGGATCTGCTGCGGGTCGCGCGCTCCGAATCCGGCCAGATCGAGCTCGACCGGCGCGCCGCAAGCGCCCTCGCCATCCTCACCGACGCCGTGGACAGCGCCGCCTCCGAGGCGGCGCGCCGGCGGGTGAGCCTCATCCTCGACCCCGCCCCCCGCGACGCGACGCTTCTCGCCGACCGGGAATGGCTGCGGCAGGTGGTGGAGAGCCTGATCGACAACGCCCTGCGGCACGCCACGGGGCTGACACGGGTGGTGGTCGCACTCGCCGTCGACGAGGCGCGCTCGGCCACGATCACGGTGACGGATGACGGGGCTGGCTTTCCGGCGGCCGGGGCGGACCTGTTCGAACGCTTCCGGCGGGAAGGCCACTCGGGGGAATCGGGCTTCGGCATCGGCTTGGCACTGGCGCGCTGGGTGACGGAGCGCCATGATGGGGCGATCAGCCTCGGGGCCGGCGAGGACGGGACGGGCGCGCGCGTGACGCTCGTCCTGCCCGTCCTCGACCTCGATCCCGAGGACGGACGAGAAACGAAGCGGAAGGACGGCGCCGCATGACGCGAGTGCTCATCGTCGAGGACGACAGCGACATCAGGGCCATGCTGGCGCGGGGCCTGGAGGCCGAAGGGTTCTCCGTGGGGGTGGCCGGCTGCGTCGACGACGCCCTCACCTCCGCCCGTGACGAGGCACCCGGTGCGGTCGTCCTCGACATCACCCTGCCCGACGGGTCGGGCCACGACGTCTGCCGCTCCCTGCGTGAGGGCGGCTATCCCGGCCCGATCCTGTTCCTCTCCGCCCGCGACGAGGTCCGCGACCGGGCCGAAGGCCTGGCGCTCGGGGCCGACGACTACATCGTCAAGCCCTTCGTCTTCGACGAGCTGCTGGCCCGCCTGCAGACGCACCTCCTGCGCCGCAAGGAATCGGACCAGCCGCGCACCATCGTCACCGCCGGCAAGCTCGTTCTCGATCTCAACATCCGGCAGGTCTCCCTCGGGGATGCGACCGCGCGCCTCACGCCCCGCGAATCGGAGCTGCTGGCCCTGCTGATGGACAAGGCCAACCAGCCGGTGTCGCGCGGGGACATCTTCGACAAGCTCTGGGCCGGCCAGGGCGGCCTGTCGCTGAATGTCGTCGACGTCTACGTGGGTTACCTGCGCACCAAGCTCTCGGATTTCGTCCGCTTCGGCGGTCCGGTCATCGTCACGGTGCGGGGGCGCGGCTTTATGCTCGACCTGCGGGGCCAAGATTTCCGCCATTGAGCGTGATGCGTTTTCTCGCCGTATCGCGGGACGATCCGGCAATTTATCGCTTGAAGAGTCCGGTGGAATTGTCGATATAGCTCCCGCGACAGAAATGACTGCGCCGTCAGTGTCTTAGGATCTCCTTAATACGAGATCCGGATGCTGCTGACGTCCAAGAAACATACCGAGGAGAAACACCATGACCTGGGCTGCCCCCGTCGTTTCCGAGATCTGTGTCGGCATGGAAGTCACCAGCTACGAGTCGGCTGAGATCGACACCTTCAACTGAGATATCGCGTCGCGCGTGAGGATCGAGGCAGCGCCGGTTCAGCCATGCATGTCGTGATCCTCGGCTCGGCCGCGGGCGGCGGCCTTCCCCAGTGGAATTGCCGCTGCCCCATCTGCTCGCTCGCGCGGGAGGATTCCTCCAGAGTGCGCCCACGAACCCAGTCGAGCATCGCCGTGTCGCCCGATGGCGAGCGGTGGCTCCTGGTGAACGCCTCCCCGGACATCCGGCAGCAACTCTTCGACAATCCGGCGATGCATCCGCAGGAGGGCCTGCGTCACTCGCCGATCCATGCCGTGCTCCTCACCAACGGCGATGTCGACCACGTGGCGGGGTTGCTGACCCTGCGCGAGGGCCAGCCCTACACACTCTACGCCACCTCCGGCATCCTCGATTCCGTCAACGCCAACCGGGTCTTCGACGTGATGGCGGCCGACGTGGTGACGCGCGAGAAGATCGCGCTCGACCACGCGTTCGAACCGGTCCCCGGCCTCACCGTCACGCTGTTCGCGGTGCCGGGCAAGGTGCCGCTCTGGCTCGAGGACGAGACCATGGAGATCGGCGCCGAGACCGAGACGACGGTGGGCGCGATGATCGAGGCGAATGGGCGCCGCCTCGCCTACATTCCCGGCTGCGCGCGCGTCACGGACGGGCTGAAGCAACGCATCTCGGGCGTCGATGCGCTTCTGTTCGACGGGACGGTGCTCCTCGACGACGACATGATCCGCGCCGGGGTCGGCGTGAAGACCGGATGGCGCATGGGCCACGTGCCGATGACGGGACAGGGCGGATCGATCGCGGCGCTGGCCGAGGTGGAGATCGGCCGCCGGGTCTTCGTCCATATCAACAACACCAATCCGGTGCTGGTAGAGGGCTCCGCCGAACGGAGATCTGTGGAGGCCGAGGGCTGGACAGTGGCCCATGACGGGTTGACCCTGTCGCTCTAGCCGAATGCACGGCTGGCATTTTAATGCCGCCGCCTTATATTGTGTCCAATAGGATTGCGCGCTTGTCGTCCGTGGCCTTCACGGGGATCGTCGCTATCTGTAAGAAAAGTTCCGACCGTCGCCCTTCGTCGAAACGCCGAGCCACGCCATGACCGCGCCCTTTCCCACGCCCAAAACCGACGCGTCCCAGCGCCTGCTCAGCCCCGAGGAACTCGAGACGGCGTTGCGCGACATCGGCGCACGGCGCTATCACAACCTGCATCCGTTCCACCGCCTGCTGCACGACGGCAAGCTGAACAAGGATCAGGTCAGGGCCTGGGCGCTCAACCGCTATTATTACCAGGCGATGATCCCGGTGAAGGACGCCGCCGTGCTCGCCCGCATGGAGGATGCGAGCCTGCGACGCGTGTGGCGCCAGCGCATCGTCGACCATGATGGCGACGCGCCCGGAGACGGCGGTATCGAGCGTTGGCTGAAACTCGCCGAGGGCGTCGGTTTCCGTCGCGACTACGTGGAATCGACGCAAGGGATCCTGTCGGCGACCCGCTTCTCGGTGGATGCCTACGTGCATTTCGTGAAGGAGCGCTCGCTGCTGGAGGCCATCGCCTCCTCGCTCACCGAGATGTTCTCGCCGACGATCATCTCCGAGCGCGTGGCCGGGATGCTGAAGAACTACGATTTCATCACCAAGGACACGCTGGCCTATTTCGACAAGCGCCTGACCCAGGCCCCGCGCGATGCGGAATTCGCCATCGACTACGTCAAGCAGCACGCCACGACACCCGAACTGCAGCGTCAGGCCATGGCCGCGCTGACCTTCAAGTGTAACGTGCTCTGGACGCAGCTCGACGCGCTCTACTTCTCCTACGTGGCTCCGGGCATGACCCCGCCGGATGCCTGGACGCCCGGCACCGGCCTCGTCGCCGAAGTGGCGCAGGCGGCCGGCACCGGCACGGTCCGGTCGGGCGACGTGCCACGCCTGCCCCGTGGCGTGCGCCTGCGCCACGACGAGGTCCGCGGTCAGCATGTGCTGCTGGCGCCCGAGCGCACCTTCGACCTCGACGCCAATGCCGTGGCGGTCCTGTCGCTGGTCGATGGCCAGCGCAGCGTGCGAGACATTGCGGTGAAGCTCGCCGAGACCTTCACCGCCGACCCGGACGTGATCGAGGCCGACGTCCTGGCCATGCTCAACGACCTCGCCACGAAACGGGTTCTGGAGCGATGAACGCCATCACGCCGAATACCCCTTCCCTGCCGGCTCCGGTCGGGCTCCTCGCGGAGCTGACCCATCGCTGTCCCCTGCGCTGTCCCTATTGCTCGAACCCGCTCGAACTCGACCGGCGCTCGGGCGAACTCGACACGGCGACGTGGCAGCGGGTGCTGACGGAGGCGGCGGGTCTCGGCGTGCTGCATGTCCACCTCTCCGGCGGCGAGCCCACGGCCCGCAGCGACATCGTCGAGATCACCCAGACCTGCGCCAAGCTGGGTCTGTATTCCAATCTCATCACCTCGGGCGTCGGCGGTGCGTTGGCCAAGCTCGACGCCCTCTACGATGCGGGCCTCGACCATGTGCAGCTGTCGGTGCAAGGCGTCGACGCGGCCAACGCGGAGAAGATCGGCGGCCTGAAGAACGCTCAGCCGCAGAAATTCGCCTTTGCCGAGCGCGTGACGCGGCTCGGCCTGCCGCTGACGCTGAATTCCGTGATCCACCGTGGCAACATCCACGAGGTAGAGGGCTTCATCGATCTGGCCGTCAAGCTCGGCGCCAAGCGCCTGGAGGTCGCCCATACCCAGTATTACGGCTGGGCCTATGTGAACCGCGCCGCCCTGATGCCGGACAAGGCCCAGGTCGATCAGTCGATCCGCATCGTCGAGGCCGCGCGCGAGCGGCTGAAGGGCCAGCTCGTCATCGATCTCGTCGTTCCCGACTACTATGCGAAATACCCGAAGGCCTGCGCCGGCGGCTGGGGCCGCAAGCTGATGAACGTGACGCCGGCCGGTAAGGTGCTCCCCTGCCACGCCGCCGAGACCATCAAGCATCTCGAATTCTGGTACGTCTCCGACCATTCGCTCGCCGATATCTGGGCGAACTCCCCGGCTTTCACCGCCTATCGCGGGACGGACTGGATGAAGGAGCCCTGCCGCTCCTGCGATCGGCGCGAGAAGGATTGGGGCGGCTGCCGCTGCCAGGCGCTGGCTCTGGCCGGCGATGCCGCGGCCACCGACCCGGCCTGCTCGCTTTCCCCGCTCCATGCGAAGGTGCGGGAACTCGCCACGGAAGAGGCGGCCGAGACGCCGCCCGATTATGTCTACCGGACGATCGGCAGCAACGTGGATCGCGCTGCGCCGCCGCCCCTGAAAGAGGATGCTCCCCTGTGAAGCCCGTTCTCGTCGCGTTCGCCCTGTCGTTTGCCGGTCTGCCCGCCCTGGCGCAGGGCACGCCCCCGGCAGATGCCCCCGCCGTGACCAAGGCCAACACCGCCACCCCGCCCAATGCCTCGGACCTGCTGTTCGAAGAGCCGCAGATGAAGAATGTGGCGCCGGGCTCGACCCTCACCTACGCGTATCTCCGGCGCAGCGGCATCTCCAAGGGTCCGTTCGGCCCGACCATGGACGACCAGATCAAGCTCAGCATCGAGCCGGGCGGGGCGCCGGAGAACCGGACGATCCGCGTGCAGATGTTCTCGGGCGCGAACCGATTCCCCGCCGGCCCGTTCAACGACATGCCTGGCAACCCGGTGATGACGCTCTTCCTCGAGCATCACCTCATCGACCTCGCCAAGGTGCTCTCGGCCAACCCGCGCTACATCAAGAACGGCATCCGCAAGGCCCTGCGCGACAACGCGACCGTGACCGCGACGACCGCCACCGTGAAGGGACAGACAGTGGATGCCTGGCGCGTGGAAGTGCAGCCCTTCCTCGACGACAAGATGAAGGACCGCATGCGCGGCCTCGAGAACCTGAAATACACCTTCGTGACGTCGCCCGCCGTGCCCGGCGAACTACTCTCCATCGAGGCGCAGTCGAAGACGGCGGATGGCGGCGAACTTCTCCAGGAGAATCTGACCTATGATCCGAACGCTGGTTAAAGGCGGCTTTCTCGCCCTCATGCTCGGCCTCGCCGGCGCCCCCGTCCAGGCGGCAGACAGCGAGAACGACTACCCCACCGAGGCGCGGGCGGATTACGTGTTCGGCTGCATGGCGGCCAACGGGCAGTCGCGGGAATCGCTCTCGCGCTGCTCGTGCTCCATCGACGCCCTCGCCTCGATCCTGACCTATGACAAATACGTCCAGGCGAGCACGGTCCTGTCCATGCGCCAGGGCATCGGCGCCCGTTCGAACGAGTTCCGCTCGACGAAGGTGTTCGACGACAAGGTCGCGGATCTGCGCCGCGCCCAGGCCGAAGCCGAGATCCGCTGCTATCGCGGCGGGGTGTGACCGGCTCGACCCCTCTCGGATACGGCGATCCCACCTTCTCCCTCATCCCGAGGTGACACGAAGCGGCCTCGAAGGAGCCTTCCCGCGCTCGCGGCGAGATCGGAAGGCCTCCTTCGAGGCCTTCGCTTTGCTTCGGCACCTCAGGATGAGGTGGAAGAATGGCATCGTCCTGGTCTACAGCATAGAGATCGATCCCTCGTCGAAGAGCCCCCGTGACGTCTTCTCCCCCGATCCTGAAAACCCTCCTGCCCGGTCTCGGAGAGCACGTGCTCGTCATGGGCATCCTCAACATCACCCCGGATTCTTTCTCCGATGGGGGGCGTTTCGAAGGTGTCGAGGCGGCGCGCTCCCAGGCCGATGCCCTCGTGGCGGAAGGAGCGGCCCTGGTCGACATCGGCGGGGAATCGACGCGCCCGGGTCACACGCCCGTGTCGGCGGAGGAGGAGCAAGCGCGCATCCTTCCCGTCATCCGGGATCTCGCCCCGCGCCTTGCGGTCCCCATCTCGGTGGACACCTACAAGGCGTCCACCGCCGATGCGGCGCTGGCTGCCGGCGCGCGCATCGTCAACGATGTCTGGGGCCTGCAGCGCGAGCCCGACATCGCCCGCGTGGCCGCAGCCCATGGTGCGCCGGTCATGGTCATGCACAATCGCGAGACCATCGATCCCGCCATCGACATCGTGGCCGACATGTTGCGCTTCTTCGAGCGCTCCCTCGACATCGCCCGCCGCGCCGGCATCCCGGACGCGGACATCGTGCTCGATCCGGGGATCGGTTTCGGGAAGAGCTGGGCCCAGCATCTCGAAGCTCTGAGGCGCCTGCCCGAACTCAAGGCGCTGGGCTTTCCCGTCCTCGTCGGCGTCTCGCGCAAATCGATGCTCGGGCGCCTGCACGATGCCGAGACGAAGCCGGTGGACCGCCTGATCGGCTCGCTGTCGAGCCATGTCCTCGCCGCCACGCTGGGGGCCGACATCGTCCGCGTCCACGACGTGGCTCCCCATGTCGACGCCCTCCGCGTGGTCGACGCCGTGATGCGGACAGCCTCATGACCGACCGCATCCTCGTCGAACGCATCGCCGTCTTCGCCTATCACGGCCTCCTCGAAGAGGAAGCGCGGATCGGTCAGCGCTTCTACATCTCCCTCGACTGCCGGATCGACCTGCGGCCGGCGGGCCTGTCGGACGACATGGCGAAGACCGTGAGCTATGCCGATCTCACCGAGATCGTCGTGCGCATCGCCACCACCCGGCGCTTCGCCCTCATCGAAGCTCTGGCCGAGGCCATCGCTGCCGAGATCCTCGAGCGATTCGCGGGCGTGGAGAGCATCGTCGTGCGCGTCGACAAACCGAGCGCGCCGGTCCCGGCGGTGATCGACGGCGTCGCCATCTCGATCTTGCGCAGCCGCGCGGGACTGGCACGATGAGTACCGCCTATCTCGGTCTCGGTAGCAATATCGGCGACAAGGCCGCGACCATCGCCGAGGCGATCCAACGGCTCGAAGCCAGCCCGGGCATCCGGCTCACGGCGCGCTCCAGCGACTACCGCACGCCTCCCTGGGGCGATACGGACCAGGACTGGTTCCTCAACGCGGCCATCGCCGTCGAGACCGAACTGACCCCGCACGACCTGCTGGAGACAGGCCTCGCCATCGAGACCGCCATGGGCCGAGTGCGGGAGCGGCGCTGGGGACCGCGCGTCATCGACATCGATGTGCTCTCGTATGAAGGGGCGGCGATCTCCGACGAGCGTCTCGTCCTGCCGCATCGTTTCGTACGGGAACGCGCCTTCGTCCTGGTTCCGCTCGCCGAGATCGCCCCGAATCTCGTCATCGGGCCGGAGACCGTGAGCCAGGCCCTGTCGAAGCTCGACACCGCCGGCATCGTGCGGGACTTAAATCCGGCCGCTCAGGGCCGCAGTTCGACGGGCGTCCCCACATCCACCCGGGCGTAAATGGCGGCCATCTCGTCATTGGCGACGCCGACGCATCCGCTGGTCCAGTCCTTGAGCCGGTGCAGCCGGCCGAGCCAGGACAAGCCGTTCATGATCCCGTGGATCATGATGTCGCCGCCCGGCTCGTAGCCGCCGTCACGGGCGGCTTTCGTATCGGCCTCGTTCGGATAGGACACTTTCAGGGACAGATGGGCAACGCTGAGGGGGTTGCGATAGGCGATGGAATAGAGCCCCTCCGGCGTGCGCCCGTCACCTTCCCGCTGCTTGTGGCCGATGGGAGAGAAGCCGAGGGAGATGGGATAGGTCGCGAGGACTCGCCCTTCTCGGAACAGGGTCAGGCGCCGGGCCGACTTCTCCACGAGGACGCGGTCGGCGCGCTCGGTCTCGGCGACGAGATCCGGAGCGACGCGGCCGATCTGCATGCGATCGGCCGCAACGACGCCCACCGCAGCGATGGCGACGAGAGCCCCGACCGCAAGACCGATCCGCACTCGTCCCATAACCGCCCTCCCCATTGATTCGGGAGGCTCATAGCAAACCCCGCCGATCGTGACGACCGGCAAGGCCCGGCCTCAGGGTGCCGCCGGCTCGAGGAGCTTGTTGCCTTCGTCCTCCAGCAACGGGACATCGTAGTCGCGCAAGACCTTCTCGATATCGGCCCGGCGTTTGCGCAGGATCGTGTTGAGGCTGCGCTTCCAGTCGTTCTCCTCCATCCGCACGCCCATGGCGATGCGGAAGGTGAGAGCGGGACGATCCGGCTCTTGAAGGAGTGGCACGACCTTCATGGCGACACCGCTCTGCTTGGCGAGCCAACCCGCGGCCGGCCCCCACAGGATCGCCGCGTCGATCTTCTTCTCGGCGAGATCACCGATGACCTCGGCGGAGACGGTCTGGTACTTGCGCGAGGGATCGAGCTGGTAAGGTGCGTAGGCCTTCATCGACGCGATGAGGCCGACCTCGCCCATTCGGTTCACGGGCGGCGTGCCACCGATGACGCCGATGGCCTTACCCTTGAGCTTAGGGTCGTCGAGCTTCATCACGCCCTCGAGATCACCGTCGCGGGTGACCAGAGCGTAGCTGGAGCGATAATAAGGGTTGGTGTGCTGGACGAGTTCTCCACCGGCGGCCGAACCGATGATCAGGTCGCACAGGCCGGTGCCCAGCGTATTGCGGACGAATCCAGGCCCCTGCGTCAGCCAGTAATAGCGGAGCTTGACCTTGAGTTCGTCGGCGAGGATTGCCGCGATCTTGTTCTCGAACCCGTCCTCCTTGCGCTGGGAGAACGGCATGTTGCCGGGATCTCCGCAGACGCGCAGGACATCGGTGGTGACGAGATCGGGAAGCGACTGCGCAGATGCGGGGCGCACCCCTGCCGAGATCAGCAGGAGCGCGCAAACCGTCGTTGTGAAGGAGCCAAAGCGAGCCATTAGCCGCCCAGGCACTCCTTCTCGGCCTTCTTGGCGGCCTCCGGCTTGTCTTCCTTGTCGGTCGGACGCACGCGCGGCATCGCACCGGAGGCGCGGGCCTTCAGGTAAGTGTAGAGGTCGTCGGCGTAGCACATCACGTTCTTGTTATCGCCGAAGGCGGGCATCACGTTGGTGCCGCTCGAGCTGATGTCCTGCTTGCCACCGGCGATGATGCCGACGAACTCCTCGTAGGATAGGCGCTTGAGCGAATCCTTGAGGGCGGGTGCGTAGGTCGAACCCATGGCGTCGGGACCGTGACACACGTGGCACTCGGCGTGATAGCGGCGGTAGCCGGAATAGGCGTACCAGTCGAACTTCTTGCCGTCGTTGGTGATGTGGTAGGTCGGGGCGCCGTCCTTATCGAAATACTTGCCGTCTTCGACCTTCACCGCCTGATACTTGTCGATCAGCTTGGCGTCCTTCTCAGGAGCATTGGGATCGAGCTGGTTCGCCACGGCGGGATCGGCGGGCTTGGCGTCCTGGGCCTGAACGGCACCGGCGGAGGCGAATGCGAAAACGAGGGCGGCCACGAGCGGACGGATGGCGGCTTTGCTTTGGTACTGCAACGACGTTTCTCCCAGGAGCAACCGTCGACCCGTTCGGTCGACGTTCGAAGTGTTCTTAATAACGATCTAATCATAAAGGTGCCGGCGCGGAAACCCGCGCCGGCACCCTATCGTCTCAGGCTTCGTGCGACCGATTAGTTCGGGAGCGCGAAGACGGTCAGCTGACCACCGAGGTTGGTGTAGTTCGAGAGAGCGGCATAGCCACCCACCGCGCCGAGACCGGCATTCGGGTCGGTCAGACCGGCCGCGAGGCCGATGCCAGCCCAGCCACCGACACCCGACAGGATGCCGACGAACTGCTTGCCCTTGTGCTGGTAGGTCATCACGTTGCCGATGATGCCCGACGGGGTCTTGAACTTGTAGAGTTCCTTGCCGGTCTTGGAGTCAACGGCCTTCAGGTAACCCTCGAGGGTACCGTAGAACACGATGTCGCCAGCGGTGGCGAGGGCGCCCGACCACACCGAGAACTGCTCCTGGTTCGACCACTTGATCTTACCAGCGACGCCGTCCCAGGCGATGAAGTTACCCATGCCGCCGTGGCTGTTGGGGGCCGGGTACATGGCCAGGGTCGCACCGACGTAGGGCTGACCGGGGGTGTAGGACACCCGGAACGGCTCGTAGTCCATGCAGACGTGGTTGGTGGGCACGTAGAACAGGTTGGTCTTCGGCGAGAACGCAGCAGGCTGCTGGTCCTTGGTGCCGAGGGCCGCGGGGCAGATACCCTTGGAGTTGGTATCTTCACCGTTCTGCTCGGTCGAGTACTTGGCCTGGACGAGCGGACGACCGTAGGTCTTGGAGCCCTTGTCCATGTCGACCTTGGAGGCCCAGTTCACCACCGGATCGAACTTCTCGGCGACCAGGAGCTCGCCGGTGGCGCGATCGAGGGTGTAGCCGAAGCCGTTACGGTCGAAGTGGGTGAGGAGCGGACGATCCTTGCCGTCGACCTTCTGATCCGTGAGGATCATCTCGTTGATGCCGTCGTAGTCCCACTCGTCGTGCGGGGTCATCTGGTAGACCCACTTGGCCGCACCGGTGTCGGGGTTACGCGCCCAGATGGTCATGGACCACTTGTTGTCGCCCGGACGCTGCTTGGGGTTCCAGGTCGAGGGGTTGCCGGACCCGTAATACATCAGGTCGAGCTTGGGGTCGTAGGAGAACCAGCCCCAGGTGCAGCCGCCGCCCGTCTTCCACTGATCGCCTTCCCAGGTCTTCAGCGAGGAATCCTTGCCGACCGGCTTGCCGAGAGACGTCGTCTTCTCCGGGTCCATGATCATGTCGGCATCGGGGCCCTGGGAGTGGCCGCGCCACACCTTCTTGCCCGTCTTGGAATCGTAGGCGGTGACGTGGCAGTTCACGCCGAACTCGCCGCCGGAGATGCCGACGATGATCTTGTCCTTCACGGGAAGAACGGTGGCGGTGTTGGTCTCACCCTTCTTGGGGTCGCCGTTGACGACGGACCAGTTCACCTTGCCGGACTTCGCGTCGAGCGAGACGACGGTGGTGTCGGCCTGGTGCAGGATGATGGCGCCGTCGGCATAGGCCAGGCCACGGTTGACCGTGTCACAGCACATCACCGGGATGACGCTCGGGTCCTGCTTGGGCTCGTACTTCCAGACGATCACGCCGTCCTTGTCGAGGTCGAGGGCGTAGACGATGTTCGGGAAGGGGGTGTGGACGTACATCATTCGTACTTCCAGACGATCACGCCGTCCTTGTCGAGGTCGAGGGCGTAGACGATGTTCGGGAAGGGGGTGTGGACGTACATCATGTTGCCGACGACGAGAGGCGAACCCTCGTGGCCGCGCAGGACGCCCGTCGAGAACGTCCAGGCCACCTGCAGCTGCTTCACGTTGCCGGCGTTGATCTGGTCGAGCTTCGAATAGCGCGTGTTGGCGTAATCGACCGTCTGCAGAACCTGCTGGGCCGGATCGGCCGAGCGCTTCAGGACGTCGTCATTGGCGAAGGCGGGGGCCGAAGCCACCAGACCAGCGCCGAGTGCGAGAAGATGGACCGCTCTCATGCATTCCTCCGACAAGTCTTTGACACGCCTGGAGAGCAGCGAAACCTGCCCCCACTTGTGCGACCTGTTATTTGCGACAGGGATAGTTCACTTCGATAGAGTTTCCTAAGCGGCTGTTTCCGCGAGATTTTCGCCCAAACCACCGCTTGCTCTCCCGGTCGCCGCTACCCCTTTGCGGCGCCCCTTCGAACCGAAGCTTGAATGAACTCTAAGAAAAATTGCGGCGGCGTCAACTCGATTGAGCAAGCTTGACCTCAGGCGGCATCAAGACCTGGTGAACGAACGTCTTCGTTGACCGTGATCTGAGCGAGCGCACCCTAAAATGTTGCGCTGCAAAATCGAGAAATCTCAAGACAAAAGCATTTAAAAGACTCGTGCGCTTCTTATGCGTCACGCGCATGCAGGCCGCTTGGTATGCCAGTCATCCCCTGAACTGACGAAGATTGTTCGATAAAACGGTCACTTCGTTCGATACGAGGCCAAACTCAAACTCCATCGGCATGAATTATCATGCAATACTCACCGGCAAATCCTGCGCTGGCCGTGCATGTCTCGGGATCGGTTGGGCGCCATTCGATCGAGCGCTGCGTTGTCTCGCCGCATGACTGCGTAGACGCCACCGACAGCGGCCTAAACGCCGAGCACATGTGCATAATGTCGCGTCGGCGATATCGTGCGCTTCCCCTGCCACCGTGAAAGCGCATTCAGGCGGCGATGACGCCCGGAAAACGATTCGCGAGGTCCTCCCGCATCGCTTCCGCCCAAGCCCTATCGCGCTCGCTTCGGGGCCGGTCGAGGGCGACGGCAGCGAGCAGGCTCGCCGGGCGCGCCGAGACGAGCAGGAGCCGGTCCGCGATCTCGATGGCCTCCGCCACGTTGTGCGTGACCATGAGCACGCTCATTCCCTCGCGCGCCACGGTCGCCACCACGATCTCCCGCAGGGACGCCGCGGCCCTGTCGTCGAGGGACACGAAGGGCTCGTCGAGCACCAGGATGCGGGGACGGAGGGCCAGGGCACGGGCGAGCGCCACGCGGCGCGCCATCCCAAGGGAGAGCTTTCCCGGATAGCGGCCGCGCCATGGCGTCAGCCCGAGGGACTCGAACAGGGCGTCGAGATCGCGCCCCCGCTCGGCACGGGGCAGGCCGAGGCGGACATTCTGCTCGACACTGCGCCAGGGGAGGAGGCGCGGCTCCTGGAAGACCATGGCGATTCCGGCCTCGCGTGGGTCCGGGGTCACCGCGCCGTCATAGGCGTCGTCGAGTCCGAGCAGGATGCGCAGGGTCGTGGTCTTGCCGGAGCCCGAGGGGCCGATGAGGCAGGCGATCTCCGACCGGCGGACGACGAAGGAGAGATCGCGCACCGCCTCCACCGGCTCCGGGCCGCCGGCTCCGTAGACCTTGCTGCGGATGGAGACGGAGAGCGCGTCCGCCCTCTCAGCGCCAGCGTCGGACATGGGCTTCGAGGCGCTGGAGGATGAGGATGTCGATGGCGATCATCACGCTCATGAAGACGACGCTGTAACCGATGATGGCCGCCACGTTCAGGCTCTGGACGAAGTAGAAGTTGATGGCGAAACCCACCCCGTTCGGACGCCCGAGCAGCTCGATCACCAGCACGATCTTCCAGGCGAGGGACAGGCCGGAGCGGGCGGCGGCCACCACGAAAGGCTGGAGCTGAGGCACCAGGACGTGGGCGATCCAGGTGCGGCGGTCGAAACGGTAGCTCCGCGCCATCTCCTCGAGCCCCGGATCGAGGCCGCGCGCGCCCTCACGTACGATCACCGCCACGTTGGGCAACTTGTTGAGCACCACCGCCAGCACCGCCGCGCTCTCGTTGAGGCCGACCCAGATGTAGGCCAGCACCGTAATCACCAGGGCTGGCGTGTTGAGGAGGATGAGGAGCGGCGTATCGAGGACGAGGTTGAGCGCCTTCCAGCGGCCGAGCGCGATGCCGAGCAGCACCCCGAGCCCCATGGCGAAGAAGAAGGAGACGCCCACCCGCGTCAACGTGATGCCGACGTTGCGCCAGAGGTCGCCGGTGGCGGATTCCTTCACGATGAAATCGAGGATGGCGAGGGGCGCGGGCAGGAGCCGCGATTCCGCGAGTGACGCCGCCGCTTGCCAGGCCGCGAGCAGCACCAGCACGGAGACGAGACGAGTCGCCACTCCCCGAGTCGCCTCTCCCATGGCGTTCGCGCCGGGCCGGGCCACGATTCAGCGTACCGCGGGGGAGGGCGTGACGCGGCTCAACCGTTTCCGGCCCCGTCGAAATACAGGCCGGCGGGCAGGGTCTTGCCCGCCCCCACCAGCCGCTCGCCGCCGAGCCTGGCCAGCACGCCGAACAGGCGCTCGCCATCCGCGCGCTCTGTGGCGAGCGGCCGGCGCGGGATGCCGGCGAGAAAATCACGCTTGAGCGCCGCAAAGGTCGGCTCGTCCTCCGCCGACATCAGCGGCCGCACCACGTCCCAGGTGGTGGGATCGTTGGCCAGCATCTCCTTGGCGGTGCGAGCGGCGCGGGCGAAGCCGGCGATGGCCTCGGCCTTTTCCGATACGGTGGCGCCCTCGAACAGGTAGCCGATGAGCGCGATGGATCCGGTGGCACCGAACGCGCGCATGATGTCGTCCGACCCGATGAGGCGGGTAAAGCCCTTCGGCTCGAGACGGGCGCAATAGGTCCAGTAGAGCAGGGCCGCGTCGAGCTCGCCCTGTTCGAGCTTGAGCGCCAGGAGCGGCGGCGCGCCGTAGGCGACCTGCGCTTGCGATTCGAGATCGATGCCGGCGGCGTCCTTGGCCTGGGCCTTGAGCAGGAGCCAGTTCTTGTCCAGCGGTCCGCCGGCCACCCCGAGCCGCTTGCCGACGAGATCCTTGAGGCCGGCGATGGCGCTGCCCGCCGGCACCATCAGCGAGCCCTCGGTGGTGGAATAAGGGATGAAGCGCATCGCCCTGCCCTCGTTGCCGAGGCGCCCGGCCCAGAGCAGGTCGCCCACGATGGTGTCGACCTGTCCGCCGAGGAAGGCGATGCGGGCGGCATCGTTGCCGGCGAGCTTGACCACGTCGAGGGTGAAACCGTTGGCGGCATCGAGCCCGCGCGCCTTGATCACCGCCGCCTCCCAGGCCACGGTGCCGAAGGGCAGGCTTCCGACACGGATTGCGGGAGCGGCGGCCGCGGCCGTCACCGACCCGGCCAGAGGCCACAGCGCAGCCGTCGCGAGCACTCCGCGCCGTGACAGCATGAACGTCGTCTCCCTGGAACCGGCCCGTATCCGGCCCCGGCATCCGGGACCGACGAACTATTGTT
Organism: Methylobacterium sp. Leaf106; assembly: GCF_001422895.1. Lineage (NCBI taxonomy): Bacteria > Pseudomonadati > Pseudomonadota > Alphaproteobacteria > Hyphomicrobiales > Methylobacteriaceae > Methylobacterium > Methylobacterium sp. Leaf106. The sequence goes on from NZ_LMNB01000036.1 coordinate 109,514, forward strand.
CTTTCTTCATAGGGTCTCGCCCCCCCGGCGTCCACAGATCCGATCGGCTGCCGGAGGGGGCAGGGCCACCACGTCGCAGGCGACCACGGCATTCGCGGTTCCGGAGATCTTTGCCGCCAGCCTTGCCCGGACACGCGGCGCGTCGCAGAGTTCCTAGACCACCACCCCGACATTCAAAGGACGTGCAGCCATGGCCGGATCGCGCGAAGACGCCCTCGACGACGCTACCATCTCGGAGCGTCTGGCCGCCGAATTGCCGGCCTGGACCTACGAGGACGGCTGGATCCGGCGGACCTACAAGACGGCGGGCTGGAAGAGCACCCTCATGGTCATCAACACGGTGGGCCACCTGGCGGAAGCCGCCTGGCACCACCCGGACCTCACCGCCTCCTATGCCTGGGTCGAGGTGCGGCTGATGAACCACGCCGCCAAGGGCATCACCGACAAGGACTTCGCCCTGGCGAAGAAGATCGAGGAGGTGGTGGGCTGGCAGCCGGGCACCGAGGGCCAGGGCCTCGAGGGCACGCCCGCCGACGCGCGCTTCGCCTACATCAAGTACGACAAATAGGGGTCACTGCGCCTCCTTCACCCGGCGGCACTCGGTCTTGAGGTAGGCGGTCTTGCCGATCTCCTCGCCGATGTCGGTGCGGGAGATGATCTCCTGCCAGCCGTTGGTGCAGCCGAGTTCGTTCGAGACGCGGACCTTGCGCACCTCGCTCGCCCTGTCGTCGGAGCAGGATTCGATCGGAATCGCGTTGGCGCAGACGAGCACGACGGCGATGAAGGTGTTCATGGGCGACTCCGATCCTGGCACGGGGCGGCGCCCCTGCCCGCCCCTACGTAGGGCGGGGGGAGGAGGTTTCGCGGGACGCGCGCTCTCGAAAGACGATCCGAGAGCCGAGGCCGGCCGCGCCCGCCCCTCACCCCACCTCCACGAACCGCTCGGCCGAATACGTCCCGCCCTCCACCGGGTTTGCGATCCAGCGGGTGCGGCCGATGCGCAGGTCGTGGCCGGCATGGAAATGGCCGGAGACCCAGAGGTCGGGGCGGCTCGCCTCGGGCAGGTCGTCGAGGGCGGTGGTGGCGTAGAAGGCCGGCACCCACCAGGGCACGCCAGGGATGGCCCGGAACGCGTCGGCCGCCAGCGGGCTCGCCGGATGGTGGGTGACGACCACGGTGGGGCCAGGATGCGGCGCGGCGAGGGCGGCGGCGAGTTCGGCCTTCTGCGCCAGATGCGCCGCCATGGCGTCGGCCGGCGACCAGACGCTCCCATCTCCCTTGCGGATCGAGCCGCGGAACTCGCGCGAGCCCGTCACCGGGTGGGTCATCCGCGCGGCGGCATAGGCGACGGGATCGGCCGGGCGGTCGGGCACGGTCTCGTCGAGCCAGCGGCCGGCGAGAGCCCAGTCGCTCCACAGGGTGGTGCCGACGAAGCGCACGCCGTCGAGGACGACGCATGCCCCGTGGTTGAGGAGGTGGACCGGAGCGCCCTCCCCCTCGTCGTTGATCCGCGCCACCTCCGCCTCGAGGGCGGCGATCAGCGCGGGCGCGGTGCGTGAATCGCCGGTCGGCGCATAATGCTCGTGGTTGCCCGGCACCAGCACGATGGGTCGTCCCTGCGCGATCCCGCGAAGCGCCGCGAGGCCGGCCTCCGGTCGACCCTCGTAGAGATCGCCCGGGCAGACCAGGACGTCGAACGGCGCGTCCGGCCGGGCGATCGTTTCCGGACGGCGGCGCTCGAGATGCAGGTCGGAGATCGGGAACAGGCGCAAGGGAGACCTCTCAGGCCGCTGGATGGGCCGCGCGCCACTCGGCGCGGGCGGCCTTGAGGATGTCCATCGCCGAATCGGCGTTGAGCACGGCGATGCCGGCCGCCGCCACGAGATCGGGCCAGGGCGAGAGCGTCAACGCCGTGACGAGGCCGGCGCCGATGATGGCGAGATTGGCATAGGCGTCGTTACGGGCGGAGAGATAAGCCGCCCGCGTCAGGCTTCCTCCCCCGTCCCGGTGGCGGGCCAGCATCACGGCGCAGGTGAGGTTGACGGCGAGCGCCCCAAGGCCGGCGAGCGTCAGCGGCAATGGCGCGGGGGGGGCCATGTCCGCCACCTTCTCCCAGGCGGCGTAGGCGGTGGCGAGGGCGGGCAGCAGCAGGATGCCGGCCAGGACCATGCCGAGGCGGGCGCGGTTGCGCAGGCTCCAGCCGATCCCGGCGAAGATCAGCAGGTTGAGGGCCGCGTCCTCTAGGAAGTCCAGGCTGTCGGCGATGAGCGCGAGGGAACCGATCGCCACGGCCACCGCGATCTCCACGCCGAAATAGGCGAGGTTCAGCCCCGCCACCCGGAGGACGACGGGACGCAGGGAGATGGGAATCGCCGGGGCGGATGCGTCGGTCATCGGCTTTCAGGATCGACTCACGGGCAGGTCTTCGCCTCTTGGACTGGGTACGACACATCTGTCGAGCGCCGATTTTTCGATGTCCTTGCGCTGGATTTGCAGCACCGCTTGTGCGACGCGACACGTCAGACGCGGGATCATGCCCGTGACAACGACGTGAGGCGGGGGAGACCGACCGATGATGCCAGAGCTGCGCGTGCTGTATTTCGAGGATCTCGAAGTCGGCCTGTCCGAAACCTTGAACAAGGAGATCTCCTCTTCCGACGTGGTGGGCTTCGCCGAGATCACCGGCGACCGCAACCCGATCCACCTCTCCGAGCATTTCGCGGCGCGCACGCCCTTCGGCACCCGTATCGCCCACGGCCTCTACACCGCCGGCCTGATCTCGGCAGTGCTCGGCACCCGCCTGCCCGGCCCCGGCGCCATCTACATCAGCCAGACCCTGAACTTTCGCGCTCCGGTCCGCATCGGCGATACGGTTCAGGTCACCGTCGAAGTGGCGGAACTCGTCCCCGAGCGCCGCCGCGCCCGTCTCAAATGCACCTGCTCCGTCGCCGGCGAGGTCGTGCTCGACGGCGAGGCCCTGGTGAAGGTGCCCACGAGGGAAGAGGCGGACCCGCTTGCCATCCGCATGGGCGGACGTCCCGCGAGCGCGTAGCGCGGCATCGTCCGCCAGGGCACAGGATGCGGCCACCGGTGACACCCATCCCCATCGACGACCCCGCCGATCCGCGCATCGCCGCCTATGCCGCCATGCGCGAGCGCGACCTCGTCGGGCGCGAGGGCCGGTTCATCGTCGAGGGGGAGGTGACCCTGCGGGTGCTGCTCTCGGGGGCCGCGCGGTTCGCGCCCGAATCGCTGCTGCTGAGCCATGAGCGGGTGGCGCCCCTCTCCGATGCGCTCGCCGCCCTGCCCGGTTCGGTGCCGGTCTATACGGCCTCGAAGGCGGTGATGAGCGCCATCGCCGGCTTCCCGATCCACCGGGGCGTGATGGCGGTGGGGGTGCGCGGAGCGGAGCCTCCCCTCGCCCTTCCGCCGCCTCCGGCCCCTGCCCTCGTGGCCGGCCTCGTCGGGCTGACCAACCACGACAATGTCGGCGGCCTGTTCCGCAACGCCGCGGCCTTCGGGGCCGACGGCGTGCTCCTCGACCCCGCCACCTGCGACCCGCTCTACCGCAAGGCCATCCGGGTCTCGGCCGGCGCGGCGCTGACCGTCCCCTTCGCCCGCCTCGACGCGGAGGCGATGCTGGGCTTCGCGCACGCCAACGCCCTCGTTCCCCTCGCCTTCAGCCCGCGGGGAGACGACGTGCTCGCCGAGCTGCCGCCGCTGCCCCGCACGCTCCTGCTGCTCGGTACCGAGGGGCCGGGCCTGTCGCACGGCCTGATGGCGCGGATCCGCACCGTGCGGATCCCCATGGCCGCCGGCTTCGATTCGCTGAACGTGGCCACCGCCGGGGCATTGGCGCTCCACCATCTGGCCATGCAGCATCCTTCATGCGGACACGCGACAATCCGTGGCAATTGTCCCGCCCCTGCCGCCGGTCGAGATTAGGCGGCAAGCTAGACCGGTATGGGTGGCATCCCCGACTCCGGGCTTTGAGCTTGGCACGGATGCCGATACGCCTGGCGCATGGGAGGTTTCCCATCGGAGGTCGTCGACGAGGGAGTTGATTGCGTTGCTTCAGTCACGGGATGGCCTGCGGACCCTGTCAGGACGCCGCGTCATCGTCGTCGGCGCCGGTCCTGGGGGATTGGCGACGGCACTTCTTCTCGCCCGCGCCGGCGTTCACGTCACCCTGGTCGAGAAGGACCCGGCCGTGGGAGGCCGGACGAAGACCGTGGAGGCCCCCGGCGGCTACCGGTTCGACATCGGCCCGACCTTCTTCCTTTATCCACAGATTCTCGCTGACATCTTCGAGACCTGCGGCGAGCGACTCGAGGATCACGTCAAGCTCGAACGGCTCGACCCGCAATACCACCTCGTCTTCGAGGCGGGCGGCGAGATCCGCGCCACCAACGACATGGAGCGGCTGGAGGCCGAGGTCGCCCGCATCGCCCCGGACGACGCCAAGAACGTCCGGAAGTTCTTCGCCGACAACCGGGTGAAGCTGAAATTCTTCAAGCCCGTGCTGGAACAGGCCTTCCACACCCTGCGCGCCATGGCCTCACCGGCCATGATCGCCGCCCTGCCCCACCTCCATCCCGGCCGCAGCGTCGACAAGGACCTGCAGCGCTACTTCAAGGACCCGCGGGTCCGCCTCGCCTTCGCGTTCCAGACCAAATATCTCGGCATGTCGCCGTTCCGGTGCCCGAGCCTGTTCACGATCCTGTCGTTCCTCGAATACGAGCACGGGGTCTATCATCCCGTCGGCGGCTGCGGCGCGGTGTCGGAAGCGATGGCCGGGCTCGCCCGCCGCATGGGCGTGGACATCCGCCTCGGCACCTCGGTGGACAGGGTGCTCTTCGAGGGCAAGAAAGCGATCGGCGTGGTCTGCGGGACCGAGACGCTGAAGGCCGACGCCGTGGTCATCAACGGCGATTTCGCCAAGGTGATCAAGGACCTGGTGCCTCAGACGCACCGCCCGCGCTGGCGCGACGCCAAGATCGACAAGGCCCGCCTCTCCTGCTCGACCTTCATGATGTATCTCGGGATCGAGGGGAAAGTGCCGGCGGGGCTCGGCCACCACACCATCTTCCTGTCGGAGGAATACGCCCGCAACATCCGGGAGATCACCGAGGGCACCCTGCCGATGCAGCCCTCGCTCTATGTCCAGCACGCGGGCTACACCGATGGCGGCATGGCGCCGGCCGGCCATACCAGCCTCTACGTCCTCGTGCCGGTGCCGAACCTGAAATCGGGGATCGACTGGCCCGCCACCCGTGAGAGCTACCGCCGCCTCGTCCTCGACCGGCTGAAGCTGCTCGGCCTCGACGATATCGAGGATCGCATCCGCTACGAGCGCATCGTCGACCCGTCGCAATGGCAGGACGATTTCTTCGTGTATGAGGGCGCCACCTTCAACCTCGCCCACGACCTGATGCAGATGTTGTATTTCCGCCCTCACAACCGCTTCGGACCGGGGCTCTACCTCGTGGGCGGCGGCACTCATCCGGGTTCGGGCCTACCGGTGATCTACGAGGGCGCGCGCATCACCGCCCGCCTCCTCATCGAGGAACTCTCCGCCGGGCGCGTCGGCGCGGAGACCGCCGGCATCCCAACCACCCAGCCGCTCGCCACGTCGGGCGACGCTTCGTGAGGGGCGTTTTCGCGATGGCCCTCACCGTCGCCCTGGCCTGCGGCGGCGCGCAAGCGGCCACGGTCGAGGTGCTGGTGGAGGGGATCGAGCCCGGCGCCGGCACGGTCTACGTCGCCCTGTGCCAGGGCGGCCTGTCGGAGGCCGAATGCCGCAACGGGCAGGACGTCCCGGCGGACGGCCGCAGCCGGCGGGTGGTCCTCACCGGGATCGAGCCCGGTATCTACGCGGTCGCCGCCTACCAGGATCTCGACGGCAACCGCCGCCTCGACCGCACCGGCCTCGGCCTGCCGCTGGAACCCTATGGCTTCTCCGGCGAGATGGGCCGTGCCCGCCCGGATTTCAGCCGCGCGCGCTTCACCCTGCGCGAGCCCGGGGTCGCGGTGCGGGTACGCCTCGTCCGCGCCCTGCCACCCCGCTGACCCCGCCGCTCATGAATCCGGGACAGGAGCCCCTGGTCGTGGTCCGGGGCGCCACCCTCGCCTATCGCGGGCATCGCGTCCTGCGCGGCGTCGATTGCCGGATCGAAGCCGGAGAGACCCTCGCCCTGCTCGGGCCGAACGGTGCCGGCAAGAGCTCGCTCATGCGCATTGTGGCCGGACGATTGCCGCCGGAGAGCGGCACCGTGCGGATCGCCGGTGCCGACCCGTTCCGTGAGCGCGAGGCGCGGCGCGCCATCGGCTGGGTGCCCCAGGAGATCGCCCTTTATCCGCGCCTCACCGTGGCCGAGAACCTCTCCGTCTTCGCACAGCTCTCCGGGATCGGCCGGCGCGAGCGCAAGGCGGCGGTCCAGGCCGCCCTCGATCTGGCCGATCTCGGCGAGGTGGCGCGGCGTCCGGTGGGCCACCTGTCCGGCGGCTACCAGCGCCGGGCCAACATCGCCGCGAGCCTGATGGCGCGGCCGCGCCTCGTCCTCCTCGACGAACCGACCCAGGGAGTGGATCTGCACGCGCGCGCCGCGATCCATGCGGTGCTCGCCCGCCTGCGGGAGCAGGGCGCCGCGATCCTCATCGCCACCCACGATTTCGCCGAGGCCGAACGCCTCGCCGACCGTGTCGCCATCCTGGCGGACGGGCGGCTCATCCATGAAGGCCGGCTCGCCCTCCTCCTCGAACGCATCCGTGCGGAAGTGCCCGAGCACGAGGTGGCGCTCACCAATCCCGCCGGCCCGGACGCCGTGGCGGCCCTGCGCCGGGCGGGATTCACCCCCATCGATACCGGACTGACCTGGCGGGCGAGCCACCGGGCCGGGCTCGACGGAACCGCCCTCCTCGGCAGCCTGCGGGCGCAAGGCGTGCCGGTGGGGGAAATCCGCATCCGCACGCCGGGTCTGGACGCGATCTACCGCGAGGCTCTCGACCGCGCCGGACCGGACCGGGCCATGCCCCTCCACACGGGACACGAGGCATGATCACCGCCGCCTTCCGGGTGATGCTGATCAGCCTGCGGCGCGACCGCGCCGCCCTGGTCATGGCCTTCGTCCTGCCGACCGTGATCTTCATGATCTTCGCCGCGATCTTCTCGGGCGCCATCGGCGACCGGATCCGCATCCATCTCGGTCTCGTCGACCTCGCCCGCACGGCGACCACCGAGCGGCTGATGGCGGCCCTGGAGGCCGACACCTCCCTGCGTATCGAGCGTCTGAAGGCCACCGATCTCGCCGGGGCGACGGGCGCGGTCCGGCGCGGAGAGGTGGACGCCGCCCTGGTCCTGCGCGGCGATCTCGACGCACCCGTGGCCGGAGCCCCGCCCGAGGCCGCCCAGCCGGTGATCCTCATCGAGAATCCCGCCCGGGCCCTGGCCACGCCGATCGCGCTCGGCCAGTTGCAGCGCATCCTCAACGAGGCCCTGCCGGACGTGGTCCTCGCCCGGATCGTCGCCGACGTGGAACGGTCGGGCAAGATCGGGCCGGACGAACGCGCCTTCCTCAACTCGGCCTTCGCCGAGCAGCGCGCCCGCAAGGAGCCGTTCTCCTTCGCCTCCCTGGTGGAGCGCCGGAGCACCGCCTCGGGCCGCACCAACGAGCGGGTCAGCTACTATGCCGGCGCCATCACCGCCGTGTTCCTGCTGTTCGCGGCCATGCAGGGGGCGATGTCCCTGGTGGAGGAGCGGCAATCGGGCCTCGCCGACAGGCTCATGGCCGGGCCCGGAGGGCTCGCCGTGGTGGTGGTGGGGAAGTTCCTGTTCCTGGTGATCCAGGGCGTGGTCCAGGCCGGGCTGATCTTCGCCGCCGCCGCACTCGTCTATGGGGTCGAGATCGGCCCGCACTGGCCGGCCTGGATCGTCACCTCGTTCCTCGTCTCGGCCATGGCGGCGGGGTTGGCGCTCGCCGCCTGCGCGGCCGCCAATACCCGCCAGCAGGCGCATCTCGCCTCCACCTTCGGCGTCCTGCTGCTCTCGGCGGTGGGCGGCAGCATGGTGCCGCGCTTCCTGATGCCGCCCTGGCTGCAGCAGGTCGGCTGGCTCACCCCCAACGCCTGGGCGATCGAGGCCTATCAGACGGCGCTCGGCGAAGGCATGGCCGCGGCGATGCCGGCCTGGGGGGTGATGATCACCGTGGCGGCCTTGGGCCTGGTGGCCGCCGTGGGTCTGGTGGCGCGCCGGGTGGTTTGAGCCAGCGAGCGTCACCTCGAACCCGAAACTGGCCGAGCCGGACCTCCTATCCCCGCTCCCGGCCCTGAAATGGGCGATAACTCCGATGGCGCGACCGGTTAGCGCGTTGACCGCGCGGCGATCCGGTCTAGCTTCACCCGTGAGGCATGGCATCGGCCGGGCCCAGGGAGTGACGATGAACATGCGGGTCGGGTCTTCGGTCGCCGTAGTCGGCGCAGGGTTGGGCGGCCTCGCGGCGGCCTGCGTCAGCGCGGCGCGCGGCCACACAGTCACCCTCTACGACAAGAACGATTGGCTCGGCGGCAAGGCGGCGGTGCTGCACGAGGGCGGGTTCCGCTTCGACATGGGCCCGACCATCCTCACGGTGCCGAAGGTGCTGGAGCGGATCTTCCAAGAAGCCGGCCGCAACATCCACGACTACCTCGACCTGCGCCGCCTCGATCCGCAATGGCGCTGCTTCTTCGACGACGACACCCATCTCGACCTCATGGCCGACGTGCCCACCATGGCCGCCGACATGGAGCGTTTCGCGCCCAATACCGGCGCTGGCGAGGGCTACAAGAAGTTCCTCGAGATCTCCGAGCACCTGCACGACGTTTCGAACAAGTTCTTCTTCTGGAAGCCGGTGGAGGATCTGTTCGACACGATCAACATCCGCGCCAACATGAATCCCGGTACCCTGCGGGACGTGCTCTCCCTCCGCATGGGCTCGTCGGTGGCCGGCACCATCCGCTCGAAGGTCAAGGATGCGCGCCTCGCGCAGATGCTCGACCATTTCGTGCAATATGTCGGCTCGTCCCCCTACGGCGCGCCGGCCGTGCTCTGCGCCATCGCCCACATGCAGACCGCCGAGGGGGTCTGGTACCCGATGGGCGGCACCCGCGCGGTGGCCGAGGCGCTGACGAAGCTCGCCTCCGAACTCGGAGCCACCCTTCGTCCGGGCGACGAGGTCACCGGTCTCGCCATCGAGAAGGGCACGGTGAAGGGCGTGAAGACCGCCGCCGGCATCACCCCGTTCGACGCAGTGATCTCCAACATGGATTCGGTGCGCACCTATCGCGAGCTCGTCGGCGGCGATGTCGGCAAGGCCTACGAGAAGAAGAGCTTCGAGCCGGCCTGTTCGGGCGTGGTGCTCTATCTCGGCCTGAACAAGCGCTACGAGCACCTGAACCATCACGATTTCGTCTTTTCCCGCGATCCGGAGGAGGAGTTCGACTACATCTACCGCAAGGGCGAGCCGGCCCCGGACCCGACTGCCTATCTCGCCGCCCCCTCCTCCACCGACCCGTCGGTGGCGCCCGAGGGCGGCGAAGCGCTCTACGTCCTCGTCCACACGCCCTACCTGCGGCCGCACCACGACTGGTCCAAGATGTTCCCGGCCTACCGCCAGGTCATCCTCGACAAGCTCAAGCGCACCGGCCACATGCCGGATCTCGAAGAGCGCATCGTCGTCGAGCGCCATCTGACGCCGCAGGACATCCACGAGCGCTACAAGGTGCTCAACGGGGCGATCTACGGCCTCGCCTCGCACGGCAAGTTCATGGGCGCGTTCAAGCCGGGCAACCGCTCGCGGCAGGTGCGCGGCCTGTATCTCGCCGGCGGCGCAGCTCATCCCGGCCCCGGCATGCCCATGGTGATGATGTCGGGTTGGATCGCCGCCGACGCGCTCGATTCCGACGCTCGGCAGGGTGGGGCGGCCGGTAGCGAGGTACGGCAGAGCGCGTGAGGCCGCCGGCGTCCCCGGCCCGACCGGCTCCCCGTCATTCGCCGCTGATCTGGCGGTTCATGGTCGGGTATTTCGACCGCTTCCTGCGCCGGCACATGAACGCGCTCCGGCTCGCCCGCTGGGGCGCGCCGGATTGTGCCGGTCATGCCGGCCCCATCGTCGTCGTCCTCAACCATCCGTCCTGGTGGGACGCGGCCGTGGTGATCCTCCTGGCCGGCCGCCTGTTTCCGGAACGGACGAGCCACGCCCCGTTCGATGCGGCGGCGCTGGAGAAATACGCGGTCTTCGGGCGAATCGGTGCGTTTCCGGTGGATCTCGAGTCGCTGCGCGGGGCGGCGCAGTTCCTTGCCCATTCCCGCGCGATCCTCGGCGCGCCCGGACAGATGCTCTGGATCACGGCGCAGGGACGCTTCGTCGATGTCCGCGCCCGCCCGCTCGACCTGCGCGCGGGAGTGGCGAGACTCCCCGAGATCGCCCCGGACGCGCTGTTCGTGCCCCTCGCCCTGGACTACGCCTTCTGGGAAGAACGAGGCGCCGAAGCCTTCGCGGCCTTCGGCACGCCGGTGCGGGGTGCCGATCTCCTCGCCCTGTCCCGCCCGGAGCGGCTGGCCCGGATGGAGGCCGACCTGACCGCCACCCTCGACCGGCTCTCCGCGGACGTCGTCGCCCGCGAGCCCGAGCGCTTCACGACCCTGACCTCCGGCGGCAAGGGTATCGGCGGAATCTATGACGGCTGGCGCCGGATGCGGGCCGTCCTCACCGGCCGCCGCTTCGACCCGGCCCACAGCTCCGAGAAAGACAGAGCCCCGTGACCTTCGTCCTGGCGCTCGTCGCCCTCGCCTTCGCCCTCCTCCCCGCCATCCTGGCCTGCGCGAACCTCATCGCCCTGCGCACACCGGAGCCGGAATCGGCGCAGGACGGGCTGGTCTCGATCCTGATCCCCGCCCGCGACGAGGAGGGTACCATCGTCGGCACGGTGCGGGCCGCCCTGGCGAGCACCGGCATCGCCGTGGAGGTGCTGGTTGGGGACGACCATTCCACCGATGCCACGGCCGGCCTCGTCCGCGCCCTGGCGGAGACCGATCCCCGGCTCCGGCTCGTCCCGGTTCCCGCCCTGCCCGAGGGCTGGACGGGGAAGAACCACGCCTGCGCCGCCCTCGCGGCCGAGGCGAGGGGCGGGCACCTCCTCTTCATCGACGCCGACGTCACCCTGACGCCCGGCGCCGCGGCGGGGCTCGTCGCCCATGCCCGCGCCACGGGGGCCGCCCTGGTGAGCGCCGTGCCGCGCCAGATCATGCGCAGCCTCGGCGAGCGGCTCACCGTGCCGATGATCAACTTCCTCCTCGTCGGCTACCTCCCCGTGCCGATGATGCGCGCCTCGCTCCGTCCGGCTCTCGGCGCCGCCTGCGGCCAGCTCGTCCTCATCGACCGCTCCGTCTACGGTGAGACCGGCGGCCACGGCGCCATCCGCGGACGCCTGCATGACGGCGTGTTCCTGCCCCGGATCCTGCGCCATGCCGGTCATCGCACCGACCTCGTGGCGGGGCACGCGCTCGCCACCTGCCGGATGTACCGGAACCTCGCCGAATCCTGGGCTGGGTTCTCGAAGAACGCCCATGAGGGCATGGCCACGCCCCGCGCCCTCCCGGTCTGGACGCTGCTCCTGCTCGCGGGCCATGTCCTGCCGCTCGTCCTCGTCCTCGCCGCCGCCCTCGGCCTCGCGACACCCACGGCCGGGCTGGTGGCGCTCGCCGCCCTCGTCGTGTCGCTCGCCACCCGCGCGGCGATCACCCTCGTCACCCACGAGCCGGCCGCGACCGTCCTCCTCCACCCGTTCGGGGTGGCGGTGGCCCTGGCGATCCAGTGGAACGTCCTGCTGGACCCTAAGCGCGCCGGAGCGGCGGTGTGGAAGGGGCGGAGCTATCCGGTGCGGGGGGCGTAACTCGCCCTCTTCCCGGCTGTCGGCGAGGCTGGGTTTCCGAGCGGCGGCGTCTCCCGTCCGCCTCCCCGGGTGACGGCCGCGCGCACGGTTCCCCTCCCCGTGACGCAAGGACAGTCCCGGCGTCACGACGATGAAGCGTCGTCCGGACCGAGGTCCGTCGGACCGTGGAACGAAGTATACCAAGTGTTTGTTTTTTTTGACGTAAATGTCAAAAACTCTTAGTTTTATAATTTATGCAGATCGAATACTCGGGTCTACGCGGCGCAACATTGTCTACCCCGATAGGGATCCGATCATAGCCTGCCCGTGCCAGTCAAACAGGTCGGAATGCGATGGCTTCGATGGTCCCGCTTCTCGTCACCCCCGGGACCGCCCCGTCCCGATTAATTTCCCCGACTGTGGTGGATGAAACATCCTGCTCATTCGTGGGGCGCTATAGGGCAAGATTTCGCGAAATCCCAGCAAATCTCCGCCCTTACATGCATTATGGTGCTTGCCAGCACATCTGATATGCCAAATACTGAATACCAGCTGACGACTTCTGATCCCGACGATCACTTGCCGCGGCCGAGGGAGCCGATCCGCTGGGGTGCCTCGATCTCCAAGCCCTCAAGTATCCATGTCCATGATCAGGGAGAAAGCTCATGGCGACGTCCGTGACCGCGCCCATAACGGCGCAACCTTCAAAGCGATGGCTCCAACTCGTCCTCGGCGTGGCCTGTATGGTCGCGGCAGCGAACATTCAGTACGCCTGGACGCTGTTCGTCCCGGAAATTCAGAAGACCTTCGGCTGGGACCGCGCCGCGATCCAGGTCGCCTTCACGATCTTCGTCGTGGTGCAGACATGGCTGACCCCGATTGAAGGCTACTTCATCGACAAGTACGGCCCGAGCCGGGTCGTGATGTTCGGCGGTCTGATGACCGGCCTCGCCTGGGTCATCAACTCCTACGCCACCTCGCTCACGGGCTTCTATCTCGGCTCCGTGGCCGGCGGCATCGGCGTCGGTTGCGTCTACGCCACCTGCATCAACAACGCCCTGAAATGGTTTCCGGACAAGCGCGGCCTCGCGGTCGGCCTGACCGCGGGCGGCTATGGCGCCGGATCGGCCCTCACGATCCTGCCGATCGCCAGCATGATCTCGCACGGCAGCTACGCCCAGGCCTTCTTCATCTTCGGTCTGATCCAGGGCGCGGTCATCATGCTGGCCGCCATCGGCCTGCGCTCCCCGGCCAAGGACCAGGTCATCTTCTCGACCAAGGTCCTGCAGAGCCGGCGCGACTACACCCTCGGGGAAGCCCTGCGCACGCCGGTCTTCTACGTCATGCTGCTCATGTTCACCTGCACGGTCACCGGCGGCCTGATGGCCGTGGCCCAGCTCGGCGTCATCGCGCAGGATCTCGGCGTGAAGGAGTTCCAGGTCAACCTGTACTTCTTCGCCATGGCGGCCCTGCCCTTCGCGCTGATGCTCGACCGGATCATGAACGGCATCTCGCGGCCGCTCTTCGGCTACATCTCGGACCGGATCGGGCGTGAGAAGACGATGTTCATCGCCTTCACCATGGAGGGCATCGGCATCGTCGCTCTCGGTTACTTCGGCTCGAACCCCTGGGCCTTCGTGATCCTGTCCGGCATCGTGTTCCTGGCCTGGGGCGAGGTCTACTCGCTGTTCAGCGCCACGGCCGCCGATACGTTCGGCTCCAAGCACATCGGCAAGATCTACGGCGTGCTCTACTGCGCCAAGGGTTTCGCCGCCCTGTTCGTCCCGCTCGGCAACATCCTGATGCAGGCCACGGGCACCTGGGCGACGGTGCTGTATACGGTGGCGATCATGGATCTCTTCGCCGCGTTCCTGGCCGTGGCCGTCCTCCGGCCGATGCTCAAGCGCCACCACGTCGCCAACGGCTCGGTCACTCCGGCCGGCGCCCTGGCCCACGCCTGACCGACCCCTCGCCCCGCCCGACCGGCGGGGCGAGCCCGGCACGACCGAAGGAGCCGATGGCGTCCCGTCCGAGGGGCGCCATCCTGTCCGCCCTCCCGTGTCGCCCCATGCGCCGTCATGTCCAACTCTGCTCGGCCATCGCCGGAGTGCCCGAGATGAACATCGCCGCCATCCTCGCCCTCCAAAGTATTCCGTTCGCCGCCCTGGTGCTCGCCACAGCCGGTGCCAACCGCGATCTCTTCGCGGTTCTGTATGTCGCGGCCCTGGGCCTGACCCTATCCATCATCATCTTCGGCGACGGGCATCACACGCTGCCGCTGATGCCCGGCATGTCCGGCGGCAACCACCGTTGAGACGCCCTCGACCGAGGAGGAAAAGGCGGCGCGGAACAGCGACGCGCTCCCCTCCCGCTCCATCCCTCTCCCCTCGCGCGGCATCGCCTCCGCCGAGACGACGGCGCAGCTCAGCGCCGGAAACATGGGCGTCATACGGAATGTGATATACCAAGGATCATGGTGCGGTGCGATATAAGCTTCATCGCAGTTGCAAGAGAGGCTCCTGTCATGATCGCTCTGTTCATCCTCGGTCTCGCCGCCGTCGCCGTCGGCCCCGCCCTGGCCCTGCTCACGGATCGTCCCGAATCGGCCGCGCCGGTCGCCGGCACCACCTCGGCCGGCATGTTCGTCGCCATCAACGACAACGCCCGGGCGTCCTACCGTCTGGCTGCCTGAGCCGAGACCGGTCGATCGGGCCCCTCCCCCACGGATTGTCCCCGCCAGGCCCCGCCGCGGCGGGGTTTTTCATGGCCCGGCGGGATGGCGATCGGACGCGCCTCAACCGCCGGTCTCAGCGAGAATCCACGAGGCGGTGTCGGCATCGGCCCCGCTCGTGGCGAGATGCAGGATGATCGGCGTCTCGTAGGGATGGCGCTGCTTCAGCGCGGCGGCGAGGGAATCGGCCAGCCCCTCCCGCGTCTTGAGGATGGCGACGACCTCCTCACCCCGCTCCACCGCCCCCTTCCAGGCATAGACCGACCGCATTCCCGGCAGGACGTTGACGCAGGCGGCGAGCCGGCCGCGCACCAGTTCCTCGCCGATGGCCAGCGCCGTCTCGGCATCGGGAAAGGTGGTGTAGACGAGAAGCGGACGCTCCATGCTATGGGTCTCCGGGTCAGCGGCCTGTTCCGAGGGGAATGAGGCGCGCGGCGAAGCCCGGCGTCAACACGAGCGGACGATCATCCATGGCGCGGCGCTTCCAGAGGATCGCCTTCATCGCGAGCCCCACCGCCGATGCGAGGAGCGCAGCGGACACGCTGATGCGGCGCTACGACAGCGTCGCGCCCGAAGAGGCCGACGTGATCGTGGCTTTGGGCGGTGACGGGCTGATGCTGCAGGCGCTGCACCGCTTCATGCTGGCCGGCACGCCGATCTACGGAATGAACCGCGGCACCGTCGGCTTCCTCATGAACGAGTACCGCGAGGACAACCTCCTCGAACGGCTGGAGAGCACCAAGCGCAGCACCATCCACCCGCTCATGATGGAGGCGGTGGACGTGGAGGGGCGCCGGCACACGGCGCGTGCCATCAACGAAGTCTACATGCTGCGCCAGACGCACCAGACCGCCAAGCTGAAGATCTCGGTGGACGGACATGTGCGCCTGCCCGAGCTCATCGCCGACGGTGTGCTCTGCGCGACGCCCGCCGGCTCCACCGCCTATAACCTCTCGGTGGGCGGCCCGATCCTGCCCCTGAATTCGCGGCTCCTGGCGCTGACCCCGATCTCGGCCTTCCGCCCCCGGCGCTGGCACGGCGCCCTGCTGCCGGATCACGCCCGCATCCAGGTGGAGGTGCTCGACGCGGCGCATCGCCCGGTGGCCGCGGTGGCCGACCACACCGAGTTCCGCCGGGTCTGCACCGTGGAGACCTGGCTCGACCTCAAGACCGACCTCACCCTCCTCCACGATCCCGGCCACAGCCTCGACGAGCGGATTCTTCGCGAACAGTTCGGCTGACGTGACGCTGCGCGACGTCTCGCGCCGGCCGCCGGATCGGGTTCCGCTGGCGCTCCGGCCGTCCGGGGATGGGGCGCGGCTTTTCCCGCTCCCGTCAGTGCCGGCACCTTTCCCGGGCGCCCGGAGCGTCGGGGCAAGACGTGCCGCGTCAACGGCGCAGATCCTCATCGATTGCAAGAACGGACGCCTGCAATAGACTGCAGAGACTATATCTTCCTCGCTCACCCAGCTTGACGCAGATTCTCTCGTTTCGCCCGATACGCACCGACCGTACTGCCCACCGAGGCCGCCATGATGCAGGCGATGGCGGCACCCTGCAGGGGCGTGAGGCGCTCCCCGAGGATAAGGAAGCCGGCGAGCGCGCCGCAGACCGGCTCGAGACTGAGCAGGATGCCGAAGGTCTGGCGCGGCAGGCCCCGCAGGGCCACCATCTCCAGGGAATACGGGATCGCGCTCGACAGGATCGCCACGGCGAGGCCGGCCACGACGAGGGAGGGGGAGAGCAGCGCCATGCCCGCCTGAGCGATCCCGAAGGGCAGGATCACCAGGGCCGCGACACTCATGCCGAGGGCCACCGCCTGCCCGCCGGGCAGGTGCCCCGCCCTCTGGCCGACGAGAATGTAGAGCGCCCAGCACAGGGCCGCGCCCAGCGCGCAGGCGACGCCGACGGGGTCGAGGCCGGAGCTCGCCCGGTCCAGGGGCAGCAGCAGGCACAGCCCCAGCATGGCGAGCGCCACCCAGACGAGATCGACGGCGCGCCGCGACGAGGCTACCGCCACGAGGAGCGGCCCGACGAACTCGATGGCGATGGCGAGCCCCAGGGGGATCGTCCGCAGGGAGAGGTAGAACAGCAGGTTCATGCCGCCGAGCACGAGCCCGTAGAGCACCACCACACCGGCATCCCGCCGGCCGAGGGTCCGGCGCCAGGGCCGCCACACGGCCAGCAGAAGCACCGCCGCCAGGGTGACGCGGTAGGCGGAGGTGCCCTCCGCGCCGATGACCGGGAACAGCTGTTTGGCGAAGGAGGTGCCGATCACGAGGGAGACGATCGAGCCCACCAGGGCGGCCACGGGGGCGAGGCCGGCGAGAACGGCTCGGGTGTCGGTGCCTGTCATGCCGCCCTCATAGCCGGATGAGGGCGAAGGGGCGACGATCATGGCGCCGGATGGCCGCTCCGGGTCAGGCGGCGAGGCGCATCCTGTCGCGGTCGGCGCGGTAGCTGGCGATGAGGGCGTCGGGAATCGCGTCCAGGACCGCATCGACCTCGCGGGTCGGCGACATGCCGACATCGATCCGTACGGGGTCGGGTACGACATCGAATTCCGGCTGGGACACGACGATGGATGGCACGTCGATCGTCACGAGGTCGTGGCCGGTCAGGTCGATGGGCGCGGCGGCGAGCGGGCGAACCTGCGCCCTCGCCTCGCGAACACTCGCCATCAGACCGTCGGACAAAGAATCGAGCACGGCTTCCACCGTCCTCCCCCGCTCGACGACGGTGTCGATGCGGATGGGCTGAAGCGCCAGCGGCGTGGGTTGGGCCGGCCGCTGGGAGACGAGCTGCTGCGCCAGGCGCCATTCCACGTCGAGGATCTGCATCCGCGTCCGGGTCTCCCGGCTCGCCTTCGCCTCCATGGCCTTGGCGGCGACGCGGGACTCCTCGCGGGCGGCCTCGGCCTCGTAGCGGGCCAGAAGCGCCATGACGCTCTGCGCCTCGGCGAGCGGCATGGTCTCGCAGGCGGTGAGCGCGCGCTCGATCATCCGGCGCGACAGGGTGGCACTCCCGGGCCTGGCTTGGCCGGGCTCGGCCTGGAGACCGGCCTCGCGCCAGGCCGAGAGTGCGGCCACGAAGGCGGGCAGCAGAACGGCGGGCAATCCGGCGCGGCGGTGGAGGGCGGCGAAGCCCGAGGCGGAGGGGTCGTGCATCAGCCCGGCCACGCGGTCGGCCTTCAGGCCGGTGAGATCGGACAGCGCCGCCTCCGCGAAGGCCATGCGGCCCGACAGGATCGCCCGCAGGATCAAGCCGGCATTGAGCTGGCCCCGGATGCGCAGATGGCTCACGAGGCGGGCGAGGTCCGCCCCGTCAGCCCCGGCGCTCACCTCCAGGGTGCTGCGCTCCAGGGCTTCGCGGCTCGCCCGCTCCCCGCGCGCCGGGGTGAGCCAGCCCGAGGCGACGGCGAAGGCCGAGAGGGATGCCGCCACGCGGGCGGTGACGGCTTGCCGCACTTCGAGGGGGAGATCGGCCCGTATCGTCAGGGCGTTCCTGAGGCCGGCATCGTCGCCGTGCCGCTCCACCATGCGCAGCAGGCTGCCGGTGGTGATACCGGCGCTCCGGTTGCGCACCAGGGCGGTGAGGGAGGGGACGCCGCCGATCTCGGCCATGGCCCCGGACACCGCGTGGGAGAGACCGAGCCGGCCGGCGATGGCGGTGCGGGTGGTCTCGCAGCCGACCGCGATGCCGTCGACGAGATCCGCATCGGTGAGGACGGACGAGCGCCGCAGGACCAGGGCGGCGATGTCGGGCTGGTCGCCGGCCAAAGCCACGACCAGCGGCCGGGGCGCGGTGGCGCAACCGGCGCAGGCCTGCGCCAGGGCGCGGCGCACGGCGGGGGCCGGGTCGTCGAGGAGCGCCAGGATCGCCGAGCGCGCGTCGCGCGCCGCCCCGGCATCGAGCCCGCCATAGAGATAGGCCCGGGTCAGCGCCGCCGCCGCCTCCGCGCGACGGTCGATGGAGGCGTCACGGGTCCAGGACAGGAATTGGCGGATGATCATTGACCGCTCCGGGTCGCGAAGAGTGAGAGATCGAGAGGTTTGGAGGCGACGGTGCCGGCCTGCCGGGAGGCGGCGGCGCTGAATTCGGCGGGCCGGCGCGGGGGCAGCGGAGCGCCGACGAGAGCGGTGGCCGGGGCGGCGGCAAGCGACGCCGTCGCCGCGACCTTCGCCGGCTCTACGGGGATTGCAGCCGTTGTCGAGGCCGTCTCTCCCGTCCCGTCCGAGCGCGGGAAATAGGTGGGCGCGCTGCGGGTCGGCTGCGGCGAGGAGGCCGGCGGCGACGCGGCCCTGCCCTGCCACAGGCGGGCGACCCCCTCGGACATCGCCCCCTGGCGCTTGTCGGTCTGGAACAGCGCCCGCAATCCGCCGCCGTCAATGGCCGCATAGGCGGAGACGGGATCGGCGGTGGAGGCCGGCTCGATGGGGGCGCCCGCCAGGGCCGTGGGGGCGGGCCGCGAGGCGGATTGGCTGGTGGACAGGAGCGCGTAGAGTTCGGCGGCGCCGCGAGGCCGGCCGGTCTTGTCGTAGAACAGGCTCCGGTTGGCGGCGGCCGCCTCCGGCATGTCGAGGGCGGCGGCGCGCGCCGGGCTCGCCTGGGCGGTGCCGATCAGGGTCGCCGCCCCGCGCGCGCCGAGCACATGGGCGGCGTAGAGATCGCCGCTGGTGGGCTCGCGCCCGAGGGCGGCGGTGAGCGCCTCGCCGTTGCGCTGGGTCAGGGCGCCCGCCATGGTGGCGGCCACGGCCGGGTCACGGCGCAGATCCAGGATGGTCTGGCGGGCCGAGGCGTCCTGCACCGTGTAGGTGCCGTCGGGTCTGGCGGTGATGGCGTCGGCATAGGCCGAGAGGCCGAGCTTGGGCCCCGCATTCTTCATCGTCCCGAGCCAGGTCTGCTCGATGAACTGGAACAGCCCGGTGGCCGAGGAGGTGGCGGCCTTGGCCGACGGGTCGAGGGAGGATTCGCGCTTGGCCGTGGCGAGGAGGTAGTCGAACTCGGTGCCGGTGCTGCGCGCGCCGCTGCGGATCGCATCGACCACGCCCGCCGAAGCCGATCCGGCGGGCGTCCCCGTGGTCGCCCCGTTCCGCGTGCCCGCGTCCCGGCCGAGGCCGGTCTCGCGAGTGCTGGCGGGGGGCGTGGTGAAGAGGAACATGGCCGTCCGACTGCAGGCGGACCTGACGATGTCGGCCTGAGTCTCAACCTGTTCCGATCATGGTAAACAAAGATTAAAGGAAGTGCCGTCCGCGCCGTCCCGAACCTGCATAAGTTTCAGGACACGACAGGTTCCGCCGCCCCGCGCCGCCCCCGGCGCAGGGCCACCAGCATCGCAAGGCCCGCAGCGGCCATGGCAGCCCCGGCGAGGGGGACGGCCGGATAGCCGAGGCCCGCATCGATCACGCCCCCGCCGAGGGCGGCACCGATGGCGTTGCCGAGGTTGAATGCGCCGACATTCATCGCCGAGGCGAGGTTGGGCGCATCCTGTGCCCTCTCCATCACCCGCATCTGCAGCGGCGGCACCAGGGCGAAGCTGGCGACGCCCCAGAGGAAGATCAGGATGGCGGCCGGGATCTCCCAGCGCATGCCCCAGGCGAAAAGGACCAACACTGCCACCAAGCCGGCCAGGGAGGCCACGAGTGTGCCGTCCACCGAGCGGTCGGCGAAGCGCCCGCCGGCCCAGTTGCCCACGGTGAGGCCGATTCCGTAGAGCACCAGCATCGCCGTCACGAACGGCGTCGCGGCTCCCGTCTCGATCCGCAGGATCGGCACGATGTAGGTGAACACCGTGAACATCGCGCTCGACCCGAGCACGGTGAGGGCGAGGGCGGCGAGCACCGGCCCGCGCATCAGGACGCGGAGTTCGGCCCGCATGTCGCCGCCGGCCTCGGCCTCGAGGGGCGGCAGGGCCAGGCGCAGCGACAGCATGGCCACGGCCCCCACCGCGGCGATGCCCCAGAAGGCCGCGCGCCAGCCGAGCATCTCCCCGATCCAGGCCGCCAGCGGCACGCCGCCGATGGTGGCGATGGTGAGCCCGGAGAACATCGCGGCCACGGCGGCGGCGCGGCGCTCGGGCGGCACGATGCCGGCCGCCACCACCGCGCCGACCCCGAAGAACGCGCCATGGTTCAGGGAGGTGACGAGGCGGGCGACGACCAGCATCGCGTAGCTGTCGGCCATCGCAGAGAGCAGGTTGCCGAGGGTGAAGATGCCCATCAATCCGACGAGCAGGCGGCGGCGCGGCATCCGGGCGAAGGCCAGCGTCATCAGGGGCGCGCCGAGGAGCACGCCCATCGCGTAGGCGCTGACGACGAGACCCGCCGCCGGGATCGAGACGCGCAGATCGTTCGCGATCAGGGGCAGCATGCCCATCGGCGTGAACTCGGTGACGCCGATGCCGAAGGCACCGGCCGAGAGCGCCAGCAGGGGAAGGTTGAGTCTCATGATGAGTGCTTTCCGTCTGTTCCAGACCAGCACATGGCGGATACCGCCTCTCCCAGGTAGTATCGGGCTGGGACCAACATCCGTGCGCCGGAGGCATCAATGCTGCGCGACAGGGTCGACCGGGCGGGTGACATGGCCCTCTTCCTCGCCGTGGCCCAGGAAGGCAGCCTGTCGGCGGCGGCGCGCCGGTTCGGCCTGACGCCCTCGGCCGTGAGCCGGGTGGTGGCACGCATCGAATCCCGGCTCGGCGTCCGGCTCCTCGTGCGTACCACGCGCTCCCTGCACCTCACCGCCGAGGGCGAGACCTATGCCCGGGCGGCGCGGCGGATCCTCACCGATCTCGACGAGACCGAAGCGCAGATCGCCGACCAGGGCTGCCCGCGCGGCCGGGTCCGCGTCAGCGCCTCGATGGCCCATGGCAGGCGTGTGGTGGTTCCCCTCATCGGCGATTTCGTCGCCCGCCATCCGGGGATCGTGGTGGAGATCGACCTCAGCGACGAGGTCGCGGACGTGATCGGCGGGCGGGCCGATCTGGCGATCCGGTTCGGGCCGCTGGCCGACAGCCCGCTCACCGCCCGGCGCCTCGGCGAGACCGGGCGGATGATCGTGGCCTCGCCCGCCTATCTCGCCCGCGCCGGCACGCCACGGGTTCCGGGGGATCTGGCCGGCCACAACTGCCTCGACTTCAACTTTCGCCGGATCGAGCCGGGCTGGCCGTTCCGCGAGGACGGGCGCGATCACGTCCTGGCGGTGCGCGGCAACATCGCGGCGAATAACGGCGAGACCCTGGTGCAACTCGCCCTGCAGGGCATCGGCGTCACCCGCGTCGGCACCTTCCATATTGCGGAGGATCTCGCAGCGGGCCGCCTCGTGCCGCTTCTGGAGGCGTACAATCCCCAGGACCGGGAGGCGATCCATGCGGTGTTCGTCGGCGGCCCGGCCATGCCCGCCCGCATCCGGGTGCTGGTGGATTTCCTCGCCGAGCGCATGGGCCGCAGCCAGGGACCGGTTCCATGACGGTGCTCGGCGATCGGGCGTCCTGCACCAACCCCTCGGAGAGGCCGTCATGCGCGCATTCCTGATCGTCCCCGGCGACGCACGAGCCGTCGCGGCGGCGATGGCGAGCGACGCGCATGCGCTGATCGTGGACGTGACGGGCCTCGCGTCGCCGGCTTTCTTCCTCGAGCGCCGACAGGGCGCACCGCCGTTCTACCTGCGCTCGCACGACCTGGAACGCGACCTCCCGGCGATGATGGCCGCGGCACCCCACGGAATCGTCCTGCCCCGTTGCGAGGGCGCCCGCGACGTCATGCGCCTCGGCGCGCGCCTCGCCGTCGAGGAGGCGATGCAGGGGCTGACCGATGGGG
The DNA here is from genome assembly GCF_001422895.1 of Methylobacterium sp. Leaf106. Classification (NCBI taxonomy): domain Bacteria; kingdom Pseudomonadati; phylum Pseudomonadota; class Alphaproteobacteria; order Hyphomicrobiales; family Methylobacteriaceae; genus Methylobacterium; species Methylobacterium sp. Leaf106. Next base: position 131,966 of record NZ_LMNB01000036.1, read on the forward strand.
CGACGCAGATCCTCGCCTTCATCGAAACGGCAAGGGGCGCGCTGGCCCTGCACACCCTCTCGGATGCGGGGGAACGCCTCGTCGGCATCGCCTGGGACGCCGCGGCCATGAAGGCCGAAGTCGGAGCGCCCACCGCCCGCAATCGCGAGGGCGGGCTGAGCTCGCCTCTCGCCCAGGTCCGCGCCCTGCTTCGCCTCACCGCCGCGGCGGCGAGGGTCACGGCGATCGATACGTCATGCCTGCCCGGGGGCGACCTCGCCGGTGAGGTCGAGGCGGCACGGGATGACGGGTTCGAGGCGAAACTCGTCCTCGAACCGGATCAGGCGGGATTCGTCAGGGAATTCAGCGGACGATGCCGGGGATGAAGCGCTTCAGCGTGAATGCGCTTCGGATACGACCTATTCGGCGTCCTCGCCGTCCTCGACCGCCGACACGGCCCGAGTATCCGGCCCGCGCTGGGCCTCGGGCGAGACGGCATCGTGGCTGACGGGGGTCGCCGTCGCGGTGGGGGTGGAACGCGGTGCCGTATCCGCCAGCATCATCGAGGCGGTCACCGAGATCAGGCCGGCGAGCGAGCGGAGATCGTCGGACTGGCGCACGTCGCGTGAGACCAGCGCGGCCTCGCGCTGGAGACGCAGGTTACAGGCCTTGGTCGGCAGCCCGCCATCCGGCGTGCAGGCGTCGTGCCGGGCGCAGGCCGCGTCGAGGGCGTCGATGGGCGGGAGTGGGGCATTGTTGCCGGGCCCGCAGTAATTGCCATGGATCAGCATGGTCGGCGGGCGGTTCGTCGCTTGTGCCAGGGCGGGAGTCGCAAGACCGGCGGCGATGAGGAGCGGTACAGTGAACTTGACGATCATACGATGCAGACCTCTGCGAGCGCCCCCTCAGGCGGTTCGCGGAAATGAGCTGCTCCACGGCGGCTCGGGCCATTAAGCATTCGGCCCCGGCCTTGGTTCCCTTTTTGGCACGGAGCACTCCCCGGCCGCCCTTGTCCATGGCTGAGCTTGCACCTCTTGCGGGATAGAGGCTGAGACGAGGCTACTGACCCGCTCCGGGAGGGCGCTTCAACTCGAACCGTGCCTCGTCGGTGACGCTGAAATAGTCGAAATAGCCACCGCGCAGGAGCGGGTGCATCGCGCCGGTATCGACCCGGCCATCCTTGACGAAGGCATCGTCGACATAGATCGACACGACCTGGCCGATCACCAGGAAGTGACTGGCCTTGCTGCCGTCTAGAGGTGTCAGGGGCACGGTCTGGAGCCACCGGCATTCCAGGGCGGCGGGGGATTCGGCGACCCGTGGCGGACGCACCTTGCGCGAGGGCACCGGCGTCAGACCGGCCGCGACGAACTCGCTGTCGCCCCGGGCGAGGGGGGCCGAGGTGGCGTTCATGGCGTCGCGCAGCCCGTAGGTGGCGAAGTTGCAGACGAACTCCCCGCCCTCCTCCGCGAAGGTCATCGCGTCCTTGCGGCCGAAGGACGAGAACATCACCATGTCGGGGCCGGTGGCGACGGCGTTGAAGTAGGAATAGGGGGAGAGGTTGACGTGGCCCTGCTTGTTCATCGCGCTGATCCAGCCGATGGGCCGGGGCGCCACCAGGGCCTTCAGCGGGTTGTGCGGCAGGGTGCGGTTCTCGGAATCGTAATGCATGGCGCCGCTCAGACTCGTGTGACGATGTCGGACAGGACGGGTCTCGGGCGGTCGCTCGGGACCTCGCGGGCGCGGCCGACATGAATGAAGCCGGCCAGTTTCTCGCGCGGGTCGAGGCCCAGCGCGTCGAGGATGCGACGGTCGTAGGCGAACCACTCGGTCAGCCAAGCGGTGGAAAAGCCCGCCGCATTGGCCGCGACGACGAGGTTCATGCAGACGGCGCCCGCCGACAGCACCTGCTCCCATTCCGGGATCTTGACGTGGGGGGCGGCGCTGGAGACGACGGCGACCACCAGGGGGGCGTGGGCGAGGCGGTGGCGCTCCAGGTCGAGGCGCTTGGCATCGGCCTCGGGATGATCCGCCGCGTAGGCCTCCGCGATGGTGTCGCCCACGCGCAGGCGGGCCTCACCCTCGATCACCAGGAAGCGCCAGGGGCTGAGCTTGCCATGGTCGGGCACGCGCGCGGCGACGGTGAGGATCGCATCGAGCTCTCCGGCGCTCGGACCCGGCCCGTCGAGATTGACCGGCGGAACGGAGCGGCGGACGCGCAGGAGGTCGATTGTGTCGTTCCGCGGCATGTCGGATATGGTGTCCATGGAACCTGTTCGGCGCGAATGAGGGACGTGGGGGCACCGCCGGGCGGCCGGTGCGAGGTGAGGCGGGCCGCTTCGGCGATCGATAAGAGGCGTCGGCCTTGGAGCCGCCACGGTCCGGATCCAAAGCGGGATGTCGCATTCGGCAAAGGAACGGCCGACAAGCGAAAACATGCCGTGCGGCCCGCAGCTTGGCAATCGCCGCCATGCATGGCGGACCCGTGCAGGGTGGACCCGTGCGGGGCGGACCCGTGAAGGAGACAGCGGATGGGACCGGTAATGCGCGCGCTCGCGGTGACGGGAGCCATGTCGATGGCGGCGTTGCCGGTGCTGGCGCAGGAACGCGGCCCGTTCGGCGGTCGCAACGGCCCGGTTCTGCCCTCCCCCTCGATCACGGGGCCGCAATTGCCGCTTCCCCCCGTCGAGGGCGAGGCGCCCCTCACCCTCACCGCCCTGTTCGCGGGCAGCAACCAGCCGGTGCGCTCCGGCCTCGCCTGGCGCATCTACGAGGATCGGTCCGATGGGGTGCGGCCGAACATCGTCGCGCGCTCCGAGGCGGCGGATCCGAGCTTCACCCTGGCGCCCGGCGCCTATGTCGCCACCGTCACCTACGGCTTCGCCACAGCCTCGAAGCGCATCACCATGGCGGGCGCGGCACTCAGCGACCGCCTGACGATCACTGCGGGGGCGCTCAAGCTCTCGGGTGCCATCGGCGACATGAAGATCACCCCCGCCGACCTCGCCTTCTCGGTCTTCGTGCCCATCGGCACCAATTCGGAAGGGCGCCTCGTGCGCAGCGGCGTGAAGGCGGGCGAGCTGATCCGCCTGCCGGAGGGGACCTACCACGTGGTCTCGAATTACGGGGAATCGAACGCGATCCAGCGCGCCGACCTCAAGGTGGAGAACGGCAAGGTCACCGACGCCACCCTCAACCATCGGGCCGCCACCGTCACCCTCAAGCTCGTGGCCGCACCCGGCGCCGAGGCCTTCGCCGGCACCGCCTTCAGCGTGCTGACGCCGGGCGGCGACACGATCCGCGAGGCCATCGGCGCCTTCCCGCAGGTCACCCTGGCGGAGGGCGACTACGTCCTCATCGCGCGCCACGACGGCCAGGTCTTCACACGGGAGTTCAAGGTGGAAAGCGGGATGGACCGGGACATCGAAGTGGTGGCGAAGGCCTCCTGATGCGCGCCGTCGTCCTCGCCGTCGCCCTACTCGCCGCCGTCCCCGCCACGGCACAGACCGTCATCGACGGGTCCGATGCCACGATCGGGGCGGAGATATCGGCGTCGGTGATGGTGCTGGTCGGCAGTGGGCTCAAGAGCCCGGCCGAGGCGCGCTACGGCCGGCTGCGCCGGGGCAAGGCGGGCGCCATCTGCGGCGAGGTCGACGTCACCAACCGGATGGGCGCGCATGTCGGCCCGCGCCCGTTCGTCGCCGATCCGGGGGCGGGCTTTTCCGGCATCATGCCCGACGCCGCCGAGATCCGGCACCCATCCAGCATGGCGCAGTACCAGGGTTTCCAACGCACACTCGCGCTGCTCTCGGCGAATTGCGACGGGTGATCGCTTCCCGATTCGCTCCGGCGACGTCGAATCGATGATGCTCGAGCGTCAGCCCCCCACCACCGCCAGGCCCGCCCCCGCGACGGCCGTGAGCACGACCACGATCCAGGGCGGGGCCGCCGCGATCGTCAGGAGCAGGAACGCACCGGCCGCCACGGCGAAATCGCGAGGGCCGAGGACGGCGCCGGTCCAGAGCGGATCGTAGAGCGCGGCGGCGAGAATCCCCACCACCGCCGCGTTGGCGCCGCGCATGGCCGCCTGCGCCAGGGGTCTTTCGCGGACGGCATCCCAGAAGGGCAATGCTCCGTAGACCAGGAGCAATCCCGGCAGGAACACCGCGACCAGGGCGATGGCGGCCCCGGCCAGACCGTTCGGCTGCGGTCCGAGGGCCGCGCCGAGATAGGCCGCGAAGGTGAAGAGCGGCCCCGGCACCGCCTGCGCCGCGCCGTAGCCGGCGAGGAACGCATCCGGGCCGATCCAGCCGGTTTCCACCAGGGCCGTTCGCAGGAGCGGCAGCATCACGTGGCCACCGCCGAAGACGAGGGCGCCGGAGCGGTAGAACGCATCGAACAGGGCGAGCCCCTGCGAGGACAGGGATCTGGCCAGGAACGGCGGGACCGCGAGGAACAGGCCGAACAGGAGGAGGGCCACCGCGCCGGCCCGGCGCGAGACCGGGATGCCGAGATGCCCGCACGCCGCTCCGGATGCCCGGCGGCAGACCGCGAGCCCGGCTACGGCTCCGAGACCGATGCCGGCGACCTGACCGGTCGATCCGGCCAGCACCGTGGTCAGGGCGAGGGCGGCAAAGGCGATGGCCGCGCGGGTGGCATCGGGCGCGAGGGTGCGGCCCATGCCCCAGACCGCCTGCGCCACCACCGCCACGGCGACGAGCTTCAGCCCGTGGACGATGCCCGATCCGACCGGGCCGCCGAGGGCGTCCGCCCCATAGGCGAAGGCCACGAGGAGGAGCGCCGAGGGCAGGGTGAAGGCGGCCCAGGCCGCGAGCCCGCCGGCGAGCCCCCTGCCCCGCATCACCCCGAGGGAGAACCCGACCTGGCTCGAGGCCGGGCCGGGCAGGAACTGGCACAGGGCCACGAGGTCGGCATAGGCCGCCTCGTCGAGCCAGCGGCGGCGATGCACGAACTCGGCGCGGAAGTAGCCGAGATGGGCGATCGGGCCACCGAAGGCGGTGAGGCCGAGCTTGAGGAAGGCGAGAAAGACTTCCCGCACGGAACCCTCGCGGGAAGGCAGTGGTGTCATCACAGTGGTTGACCTTGGCGTCATGGCTCGGGTCCTGACCACCCTCCTACCCGAATTCCTCATCCTGAGATGCCGCGAAGCGGCCTCTCAGGAGGGCTCCAGCCTGACTGGCGATCCCTGGACGCCGCCTTCGAGGGCTCCGCTGCGCTGCGCCGCTCCAGGATGAGGTGGTGGGTGGGATGGCCCCCGGAACTATCCCAGCCCGCCGGCCTCGACGATGAAGCGGGCCACCGTGTCGGCGCCGTGTCCCTCGCGCAGGGACGAGAACACGTAGGGCCGCGCGCCCCGCATGCGCCGGGTATCGGCTTCCATCACCCCGAGATCGGCGCCGACCATGGGGGCGAGGTCGGTCTTGTTGACGATGAGGAGATCGGACCGGGTGATGCCAGGGCCGCCTTTACGCGGGATCTTCTCGCCGCCGGCGACGTCGATGACGTAGAGGGTGAGGTCGGCAAGCTCCGGCGAGAAGGTCGCGGCGAGGTTGTCGCCGCCGGATTCGATCAGGATCAGGTCGAGCTTCGGGAAGCGACGGCGCATCTCGGCCACCGCCGCGAGGTTGATCGAGGCGTCCTCGCGGATCGCCGTATGCGGGCAGCCGCCGGTCTCGACACCCATGATCCGCTCTTCGGGCAAGGCGCCCGCCACGGTGAGGATGCGGGCATCCTCCTTGGTGTAGATGTCGTTGGTGATGGCGCAGATCTCGAAGCGATCGCGGAAGCGCTTGCAGAGCTGCTCCATCAGGGCGGTCTTGCCGGAGCCGACGGGGCCGCCGATGCCGACGCGCAGGGGGCCGTTCGGTGAGGGGCCGTTCAGTGAGGTCATGACGGGGTCTTTCACGAGCGGAAAATCCGAGAATACTGAGTCTCGTGCCGGGCCGAGCCGAGATCGAGGCGCAGGGTCGCGGTGCCGATCTCCTCGAGGCTCAGGGGCGGGATGGCCGCGGCCAAAGCCGCCACCCGGGGGGTGAGGGACGCGATCACCCGCGTGCCGGCGCTCTGGCCGATGGGAGCGCAGCGCAGCGCCGCCGAGACGAGGTTCTGCAGGAAGGCGAGGCCGAACCCGGCGAGCACCGGGGCGAGCGCCATACGGTGGGTGCCGGCCGAGAGCCCCACCGCCACCGGGTAGGCCACCTCGCCGGGCAATGCCTCGCTCAACCGGTCGAGATCCGCGCTTCCCCAGGCGACGCGGGTGGCGTCGAGGAAGCTGCGACCCTGCTGGGTCGTCTCGAGATGGAGTTCGCGCGTGGGCGCCAGGGCGACGGCGAGGTCGTTGACCTCCGCCAGCGCCGGAATGTCCCCCGCCTCGGCGGCGGCATGGGCATGGGCCAGAAGAATCAGGTCGGTGCGCACCGCGCCCCGTTCGAGCACGTCGCCGAGCCATGCCAGCAGCGAAGCCTCGCCCCCGACATCGCCGCATTCCACCGCCCATTCGAGCCCATGCGAGTAGGCATAGGCCCCGACGGGATAGCCCGGCGAGAGCCAGGCCATGAGCCGGACGGTGTCGATCATCGGGGATTCGCCCCTCATCGCGCCGGGCGCCCTTCCCTGGAAGCCCGAACCGGCAGAGGATGGGGGCATAGGACGAGGCTCAACCGGACACCGTGCCGTGGCTGTGCGGATGAGGGTGGTCGTGCCCATGATCGTGGGCATCGCCATGGCCGTGGTGGTGCCCGGCGGCCTCGCCGGCATAGGCGCCGCCCTCGGGCCGGAACGGACGCTCCACCGGCTCGGCCGTCCCCCCTAAGCCCCGCACCATCTCGGCCAGCACATGGTCGTAGGCGATATGGACCGCGTCCGTGCCGATCTCGGCCGGGATGTGCCGGTTGCCGATATGCCAGATCAGGCGCTTGAGGGCGAGATCGTCCGCGGCGCGGATCTCGAGCAGGCGCTCGGGCGCGGCCTCGACCCAGACCAGGCGGCCATCCTGCAGCACCAGGGCGTCGCCGTCGTCGAGGACCGTCGGCTCGGGCAGGTCGAGCAGGAATGACAGGCCGCCGACCCCGCGCATCGCCATGCGGCGGCGATGCCGGTCGCCATGGTCGAGGACGATGCGGTCGACGATCTCGCCGGAGAGCGCGTCTCGGCGGATCACTTTCGTGGCGCGGATCAGGGAAGAGCTCAAAACAGGAAATACCGCTGCGCCATCGGCAGCACCTCGGCCGGCTCGCAGACCAGGAGCTCACCATCGGCGCGCACGTCGTAGGTCTCCGCGTCGATCTCGATGGTCGGCGTGGCGTCGTTGAGGATCATGCTCTTCTTCGAGATGCCGCCGCGCACGTTCTCCACGGCGACGAGCCGCTTCTGCACCCCGAGCCTCTCGCCGAGCCCGTCCTCGATGGCGGCCTTCGAGACGAAGGTGAGCGCTGTGGAGAACGGCGACCGCCCGATCGCCCCGAACATCGGGCGGTAATGCACCGGCTGGGGCGTCGGGATCGAGGCATTGGGGTCGCCCATGGGAGCGGTGGCGATCATGCCGCCCTTGATCACGAGGTCCGGCTTCACCCCGAAGAAGGCCGGCGTCCACAGCACGAGATCGGCAAGCTTGCCGGCCTCCACCGAACCGACATGGGCCGAGACGCCGTGCGCGATGGCCGGATTGATCGTGTATTTCGCGATGTAGCGGCGGGCGCGCAGGTTGTCGTTGCCGGAGGTGTCGCCCGGCAGGCTCCCGCGCTGGCGCTTCATCTTGTCCGCCGTCTGCCAGGTCCGGATGACGACCTCGCCGACCCGGCCCATGGCCTGGCTGTCCGACGACATCATCGAGAGCGCGCCGATATCGTGCAGGATGTCCTCGGCCGCGATGGTCTCCTTGCGGATGCGGCTTTCGGCGAAAGCGAGATCCTCGGGAATCGCCGGATCGAGGTGGTGGCAGACCATGAGCATGTCGAGATGCTCGTCGATGGTGTTTTTCGTATACGGGCGCGTCGGGTTGGTGGAGGACGGGAGCACGTTCATCAGCCCCGCCACCTTCATGATGTCCGGCGCGTGTCCGCCCCCCGCTCCTTCGGTGTGGAAGGCATGGATGGTCCGCCCCGCGAAGGCGCGGATCGTGTCCTCGACGAAGCCGGATTCGTTGAGCGTGTCGGAATGGATCATCACCTGCACGTCATGCAGGTCGGCCACCGTGAGGCAGGTGTCGATGGCCTGGGGCGTCGTGCCCCAATCCTCGTGGAGCTTCAGGGCGCAGGCCCCGGCGCGGACCATCTCGATGAGGCTCTCGGGCCGCGAGGCGTTGCCCTTGCCGGCGAAGGCGAGGTTCATCGGGAAACTGTCCGCTGCCTCGATCATCCGGGCGAGATGCCAGGGGCCGGGGGTGCAGGTGGTGGCGAAAGTGCCGTGCGCCGGGCCGGTGCCGCCGCCGAGCATGGTGGTGACGCCCGAGCACAGAGCCTCCTCGATCTGCTGCGGGCAGATGTAGTGGATGTGGCTGTCGAACCCGCCGGCCGTGAGGATCTTGCCTTCGCCGGCGATCACTTCGGTGCCGGGGCCGACGATGATGTCGACGCCCGGCTGGATGTCCGGGTTGCCGGCCTTGCCGAGCTTGAAGATCCGCCCCTTCACGATGCCGACATCGCATTTCACCACGCCCCAATGGTCGAGGACCACGGCGTTGGTGATGACGGTGTCCACCGCGCCATCGGCATTCGTCACCTGCGACTGCCCCATACCGTCGCGGATGACCTTGCCGCCGCCGAACTTCACCTCCTCGCCATAGGTGGTGTGGTCGCGCTCCACCTCGATGACGAGGGAGGTGTCGGCGAGGCGGATTTTATCGCCGGTGGTGGGGCCGAACATGTCGGCATAGGCAGAGCGGGGCAGGCTCGCGGGGCGGGGTGTGTTGGACATCAGGCGGCCTCTCGTGCCTCTGCGACGGCGCGGTCGAAAAGCGCATCCAGCGCCGCGTTGACGCCGCGACAGCCGGCGACGACCTCTTTCGCCCAATCGATGTAGTTCGCCACGCGCTCCGCGCTCCAATCGTCCGGAGGGCTCGCCACGAGGGAATGCAGGTTGCTGATCTTGTCCGCGATCTTGAGGGCGCGGGCGCCGGACGACTTGTGCGGCGCGTGCTCGACCTGGAGACGCTTGCGCTCGGCCTTGGGCAGCGACTTGTCGTCGGTGACCTCGGCCACGAGTTCGGCGACGCGCCGACCGAATAATTGCTCGATCTCCTCGCCGCTCGTCCCGGTATCCTCCACCGTGTCGTGGAGCCAGCCCGCAGCCACGAGATGCGCGTCGGGCTCCTCGGCGGTCGCGGCCAGGAGCGAGGCCACCTCGGCGAGGTGGTTCACGTAAGGCTCGCGCGCCGCGCCCTTCCGGGTCTGTCCCACGTGACGCCGTGCGGCGAACTCGGCGGAACGGGTGACGAGGAGGATGCCGTCGCGCAGACGGGACGTCTCGTCGGTCATAGGGACCCCATCACGCCGCCGCGGAACCCGTAGACCGTCCGCGCGCCGAGCAGCGGCACCAGCGAGACCTCCCGCGTGGCGCCCGGCTCGAACCGCACCGCCGTGCCCGGCGCGATGTCGAGGCGCTGGCCCCTCGCCTTCTCGCGCTCGAAAGTCAGGCCCGGATTCACCTCGTAGAAATGGTAGTGCGAGCCGACTTGGATCGGCCGATCGCCGACATTGGCCACGGTGAGCAGGGTGCGGGGAGCGCCGTCATTGAAGACGATCTCGCCGGGAAGCGTCGTCACCGTGCCGGGCACATCCGATGAGGGCGCGCCGCGGATCGGATGGTGGACGGTGACGAGCTTGGTCCCGTCGGGGAACGTCGCCTCCACCTGGATGTCGTGGATCATCTCGGCGATGCCCTCCATCACCTGATCGGCGGTCAGCACATGGGCGCCCGCCTGCATTAGTTCGGAGACCGAGCGGCCGTCCCGCGCGCCCTCCACCACCGCATCGGTGATGAGCGCGATCGCTTCGGGATAGTTCAGCTTGACGCCGCGGGCGAGCCGGTTGCGGGCGACCTGGGCGGCCATGGCGACGAGGAGCTTGTCCTTTTCGCGCGGGGTCAGGAGCACGGGAAACCTCGGGTGTTGGTCGCGGGGTGCGGTGACGCGCAGGCAAGGACCATGCGCAGGCCGTTCCTAGGGAGCCGGGACCACCGTCGTCGTCAAGCGCAGGTTGAGGGCTTTCAGGACGCGCATGGTCGTATCGAGGCTCGGATTGCCCTCGTCGGACAGGGCTCGGTACAGGCTCTCGCGGGAGAGACCCGTCTCTCTGGCGATCTGGGTCATGCCATGAGCGCGCGCGGCGACGCCGAGCGCATGTCGCAGGAGAGCGGCGTCTCCCTCCTCGAACGCAGCGGCCAGATACTCGGCCACCGCTTCATCGGTGTCGAGATAATCGGCGGAATCATAGGGCTGGGTCTTGGTCATCGCTCATTCCTTGCGGAGTTCTCGCTTTAGGAGTCTCACCTCACACGGTCCGCGCGATCGCCTTGGCCCGAGCGATGTCGCGATCCTGGCTTCCTTTGTCACCGCCGCACAGGAGAATGACGAGAGCCTCGCCCCGACGAACGAAATAGATCCGGTAGCCGAGCCCATATTCAATTCTCAGTTCGCTCACGCCCTCTCCGACGGGCTTTACATCGCCAGGATTGCCATGGGCGAGACGGTCGAGGCGCAGCGCGATCCGTGCCGTTACGCGGGTGTCGCGAAGGCCCCTCAGCCAGCCGTCGAACACGTCGGTGCGGCGCATGTCCATGATTCAGGAATGTAGCTCATGGACTACGTTTCTACAATCGATGGAGCAGGCGCGATCTGGATCGAGGGGACAGGTCGTGGCAGGACTGTGCGTCGAACGTCCATATGTCCATCCGAACGGCAGGCCCCGTGACCTATCCCCGCGACCTCGTCGGCTACGGCCGCAACCCGCCCCATCCGCGCTGGCCGAACGGCGCGCGGATCGCGGTGCAGATCGTGCTCAACTACGAGGAGGGCGGCGAGAACTGCATCCTGCATGGCGACGCTGCCTCGGAGGCGTTCCTGTCGGAGATCGTCGGCGCCCAGGCGTGGCCGGGCCAGCGGCACATGAACATGGAATCGATGTTCGAATACGGCTCGCGTGCGGGCTTCTGGCGGATCTGGCGGCTGCTCCAGGCGCGGAACGTTCCCGTCACCGTGTTCAGTGTCGCCACGGCGCTGGCCCGTCACCCCGACATCGCCGCGGCCATGAAGGAGGCCGATTGGGAGATCGCCTGCCACGGCCTGAAATGGATCGACTACCGCGACTTCACCCGCGAGGAGGAGAAGGCGCATATGGACGAGGCGATCCGCATCCACACGGAGATCACCGGCGAGCGGCCGCTGGGCTGGTACACGGGCCGCTCCTCGGTCCACACCCTCGATCTCGGGGTGGAGGCCGGCTTCACCTGGCTCGCCGATTCCTACGCCGACGACCTGCCCTACTGGATCGAGGAACCGAGCGGGCGGGGCCTCGTGGTGCCCTACACGCTCGACGCCAACGACATGCGCTGCGTCGCGCTGCAGGGGTTCAACACCGGCGACCACTTCTTCACCTACCTGCGCGACACGTTCGATGCGCTCTACGCGGAGGGCGAGAGCGCGCCGAAGATGATGTCGGTGGGGCTGCATTGCCGCCTCGTCGGACGGCCGGGCCGGATCGGGGCGCTGGCCCGCTTCCTCGACCATATCGCCGCCCATGAGGACGTCTGGGTGGCACGACGGATCGACATCGCCCGGCACTGGATCGACCATCACCCGGCGGGGGCATGACCATGTGCGACTGGAAGAGATTCTTTCTTTTCGCCCATGCATTGGCACTGATCACAGTGCTTGCTCAACCTGCAGCCGCGAAGAAGACGAAAGCAGCCTGGGACTTGGGAGGCTGCTGGACGAAAGATATGAAGCCTCGGAATCTGGATGGCGGTGAAAGTCCAGGCAGCAAAACACTGTGCTTCGGGAAAAACGGTCGACTTGGGACAAGCATCTTTTCTCATGCCCACAAGGAATCATTTCAGAGTGAAGGCCAGTATCGCGGCTCGCAGACCGAAATCGAGCTTCTGGGTTTTCCCGGTGACGGGTGGGTCGGCAGCAAACCACTCGAAAGGTGTACCTATTCCTTCGGCACAGGCGCCGAGACGATGACCCTGAGCGACTGCAGCCTCGTGGGCGAGTGGACACGGACGTGTCGGGCGGTTTCAGCCGACCTGTCCTGCACTCCTTGAGTGTGACGATACCGGACGAACAAGCGCTTTCGAGATCGACATGCATCGTGACGGTATCGCCTCGGTCGGGGCACCAGGAGACGACCAGGTGCCGGTGATCGCAGACAAGCCCCCCGCCCGCCGTCGCCGCAAGGACGGCGAGGCGCGGCACGAGGCGATCCTCGATGCGGGGCTCGAGATCTTTTCGGGGCTCGGCCTGCACGGAGCGAGCCTGGACCGGCTCGCCGAGCGGGCCGGGCTGTCGAAGGCCAACCTGCTCTATTACTTCCCCTCGAAGGAGGACCTGTATCTGGCGGTGCTTCGCCGCGTCCTCGACGTCTGGCTCGACCCGCTGCAGGAACTCGACGCCGACAGCGATCCGGCCGAGGCGATCCGGGCCTATATCCGCGCCAAGCTCACCCTGTCGCGGGACGCGCCGCAGGCCTCGCGGCTGTTCTGCCTGGAGATCGTCCAGGGCGCGCCGCTCCTGCGGGCCGAACTCGAAGGCCCCCTACGCGGGCTGGTGGAGAGCAAGGCGGCGATCCTGCGCGGATGGATCGACCAGGGCCGCATCGGTGCCCACGACCCCCACCACCTGATCTTCTCGATCTGGGCGATCACCCAGCACTACGCCGATTTCGCGGTCCAGGTGGATGCGGTCACGGGCCGGAGCCTCGACGAATCCGACTTCTTCGAGAGCACCGTGGCGAGTACGCAGGCCCTGATCCTCACCGGGCTCGGCCTGCGATAGGCACTCGGCAGGTTTCGCGTCCCGGGACCCGCTCGGGAAGCGGGCCCCATCGGCGGCGAGATCCCCGAAAAACCTACTTTTTCGAGGCGAGATACGCGATCACGTCGTCGATCTTCTTGTCGTCGGGATAGCCGGCGAACACCATCTTCGTCCCCGGCACCTTGGCCTTCGGGTTCTTCAGCCATTCGTGCAGGTTCGCCTCGTCCCAGGTGAGGCCCGACGCCTTGAGCGGGGCCGAATAGGAATACCCGTCGAGGGAGGCCGCCTTGCGCCCGACGACCCCGGTCAGATCCGGGCCGACACCGTTCTTGCCGAAGGCATGGCAGGCCTTGCAGGGCGCGAACGCCTTCTCGCCGGCGGCCGCATCGCCTTCGGCATGGGCCGCCATCGGAAGCAGCATCGCGACGAGAGCACCGAGCATCGGGTACCGCATGGGGTTTCCTCTCCGTGGTCGTTTTGAATACCTCCAGAAAACTGACCGCGCCCTCCGCGAAGGCAATGTCCGCGAGTGAGACCTCACGAGAACGTGTCACGGCGGGGGGATGAACCGGGCCGCCGACGCGAACCCGCTCGGGCCCGCCCGCCGTTTCAGCAGAAACCGCCTTCCCGCCGGGCAGATCGAAGAGAGTTTGAGCAGACGGCCGAAAAGGTCGATTTCGAGTTTGACCATATGGTCCAAACAGCTACCGTTCATCATCGAACGGGACGAACAGGACACTCTTCCGTTCGCAACCTTGACCGGGATTGGATCCCATCGTCCAATCTCCGCCAGAATAGCGAGGCGGTCATGAATGTCGGCGTCTTCATTCCCATCGGCAACAATGGCTGGCTCCTTTCGGAGAACGCGCCGCAATACAGACCGAGCTTCGAGCTCAACAAGCAGGTGGTGCTGAAGGCCGAGGGTTACGGGTTCGATTTCGCCCTGTCGATGATCAAGCTGCGGGGCTTCGGCGGCAAGACCGAGTTCTGGGACCACAACCTCGAATCCTTCACGCTGATGGCGGGCCTCGCCGCGGTGACGAGCCGGATCAAGCTCTTCGCCACCGCGGCCACCCTGTGCATGCCCCCCGCCATCACCGCGCGGATGGCCTCCACCATCGATTCCATTTCCGGCGGCCGCTTCGGCCTCAACCTCGTCACCGGATGGCAGCGGCCGGAATACTCGCAGATGGGCCTGTGGCCCGGCGACGAGTACTTTTCGCGGCGCTACGAATACCTCTCCGAATACGCCCAGGTGCTGCGCGATTTGTGGGAGACGGGGTCCTGCGACCTCAAGGGCGAGTTCTTCCAGATGGACGATTGCCGGCTCTCGCCCCGGCCTCAGGCGGAGATGAAGATCATCTGCGCCGGCCAATCGACCGCCGGCATGGCGTTCACGGCGAAATATGCCGACTACAATTTCTGCTTCGGCAAGGGCGTGAACACGCCCAAAGCCTTCGCCCCCACGGTGGAGCGACTGGAACTCGCCAAGGCCGAGACGGGCCGGGACGTGTCGTCCTACGTGCTGTTCATGATCATCGCCGCCGAGACCGACGAGGAGGCCCGCGCCACCTGGGAGCATTACAAGGCGGGGGCCGATGCCGAGGCCATCGCCTGGCTCGGGGTCCAGGGGGCGGCCGACACCAAATCCGGCTCGGACACCAACGTGCGGCAGATGGCCGACCCGACCTCGGCGGTGAACATCAACATGGGCACCCTCGTCGGCTCCTACGCGGAGGTGGCGCGGATGCTCGACGAAGTCGCCACCGTGCCCGGCACCGAAGGCGTGCTCCTGGTGTTCGACGATTTCCTCGAAGGCCTCGACGCCTACGGCACCCGCATCCAGCCGCTGATGCGCTCGCGGGCGCATGTCACCGCCGATGCGGTGCCGATGGCGAAGGTGGCGTGATGGTCGCCGGCTATCACGATCGGTCCGGGCGCCATGGCGGCATCACCCTCCCCGCGCGGCCGGAACCCATCGCCTTCGATGCCGAGGCCACGGCTCTCATCGTCGTCGACATGCAGAACGCCTATGCCACGAAGGGCGGCTACCTCGATCTCGCCGGGTTCGACGTCTCGGCGACCGGCCCGGTGATCGAGAAGATCGCGACGGCCGTCGCCGCCGCGCGAAAACGCGGAATCAGGATCGTCTGGTTCCAGAACGGCTGGGACCCGGACTATGTCGAGGCCGGAGGGCCGGGCTCACCGAACTGGCACAAGTCGAACGCCCTCAAGACCATGCGCAGCCGCCCCGACATGAACGAGCGGCTGCTGGCCAAGGGCACCTGGGACTACGCCCTGGTGGATGCGCTGAAGCCCGAGCCCGGCGACATCGTGCTGCCCAAACCGCGCTACAGCGGCTTCTACAACACCCAGCTCGACAGCCTTCTGCGCTCGGCCGGCATCCGCACCCTGGTCTTCACCGGCATCGCCACCAACGTCTGCGTGGAATCGACCCTGCGCGACGGGTTCTTCCTCGAATATTTCGGCGTCGTCCTCGCCGACGCGACGCATCAGGCGGGGCCGGACAGCCTGCAGGCGGCCGCGCTCGCCAATATCGAGACCTTCTTCGGCTGGGTCTCGGACGTGGCGAGTTTCAAAGCGGCGCTGGCTGAGCGGGACGCCGTGGTGGCGGAGTGACATCCTCCCTCCCGCCCTCGACCTCATCCTGAGGTGCCCGCGTCAGCGGGCCTCGAAGGAGGCCTCCGCTACGCTGCGGCACCTCAGGATGAGGTCACGGGCGGGCAAGACGACACAGGCAACACAGGCAACGAAGACGGCCATTTCGACGATCGAACGGGAGTACTGCGAACCATGCCCAAGACCGTGATCATTCCCCCCGGCACCGGCAAGCCGTTGGCCCCCTACGTGCCGGGCACCCTCGCCGACGGCGTGCTCTACGTCTCCGGCACCCTGCCGCTGGATGCCGACGCCAACGTCGTCCATGTGGGCGATGCCGGCGCCCAGACCCGCCACGTGCTGGAGACGATCAAGGGCGTCGTCACGGCGGCGGGCGGTACCATGGACGACGTCACCTTCAACCACATCTTCCTGAAGGACTGGGCCGATTACGCCGCGATCAACGCGGTCTATGCCAGCTACTTCCCCGGCGAGAAGCCGGCGCGCTACTGCATCCAGTGCGGCTTGGTGAAGCCCGACGCCCTGGTGGAGATCGCCACGATCGCGCATGTGGGCAAGCCGTGAGCGCAGCCATCCACCACGAGATCCACGGGGCCGGAGCGCGCACCATCCTGCTCTCGCCGGGTCTCGGCGGCTCCTGCGGCTATTTCGCGCCGCAGATCCCGGCTCTGGCCGAGCGCTTCCGGGTGGTCGGCTACGACCATCGCGGCACCGGTCGCTCGCCCGATGCCCTGGAGGAGGGCCACGACATCGCGGCGATGGCCCGCGACGCGCTCCGGGTGCTGGACGATCTCGGCATCGCCAGAGCCGACATCGTCGGCCATGCGCTGGGCGGCCTGATCGGCCTCGAACTCGCGCGCACCCATCCCGACCGGGTCGGGCGCCTCGTGGTCGTCAACGGCTGGGACAGGGCCGATCCGGCAACGAAGCGCTGCTTTGCCGCCCGCAAGGCGCTGCTGACCCATGCCGGACCGGACGCCTATGTGGCCGCGCAGGCCATCTTCCTCTACCCGGCGCCCTGGCTGTCCCTCAACGCCGGGCGGGTGGCGGCGGACGAGGCCCATGCCCTGGCGCATTTCCCCGGGCCTGAGAACACGTTTCGGCGGATCGCGGCACTCGAGGCCTTCGATCTCAGCGATCGTCTCGCCGACATCCCGCACGAAACCCTGGTGATGGCGGCGGAAGACGACGTGCTGGTGCCCTATCTGTGCTCGGAGCGGCTCGCGTCGGGCCTGCCCGACGCCAGGCTGGATCTGGCCAAGGGCGGCGGCCACGCCCATAGCGTGACGCAGGCGGAGGCGTTCAACCGCGCCCTCCTCGCCTTTCTCGACCGACCCTGAGCAGGTTCGCATTGGCAAGCCAACGCGTCACCTCGCTCAGGCCTCTGAAGTGTCGCAGGTTTTGAGGCGCAAAACCGGTGACCACTTTTGCTGAACCCGCTGAGAGGAAAGCCCCCGGCCATGAGCGACACGACGATGCCCACGGTCGAACCCGGCGCCTTCCGCGAGGCGATGTCGCATCTGGCCAGCTCGGTCCATCTCGTCACCAGCGATGGCCCCGGAGGACGGGCGGGCTTCACCGCCTCCTCCGTCTGCAGCGTCAGCGACGCGCCGCCGACCCTCCTGGTCTGCATCAACCGCACCTCCTCGGCCTACGCGGCGGTGAGCGCCAACGCGGTCCTGTGCGTGAACACCCTGTCGGGCGAGCAGGCCGGTATCGCGGGTGCGTTCGGCGGTCGCACCCCCATGGACGAGCGCTTCGCCGCGGCGGCGTGGGGCGAACTCGCCACCGGGGCGCCGGTGCTGGAGGGGGCGCTCGCCGCCTTCGATTGCCGCATCGTCGCGCGCCACGCCGTCGGCAGCCACGACGTGCTGTTCTGCGAGGTGGTGGATCTCTCGGAGCCCGGCGGCGGACAGGGCCTCGTCTATGCCGGCCGACGCTACCACACCTTGCCCGTGTCATCGCCGGCGTCACCCGCGCCCGCCCGCAAGACGGACGGCCTGCTGGGGGCGCTCTGACGCCGCGCATCCGAACCATGCGGCCCATCAGGCCGTCGAAGCGCGCAAGCTCGATGTGCGGGAGGATGTTGATTTATCCACCGGGGCTGCTTACCGCATAGCCATTGAACGACGTCGGACTTGTCATGCGCCACGGCATCGGCCCGGAGAACCGGGTTCGACCGGGCGTGCCAAGCTCTCTATTTGCATCGGGCATTCGAAATACACTTTCCGCCCTACGCTGCGGGGCGAGACCATAGACTCGGTTGTGTCGTTCCAACGATCTTCACCAATGGTGCCGTAGGGTCGAGCGTGCGATTTCGTGGGGGACCTGCTTGGCTCGGCACCATACCTTCCTCGAACGCCTGTTCGATCTGAAACCCTATGCGTCGGCCTTCAGCACTGCCCTGCTGGGCTGGCATCCCGCCCTGCGGCGGAGCACGGGTTACTTCCCGGATTTCGCCTGGCCGGCCGACCGCGCGCGGGTGATCGGCGACGAGACCCGGACACATCGCCTCTGCGCGCCCGGCTACGACGCGGCGCGGGCCATCGTGATGCGCCACAACGCCGATGTGATGAACCGGCTGGAGACGGCCTGCACGGGGGACACCACCCGCACGATGATCGCCGGGATCGGCGGCGTCCTGATTCCCGGCCACACCGTGATCCCCGCCGATTACGACACGGGCCGCCAGATCTCCCTCGGCCAGCGGGGCCAGGCGCGCTGGGCCTTCTGCCACCCCGCACCGATCGGCCTGCGCAAGATCGTCCTGACGGAGCGCTGCCTCGCGATCCCGCCCGTCTTCCATTTCGGCCATCTCCTCACCGACGTGCTGATGCCGATCTGTGAGGCCGTGCGCGTCGGTGCCATCGACAAGCGGGAGGAGACGGTGTTCGTCACCGCCTCGCACCCGCCCCTGGTGACCGCCTTTCTCGCCGGGCTGAAGGCGCTCGGCTACCCGATCCGGCAACTCGTGCTCAAGGCGACGGACCATGTGGTCACGGAGCGCTATGTCTATGCCCGGAGCCATTGCCCCAATATCGAACGGATCTTCGGCGTACCCCAGGCGCTGGATACGGCACGGGCCATCTTCCGTGCGGCCTATCGGGGGCATCCGGTCACGCCGCCGGCCTCGAAGCTCTATCTTCGGCGCCGCAACCAGCGCCTGCGGGTCGTGGAGGGCGAGGACGCGCTGGTCGAGCGGCTGGAACGCGCGGGCTTCCACATCTTCGAGCCGGGATGGGGCAACCATGCCGAGCAGATGGCGGCGATAGCGGGTGCCGACGTCGTGGCCGCCGTGCACGGCGCCGCCCTGGCCAACACGATCTTCTGCAAGCCCGGCGCCACCGTCGTCGAGCTGATGGCCTCGACCTCCCGCAAGAGCACCGTGCTTCACTGGGCGAGTGAGGGCGGGGCCGGCTACGTGCCGGTCCTGGGCGGCCCGGAGGGCGCCCGGCAATCCTTCGCGATCGATCCCGCGGCCACGGCGGAAGCCATCCTCCGCGCCGTGGAACCCGCACCGAGACTCCATGCCGGGGCCTGACACATGATGACCCCGGACAGCTCGGCACGCGACCTCGCGGTGCGGAACGCCCTCTGCGTGGCCGGCTACCTCCTGCTGCTGGTCTCCGCCTATTTCATCGCCAAGAACCTCTCGGCCAAGCTGATGATCGCGGGGCTCGTCACCATCGCCGTGAGCGATCCGACCCTCCTGCGCGAACGCCTGCCGCGCCCCCTGGAATGGGGGCTCGCCGCGCTCGCGGGCTTCGCCGCCTGGACGGTGCTCGGCCTTCTCGTCAATGGCATTCCCCTGGGGCCGGCGAGCGATGCGGTGGCGAATTTCGCGCTCCTGGCCGTCGCCCTCCTGGCGGGACGGCGCCTGCTCGCCTGTTGCGGCCTCCGCTTCATCCTGGGCGCGCTCTTTGCCGTGGCCAGCCTCAGCGCCCTCCTGACGCTCGTCCTGCATTTCGGCGGGGGGCTCTCCTTGGCGGACAGGCTCGTGCCGCTGGGCCGGCCGTCCAACTCCATCCCGGGAGCCGGCGGCCTCTGCATCGCCCTGATCGGTATCGTCGCCCTCCTCGGCGACCGGTCACGCCCGGCCACGCCCGCGACGATCCCCCTCGTCGCCCTGGCCGCGCTGCCGATCGTCGTGGCCGTGGCCATGACCCAGAGCCGCGGTCCCATCCTCGCGACGGTCGTCGCCCTGGCGGCAACGCGGCTGCCGTGGCGTCCGGACGGTTGGCGCCTCTTCGCGGTGGTCCTCCTGGCCTGGAGCCTGACCACGGCGCTGATCGTGATCGAGCCCTGGCTGAGAGCGATGCTCTGCGTCGACCAGTCAAATTTCTGCCGTCCCTCCAGCCGCCAGCAGATCTGGACCTGGGTGTTCGAGCATATCTCGCAGAGGCCCCTGCTCGGTTTCACGCCCGTCTTCCGCTTTGCCGATTCGCTCTTCAACCACGCCCATAACGGCCTCTTCGGCACGGCGATGTATTTCGGCGTCCCGGCCTTGGTGGCCGCCCTGGCCACGACCTTCGTCTATTGCCGTCACCTCGCGACCGTCGACGGAGGGCTCTCGACGTTCTGCGCCGCCGCGCTGATCTTCAGCTTCGGCTACATGGGATCGGACCTTCCCAACCCGTTCTCGTTCGTGAACATGCATTTCTTCTTCCTCTGGCTGCCCATCGCCTTCGCCTTGGCGGGGCGGTCGGAGGAGGCCGCGACCGGGTCGGATTAGGACATCGTCCCGAAGCGTCGCACCGCCGCTCCATGGGGTGCGGCTGCCACGCTCCTTGCATCACGCGATCCGCATCACACGCCCACACCGGTCCGGAGACGACGCGATCATGGCAGCCGAATCCTATTTCCCCGTCTGGCGCGCCAGGGATGCGACGTCGGAGGCCACGGACGTCATGCCCGACGAGCGGCTGCCCGCGGGCCAGACCCTGCTCCTCGGCTTCCAGCACGTGGTGGCGATGTTCGGCGCCACCGCGCTGATGCCGATCCTGATGGGGTTCGACCCCAACCTGGCGATCTTCTTCTCCGGCATCGGTACGCTGATCTTCTTCCTCGCCACGGGCGGCCGGGTGCCGAGCTATCTCGGCTCGTCGGCGGCCTTCGTCGGGGTGGTGATCGCGGCCACGGGCTATGCCGGGGCGGGGCCGAACCCCAACATCGCCGTGGCGCTCGGCGGCATCGTCGCGGCGGGCCTGCTCTACGGCCTCGTGGGCGCCGTCATCGGGCTCGTCGGCTATGCCTGGGTGGAGCGGGTGATGCCCCCGGTGGTGACCGGCGCGGTGGTGGCCGCCATCGGCCTCAACCTCGCGCCGATCGCGACGCGGATCATCTCGGCCTCCGCCTTCGACACCTGGTTCGGCCTTCTGACGGTGGTCATCGTCAGCGTCATCACCATCTACGCGCCCGGCCTCGCCCGGCGACTGCCGATCCTGATCGGGGCGGCCCTCGCCTACCTGCTCTATCTCCTCCTCGCCAACGGGTTCGGTCTCGCCAAGCCCATCGACTTCTCCGCCGTCATGGCCGCCCCCTGGATCGGCGTGCCGGGCTTCGTGGCGCCGGTCTTCGACCCCAAGGCGATCGCCCTCATCGCCCCGGTCTTCGTGGTGCTGATCGCCGAGAATCTCGGCCATATCAAAGCCATCGGCGCGATGACGAGCCGCAACCTCGACCCCTACATCGCCCGCGCCTTCCTCGGCGACGGCCTCGCCACCATGCTGTCGGGCGGGCTCGGCGGCACGGGGGTGACGACCTATGCGGAGAATATGGGCGTCATGGCCATGACCCGGATCTACTCGACCCTGGTCTTCGTAGTGGCCGGCTTCACCGCGATCCTGTTCGGCCTCTGCCCGAAATTCGGGGCGCTGATCCTGACCCTGCCGGTGCCGGTGATCGGCGGTCTCTCGGTGGTGGTGTTCGGCCTGATCGCGGCCACCGCCGGGCGGATCTGGGTGGAGAACCGGGTGGACTTCGCCAATGCCCGCAACCTCCTCACCGTGGGCGTCGCCGTGGTGCTGGGCGCGGGCGACCTCACCCTGAAATTCGGGTCCTTCGCCTTCGGCGGCATCGGCACCGCCACATTCGGCGCCATCCTGATCTATCACCTCCTCGGCATGACGAGGATCGGACGCGCGCGGGTGTGACGACGGCGCGGCCTATTCGGCAGCGAACAGCCCCGGCATCTCCGGCACGGCGCTTCCCGGCAGGGATGCCTTGGGGTCGCCCGGCCCGGTCTCGCAGCCGAGGACGGGCAGGGCGATGACGCGCAGCCCGCGAAAATCCGTGCGGCAGACGATGGTGCCCCGCGTCTCCACATAGGCGAGGAGCCGCCGGGCGCGCCCCGGCGAGCGGCTGCCGATGGCCCGCGCCAAGGCCTCGTCGCCGGGGCAGGGCTCTCCGGCCAGGGCCGCGCGGGCGAGGAGCAGGAACAGGCCCTGGACCTCGTCGGGCAGGTTGGCGGCGGCGGCCTGCGCCTCGTCCCAGCGCCCGTCCCCGTCGGCCGGGGAGGCCTCACCGTCGAACCCGGCCCGCGCCACGCCGAGGCGGCGGCGGAAGGCGGCGAGGGTGAGGGATTCGCCGTCTAGCCCGCGCATGCGGCAGCGCACGAGGAAGTCCTGGTAGATCACGGCCACGGGCTGGCGCCCGGCATCGGGGTCGGCGGCGATGCCGCGCAGCACCTCGTCGAGGCCGGCGCGCAGCTCCTCTTCGCTCAAGGGCTCGGGCGCCTCGACGGGCTCGGGCCGGTAGGCGCTGAGTTCGCGCAGGAGGTCGGCGGGGCTCGCACGGGGCGTCGGCGGAGTGCGCGGTGCCGGAGCCCAGGAGGCCGGGCCATCCTCGGCCGAGCGGGTGAGAATGAGGGCGCGCAGATCCGCGTCGGCGGGAGCGGGAAGCGGCACGAGCTTGGGCGAACCCGAGCGCGCCGAGGTGGAGACCGGACCGATGCGCAGGGCCAACGGCCGGCGGCTCAACGCCGGGCCGAGGGCCACGAACTCGCCGCGAGACAGATCGCGGAACCGCTCGGCGCCGCGGCGGTCGAGGCCCAGCAGGTCGGCGGCGCGCGCCATGTCGATGTCGAGGAAGGTGCGGCCCATCAGGAAGTTGGTGGCCTCGGCCGCCACGTTCTTGGCGAGCTTGGCGAGGCGCTGCGTGGCGATGATGCCGGCGAGCCCGCGCTTGCGGCCACGGCACATCAGGTTGGTCATAGCCCCGAGAGAGGCCTTGCGCGCCTCGTCGGAGACGTCGCCGGCGGCAGCGGGCGCGAAGATCTGCGCCTCGTCGACGACGACGAGGACGGGGTGCCAATGGCTGCGCTCGGCCTCGAACAGGCCACCGAGGAAGGCGGCGGCGGCGCGCATCTGCGCCTCCATGTCGAGGCTCTCCAGGGTGAGGACCACGGAGACCCGATGGGCGCGCACCCGCGCCGCGATGGCCTGGAGATCGCCCTCCCCATGGGCGCCGTCCACGACCACGTGGCCGTAGGCCTCGGCCAGGGTGACGAAATCGCCCTCGGGATCGATGATCACCTGCTGGACCGAGCCCGCGCTCTGCTCGAGCAGGCGGCGCAGGAGATGCGACTTGCCGGAGCCGGAATTGCCCTGGACCAGGAGTCGGGTGGCCAAGAGTTCCTCGAGATCGAGCCGGGCGGGCTCTTCGCCCGGCCCCATGCTCAGACCCATCTCGATCCCCACCGTCATTCCCGCTCCGCTGTCCGTATCGCGCCCGCGACGAGACCGATCCTAGCACGGATAGGCCCAGGGTGCGGAGCACGAGGGCGGCGCGTCCACAGGCACGAACCTCGCCCAGTAGATATAAAGACCTAGGATGTTTAGCCTAGGTCTTTAAGCAAAGGACAGCTGTCCTACAATGCTCTGCGCCTACGGCTTTGCGGACGCGCGCGCAGCCGCTCCATCGACCACAGAGCGCTGCATTTTCCTGCAGGCCGCCCTTGCCGCCCTGCTCCGCGCATCTAGATTCCGGTCTCATGAACCCAGTCCTCATCGTTGCCCTGGTCTGCGCCTCGACAATCCAGGCCCCCGACTGCTCCCGCGAGACGGCCCTCGACGTGATCACGGGGCCTGCTCACACGCTTCAGGAATGCATGATGCAGGGGCCGGTCCTGGCGGCCAATGCCGGCCACGGCAACAATCCGGACACCTACGTGAAGACCCGCTGCGAGCCGCGGCGCTGAGCCGGCCGGGCGCGAATCCCCCAGGAGCGGAGCCCCATGAGTAACGACGTCAGCCCGGACCGGGCGGTGATGATCCGCCTGCGCGCCCGCCTCGCGGTGGTGGAGCGGGCGGCTTGGTTCGGCTTCGCCGAGGCCATGCGCCGGCAGCCGGAGGAAACGGAAGCCTATATCGCGGCCGAGCGCGCCAAATGCGCCGCCGGGTTCGCAGGCCCGGCCTGGGCCCGCGACCTCAGCGATGCGGAGCGAGCGATGCTCGGCGCCGAGGTGGATGCGGGGCTGGCGCAGCTGGTGGAGGATGCCAAGGGAGAGTGATCTTCTCGGGTCCCTTCCACACGCAGGTCTGGCCGCCGGCGGAACCCGGTGCGGCGGTAGATGCCGCGGCCCCCGCGCCTCTCCGGGCGCTGTCCGTCGCGACCAGGCTAGGTCCTCGATCGATCTGCGACAAAATCGCAACAGACCGTCGATTTTAAGAGTGTTGCGGAAGAGAATCTCGACTTACACCTGAAAACCCATGATTGCTCCCCTGATCGACTGGGGAACATCCATGGCCACCGTTCAGGTTGAAGATAACTACTTCGATATTGAAGCAATCCATGGCGCATGGTCCGCAGGATTTCTTAGAAAGACATCGGCTACCAAATATACGCTCTCGCGCGACGATGGCACCTCCTATGGAATGGAGCTGGTCGGATCCGGCTTCGAATACACGAAAAGCGGAGACATCAAAGCCGGGACGATCAAGTCGATCAGCTTGATCCACGTCGATGGATCGACGCAATGGACGATGTCGGGACTTTCGCTCAACGCGAATGCCTTTCGTATTGCACTGACCGATTCGAGTTTCGATGATAAGGGGCCGCTCCTCAAGCTGTTCGCCCCGATTGCACTGACCGTCTACGGTGCGTCTCTAGACGATAAGTTCTTCGGCGGCCAAAAGGCCGATACCTTTCTCGGCGGGTTCGGCTCGGATACCTTCGTGGGTGGCTCCGGCAAGGATGCGATCGACGGAGGGATCGGGGATTACGACGTCGTGGACTACAGTCGCGAGTCCGGCGGCAGGGCCATCAAGGTCGATCTCGAGAAGGGCACGGCGACCGATACCTACGGATTCGTGGATTCGATCAAGAACGTCGAGTTGATCATCGGTACGGACAAGGCCGATTCCTTCATGGGATCGAAGACGGCGTCCTACGAAGCGTTCCGCGGCGGTGATGGCGCGGACATCATCAACGGCGGCGGCGGAACCCACAACACGGTCCGGTACGACATCACGAATTCGACGGGCGTGATCGTCGAACTGGCGGGCAATCCGGATGGGAGCGGCTTTGGACGCTCCCTCTCCCCGCTTGAGGATGACAGGTTGATCGGCATTCAAGACGTCGTGGGAACGACAAGCGACGATACGATTATCGGCTCCAATGAAAACAACATCCTCTCCGGCCTCGCGGGCGCCGATTATCTCGACGGCGGACGAGGGATCGATACGGTGGATTACTCTCTCGAAACCGGATGGGGCATCGGCATTAGGGTAAACTTGGAGCAATCGTCCGGCTACGACTTGATGGGAAGAAAGGATGATCTGATTTCCATCGAAAACGTCACCGGATCGGGGTCGAGAGATTTTATCACGGGCTCCCAGCTCAAGAATACGCTCCTCGGGCTCGACGGCAACGATACGCTTCGAGGTCTTGCGGGAAACGACCGCCTGTCGGGTGGCGATGGAGCCGACATTCTCTTCGGCGGTCTCGGCAAGGACATCCTGACGGGCGGTTCGGGCCACGACACCTTCGTCTTCGATAGCACGCCGAATGCCGTGTCGAACGTCGACCGGATCGTCGACTTTTCCGTGTCCGACGACAGGATCAGGCTCGATCACCCTGCCTTTGCCGCCCTCGCGGAGGGCCATCTCGCCTCCGACGCCTTCGTCATCGGCGCCAAGGCCACTGATGCCGGTGATCGGATTCTCTACAATTTCAAGACCGGCGCCGTGTCGTACGATGCCGACGGCAACGGCGGTGCGAGTGCGGTGCAGTTCGCCACGCTCAACGCGAACCTCAAGCTGACGTCGGACGATTTCTACATCCTGTAGGAGCACCGGGGGAACTCCGGGGCCTTCACCCGCCCTACAGATCGCGCCAGGCCGGCGGCATCGCCAGACCCGGCAGGCTGGTCGCCGCGTGGATTCCGATGGCGACCGCGCGGGCGAGCGTATCGGCCGCCGCCGCGCCGATACGGGCGAGATCGGTGATGGGGTCGGAGAGGGGAATCCGTCCGGTGGAGACCGCGAAGACCACGTCGCCGTCGAGCGGCGTGTGGACGGGGTGGATCGCCCGCGACAGGCCGTCCTGTGCCATGACCGCGAGGCGGCGGCACTGAGCCTTGGTGAGGATCGCGTCGGTGGCGACGAGGGCCAGGGTGGTGCTGGTGCCGGGCGGGGCCTCGCGGGGCCAGGTGAAGGCGTCCGCCGGCATCGGATCGGGGAAGCCGAGGCCGCCGAACTCCCCCTCCCGCTCGAACGGCGCCGCCCAGAAATGCCGCCCCTCCCCCACCGTGACCCGGCCGAAGGCGTTCACCGCCACCAGCGCGCCGACCCGCGCGGGCGTGCCGTCCACGAGGGAGGAAGCCGAGCCGAGGCCGCCCTTGAGGTTGGCCGTGCGCGCGCCGTAGCCCGCCCCCACGGTGCCGAGGGTGAAATCCCGTGCCGCCGCGTCGGCGGCCGCGTAGCCGAGGTCGCGGTAGGGCGGGAAGCGGCCCCAGTTCTTGTCACCGCCGTTGAGGAGATCGAACAGGATCGCGCCGGGGACGATGGGGACGCGGATGTCGGCGACGGGAAACCCCCTCCCCGCCTCGGCGAGCCAGGCCACGACGCCGGCCCCCGCGTCGAGACCGAAGGTGGAGCCACCGGACAGGGCCAGGGCGTCGATGCGCTCCACCGTGCGCTCGGGGTCGAGGAGGTCGGTCTCCCGGGTACCCGGCCCCCCGCCGCGCACGTCGACACCCGCCACCACGGCCGGGTCGAACAGGATCGCGGTGGTGCCGCTCGCCACGAGCGCATCCTGGGCGTGGCCCACGGTAATGCCGGCGATGTCGGTGATCAGGTTGCGCATCCAGAGCCTCCGAACCTCGCTCAGAACGATCGCATGCCCGGGCGGTCGGGGCCAGCGGCGGCGGGCTCGGGCGGTTCCTTCGCCCGCCGCGCCGCACGGAAGGAATCGGCGGCATAGAGCGCCAGCGCCAGCCAGATCAGGACGAACAGGACCAGTCGATGCGGCTCCAGGCGTTCGCCGTAAACGAGGACGCTGAGGCCCAGCAGGCAGGAAGGGGCGAGGTATTGCATCAGCCCCAGGGTGGAGAGGGTGAGGCGCTGGGCGGCGGCGGCGAACCAGATCAGCGGCAGGGCGGTGGTGGCGCCGGTGAGGAGCAGGAGGCCGAGGCGGACGGGATCGCCGTTCACCACGGCGGGTGCAGCGAGGACGAGATAGAGGCCGGCGGCGGGCAGGAGCAGGAAAGTCTCGGCGGCAAAGCCCACCATGGCGTCGACGCCCACCACCTTGCGCACCAGCCCGTAGAGCGAAAAACTCGCGGCGAGCGTCAGAGACAGCCAGGGCAGGTGCCCGGCCAGGACCACCGCCAGGATCACGCCGGCGGCGGCGAGCCCCACCGCCACGGCCTGGACCGGCCGCAGCCGCTCGCCGAGAACGAGGGCGCCGAGCGCCACGCTCATCAGCGGATTGATGAAATAGCCCAGACTCGCATCGAGCATGTGCCCGGACTGGACCGCCACGAGGTAGAGCAGCCAGTTGATCGCGATGAGCCCAGCCGAGACGACGAGGAGAAGGTGGCGGCGCCTCAGGGGAAACGGGTTGCGCACCCGCCGGCGCAGGATCGCCAGCAGGCCGACCACGAGCACGCTCGACCAGACGATGCGATGGGCGAGGATGCTGCCGGCCGGCACGGAATCGAGCAGCCGGAAATGCACCGGTACGACGATGCCCCAGCTCAGGTAGGCTCCGAGCGCGTAGATCAGCCCCACGACGTTCCTCCCGTCCCGCTTCGGGGATGGGACGGGGTTTACACCAAGATCCGAAGCGGAGCGCGGGCGCGGGACGGGGGGAAGCGATGCGTCGAGGGGCCGCTTCGCCCTCCCCGTCCGGGGAAGGGGGGAGGCCGATCAGCGGCGCGGCGGGGTGATCGGGTCGCCGCGCAGGAGGGCGTTCAGGCGCTCGGTGTCGAACCCGTCCGTGGCCTTCGGCTTGGCCGGCGCGGGCTTGAGCGAGGCCGTCTTCGTCACCGCGGGTTTGGCGGCGGAGGATGGGGAAGGCTTCGATCCGGTGGGCCTGGCTCCCGTCGGGCGGGGTGCGGCGGGGCCGGTGGTGGAGACGCTGTCCGTGCCGCCGAGGGGCAAGGACGGCGACGGGATCGAGCCGGTATCCTGCGGTTCGCTGGGAACGGGGGCCCGCACCATCTGTGGCGGCGACGGGGCGGGGAGATGGGCCAGCCGGTCGGCACTGACGAAGCCGATCGCCAGGACGCTCAGGCCGAAGACGCTGCCGACGACGAGGAAGCGCAAAATACGCACGCGATACGCTTTCTACAAATACTCAACACCTTGAATACCGCTTTTAAACCAAGGCCGTTAACGAACCCGAGCATCGCCGTCCGGCCCGACCGTGCCATTTTCTGACCCTTCCTCCCGTCGCGGTCGGGCGGCGGTCACAGGATCTGGCTGAGGAAGGCCTGGGTGCGGGCATGGCGCGGTCTGTCGAAGAACTCGGCCGGCGGCGCCACCTCGATGACCTGGCCCTCGTCCATGAAGACCACGCGGTCGGCGACCTCGCGGGCGAAACCCATCTCGTGGGTGACGCAGAGCATGGTCATTCCGCCGCGCGCCAGCTCGGCCATGGTGTCGAGCACCTCCTTGACCATTTCCGGGTCCAGCGCCGAGGTCGGCTCGTCGAACAGCATCACCTTCGGGCTCATGCACAAAGCGCGGGCGATCGCCACCCGCTGCTGCTGCCCGCCCGAGAGCTGGCCGGGAAACTTCCCCGCCAGTTGCGGGATGCGGACGCGCTCAAGATACTCCATCGCCAGCGCCTCGGCCGCCGCCCGGCCCATTCGCTTCACGTGGATGGGGGCGAGGGTGCAATTCTCCAGTACGGTGAGATGGGCGAACAGGTTGAAGTGCTGGAACACCATGCCGACCTCGCGGCGCACGGCGTCCACGCTGGCCTGCGCCCCGGTGAGTTCGGTCCCGTCCACCCGGATCGTGCCCTGCTGGTGAGCCTCGAGCCCGTTGACGCAGCGGATCAGGGTCGATTTGCCCGAGCCCGAGGGACCGCAGATCACGATCTTCTCCGCCTTCGCCACCGTGAGGTCGACGTCGCGCAGGACGTGATGGGCGCCGAACCACTTGTTGACGCCGGAGAGCGCGACGGCGGGGGAAGTCTGCGGTGTCGTCAAGGATTCACTCGTCATCGTCTCTCTCCCGCCGCGAGGCGGCGCTCGATGAACCCGGCATAGCGCGCCATGCCGAAGCAGACGGCGAAATAGACGAGGGCGGCGAAGATGTAGGCGGTGGCCGGGATGGTGGCGGCCGACCAGCGCGGATCGGCGCGGGAGGCTTCCAGCACGCGGATGAAATCGCTGATGCCGACGATGGAGACCAGGGTGGTGTCCTTGAACAGGCCGATCATCGTGTTGACGATGCCGGGCAGCGCCACCTTCAGCGCCTGGGGCAGGATGACGAGGCGCAGCGCCTGGCCCCAGCCGAGGCCGAGCGCCGCCGCCGCTTCGGCCTGCCCCTTCGGCACGGTCTGCAGCCCGCCGCGCACCACCTCGGCCATGTAGGCGGAGGCGAAGAGGGCGATGCCGACCAGCGGCCGCAGCAGGCGGTCCACGGTGATGTCGCCGGGCAGGAACAGCGGCAGCATCACGTTGGCCATGAACAGCACCGTGATCAGCGGCACCCCGCGCCAGAACTCGATGAAGGCGGTGGAGAGCACGCGCACCACCGGCAGGGTCGAGCGCCGCCCCAGCGCCAGCAGGATGCCGAGCGGCAGGGAGACGACGATGCCCACCGTGGCCACCACCACGGTGACGAGGAAGCCGCCCCACAGGCCCGTCGCCACCGAGGGGAGGCCGAGCGACGGCGCGCCCGAGAGGAGCAGGTAGGCGACGACCGGGAACACCAGGAAGGCGAAGAGCGCGCCGAGATCACGCCGGGGCGCCCCGAGCCAGAGCATCCATCCCGCGGCGAGGGCGAGCAGCGCGACGGCGAGGTTCGGGCGCCAGCGCTCCGGCGCGGGGTAGGAGCCATAGGCGAGGTAGTTGATCTTGT
The DNA here is from genome assembly GCF_001422895.1 of Methylobacterium sp. Leaf106. Classification (NCBI taxonomy): domain Bacteria; kingdom Pseudomonadati; phylum Pseudomonadota; class Alphaproteobacteria; order Hyphomicrobiales; family Methylobacteriaceae; genus Methylobacterium; species Methylobacterium sp. Leaf106. The sequence goes on from NZ_LMNB01000036.1 coordinate 162,107, forward strand.
CGGCGATGAAGGCCCAGCAGGCCCCCACCGGCCGCCCCGCCACCTCCGGCCGGCAGGCATCCCCCGACGCCCCGGTCCAGACCGCATCGATGACGAGGAAGCGGATCGCGATGGGCAGCAGCCAGGAGAGCAATCCCAGGATCAGCAGGGTGGTGAGCCCGTTGGCCGGGCTCGAGAACAGGTTCCGGCGCAGCCAGCCGAGCGGTCCGCCGACCGTGGCGGGGGGCGGGCGCGAGGCGACGAGATCGGCGCGGACGAATCCCTGCATCCTCAGCGCTCCACCATGGTCACGCGGCGATTGTAGAGGTTCATCAGGAAGGCCGTGGCGAGGCTGAGCGTGAGGTAGACCGCCATGGTGATCGCCACCACCTCCACCGCCTGGTTGGTCTGGTTGAGCACGGTGCCCATGAAGACGTGGACGAGGTCGGGATAGCCGATCAGCACCGCCAGCGACGAGTTCTTGGTGACGTTGAGATACTGGCTGGTGAGCGGCGGCACGATCGCCCGCATCGCCTGCGGAACCACCACGAGACGCAAGCTCTGGCCCCGGCTCAACCCCAGGGCGGAGGCCGCCTCCCCCTGCCCCCGCGCCACGCTGGAAAGGCCCGCCCGCACGATCTCGGCGATGAAGGCGGCGGTATAGGTGGAGAGCCCGAGAACCAGGGCGGCGAATTCCGGCAGGATCGGCAACCCGCCCTCGACATCGTAGGGTCCGCGCGCCGGCCAATCGACCGCGACCGGATGGCCGGCGAGCGCCAATCCGATCCAGGCGAGACCCGGCAGGAGGATCGTGAGGGCGAGCCCCGGCAGCCAGACCCGGACCGGCGGTCGGCCGGTCTCGACCGCGATGCCCGCCCACCGTCTCAGCATCACGATCGCGAGGATGCCGGCGAGGAAGGCCACCGGCACCAGCCAGGCGAAACCTGAAAAATCCGGGCGCGGCAGGACGAGGCCGCGCTGCGAGACGAAGGCGCCCCCCAGGCTCGCGGGAGCCTCGGCCGAGGGCAGGGCCACTCGCACGGCCACGTACCAGACGAGGAGCTGCAGCAGCAGCGGCACGTTGCGGACCGCCTCCACATAAGCGGAGGCCAGCCCCCGCGCGAGGAGGTTCGGCGACAACCGGGCGATGCCCACCACGAAGCCGATCAGCGTGGCGAGCACGATGCCCAGCGCCGCGGCCAGCAGCGTGTTGCAGAGCCCGACGAAGAACGCATCGAGATAGGTCGAGGTCGCCGCCGCGTAGGGGATCAGCCGCTGGCTGATGTCGAACCCGGCATTGCGCGACAGGAAGCCGAACCCGGCGACGATGCCCTGTTTGGCGAGTTTCTGCGCGGCGTTGCCGGCGGCGACGTAGACGAGGCCGGCGACGGCGAGCGCCAGGACGATCTGGAGCGCGAGGGCACGCAGGGAGGTCTTTCGGGATTCAGCCATGACGGCATCCTCCGCACGCGGCCCCTCTCCCCTCTGCGGGAGAGGGTGGCCTTCGCGTCAGCGAAGGTCGGGTGAGGGGAGCGCCCTCTCCGGAAAGACCTGTGCCAGCCCCTCTCCCGCCCGCTCCGCGGGCACCCTCCCCCGCGAAGGGGGGAGGGTCTTGCTCCCACACGCCCCTCACCGGATCGGAGGCCCGTATTGCAGACCGCCCTGGTTCCAGAGGGCATTCAGGCCGCGCGGGATCTTCAACGGTGTCTGCGCACCGACATTGCGCTCGAAGGAATCGCCGTAATTGCCCACATGGCGGACGATCCGGTAGGCCCAGTCGGTGGTGAGGCCGAGGCCCTCGCCGTATTTGCCCTCGAGGCCGAGGATGCGCTTTGCGTCGGGGCTCAGCGCCGATCGGCGCATCTCCTCGACATTGGCCTGCGTGATGCCCGCCTCCTCGGCGTCGATCATGGCGTAATGGGTCCAGGCGACGAGATCGCGCCACTGGTCGTCGCCCTGGCGCACGCCGGGGGCGAACGGCTCCTTCGAGATCGCCTCGTCGAGGATGACGTGCTCGTCCGGATGCGCCGTCTTCAGGCGCTCGCCGTAGAGGGAGGACTTGTCGGTGGAATAGGCATCGCAGCGGCCGGATTCGTAGGCACCCAGCGTCTGCTCGCTATTGGCGAAGGTGACGACCTTGTAGGTCAGCCCCCGCGTGCGGAACCAATCGGCGAGGTTGAGCTCGGTGGTGGTGCCCTGCTGCAGGCAGATCGTCGCCCGGTCGAGCTGTTTCACCGACGTGATGTTCAGGGACTTTCGCACCAGGAACCCCTGCCCGTCATAGAAGGTGATGACGGGAAAGTTCATGGCGGCGGTGTCGCGCGACAGGGTCCAGGTGGTGTTGCGCGACAGGACATCGATCTCGCCCGATTGCAGGGCGGTGAAGCGCGCGGCCGAGGATTGCGGGATGAACCGCACCTTGGCCGGATCGTCGAAGATCGCCGCCGCCAGCGCCCGGCAGAAATCCACGTCGAGCCCGCGCCACTGGCCCTGGCTGTCCGGAATGCTGAACCCCGCCACCCCGCCGCTGACGCCGCAGACGAGATGCCCCCGCGCCTTGACCTGGGCGAGGGTGCCTTGGGTAGGACCGTTCTGGGCGAGGGCAGGAGTGAGGCAGAACAGCATGATCCCTCCCACCCAAAACCTCATCCTGAGGTGCTGCGAAGCGGCCTCGAAGGAGGCCTCCAGCCAGCATCGCGCGATCTGGAGGCCTCCTTCGAGGCCGCCGCTGCGCGGCGTCACCTCAGGATGAGGTGAACGGGTCGGATGAGGCGTCGACGATGCCGGGAGACCGTTGATCATGCCCGCGCATTGCAAAGGATCGGCAGGCCCGGTCAAGGGCTTCCGCTTGACGCCATCGCACAGGCCGGGCTGAGGTTGCGGCGCAACCGCCCTCCCCCCATACCGGTTTCCATGTCGAACACCCCTCCCCGCGATCCCGCCCGTTTCGGCCCGGCCACCCGCCTCGTCCATGCGGGGCGCGACCCCTCCGCGCAGCATGGCTTCGTCAACACGCCGATCTATCGCGGCTCGACGGTGCTGTTCCCGACCTATGACGACCTGCAGCACCGGCGCGGGCGCTACGATTACGGCACCAGCGGCTCGCCGACGATGGATTCGCTCACCCAGGCCTGGAGCGAGCTCGCGGGGGCGGCGGGCACGGTGCTGACGCCCTCGGGCCTGGCCGCCCTCACGGTCGCCCTGATGAGCGTGGTGAGCGCGGGCGACCATCTCCTCGTCACCGACAGCGCCTACCGCCCCACCCGCATCTTCTGCGACGGGGTGCTGAAGCGCTTCGGCGTGGAGGTGACCTATTACGATCCCCTCGTCGGCGCCGGCATCGGCGAGCTGATGCGCGCGAATACGAAAGCGGTGCTGGTGGAGGCGCCGGGCTCGCAGAGCTTCGAGATGCAGGACGTGCCGGCCATCGCGGAGGTCGCCCATGCGCACGGCGCCGCCGTCATCATGGACAATACCTGGGCGACGCCGCTGTTCTTCCCGCCGCATGAGCGGGGCGTCGACATCGCCGTGGAGGCGGGGACCAAATATCTCAGCGGCGGCTCGGACCTGCTCCTCGGCCTCACCTCGGCCAACGAGCGATACTGGCCGGCGCTCCACCGCACCTTCGAGCATTTCGCCATGTGCGCCGGGCCGGAGGATGCGTTCCTGGCCCTGCGCGGCCTGCGCACCATGAACCTGCGCCTGCGCGAGCACGAGCGCCAGGGCCTCGCCATGGCGCGCTGGCTGCAGGCGCGGCCGGAAGTGCTGCGGGTGCTGCATCCGGCCCTGCCGGAGGATCCCGGCCACGCCATCTGGAAGCGGGACTTCTCCGGGTCGTCCGGCCTGTTCGGAGTGGTCCTCAAACCGGCTCCGGCGAACGCCGTGGCGGCGATGCTCGACGGGCTCGAATTGTTCGGGATGGGCTTTTCCTGGGGTGGCTTCGAGAGCCTCGTCATCCCGTTCGATTGCCGCACCTACCGCACCGCCACGCGCTGGGAGCCGGGCGGACCGGGCTTGCGCTTCCATATCGGCCTCGAGGAGATTTCGGATTTGCAGGCCGATCTCGATGCGGGGTTCGCACGGCTGCGCGCCGCGATGGGATGAGCCCCTCCCTCCTCCTTGTGGGGAGAAGGGTCTTTCACGGCGCCAGCCAGGTCCCCGCCCAGCCGTCGCCGTCCCGCTTCCAGGCGGCGCGCCGGTGTCCCCGCCGGTCGAGGAACAGGAATTCGAGCCGGGTGGCACTCACCTGAACCGCGCAGAAATTCGGCCGGCCGGCGGCGATGGCCGCGTCGGTCTCCGGCAGGGAATAGCCCTCGCCCGAGGCGAGTTGGGTTCCGGGTCCCGGCGCCACGCCGTAGCAGACCCGGCTCATCGTCATCGATCCGTCCCAGGCGGCATCCGCCAGGGCATCGTCGGTATGGAGCGTGGCCGGGCCCGAGACCCGGATCTGGACCTTGCTCGCCGAATCGTAGCCGTGCAGCGCGGCCCGGCCGGAGGCGGCGATCTCGGCGGCCTTGCGGGACCGGCGGTCGCAATGGAAGCGCAGGATCCCGGTCCGCCGCTCGGCCTCGCGCAGGACGATGGTGCGGACCTGCGGGCAGCCGTCGGCATCCACCGTGGCGAGGGCCGGCATGTGGAACGCGTTGCGGCGCAGCCTCGGCCCGTCCTCCAGAAGCCGCCAGAGATGGGCCAGGCTGGCGTCGAGATCGTCGAAGAAATCCGGCAGCGGAATCGTCGGGAGAGTCATACCGAGGACGTCACGGAACGGCATCCGCCCCGGGCTTCCGACGCTTTTCCTTCAGGATCAGCGCGACGTTGCGGAGATAAATGCCCGTCGAGAGAGCCTGCCCGAAGATGATGACCGGCTCGCGCCGCACCAGCCCGTAGACCAGGGTCATCAGCCCGCCCGCGATGGAGAGGAACCAGAACGAGAGCGGCATGACGCTGCGGCCGGCCTTCTCGCTCGCCAACCATTGCAGGATGAAGCGGGCACCGAACACCACCTGGGCCAGGATGCCGAAGACGAGCCAGCCGTCGAACTTGGTGACGAAGATGTCATAGGCGTAGCCGCTCAGGTCTTCCGAAAGCTGCATCAGCATGGGTTCAGGCCTCCCTGTCCGTGACGAGCGCGACCTCCACCGCCTCGGGCGAGGGCCGCTTGCGGCGGATCAGCCACCACACCCCCGCGAGATCGAGGAGGCCGACCCAGAGCCGGTCGAACAGGCCGTAATTGGAGCGCCCGGTGAAACGCGGCCGGTCGATCACGTCGGCATGGACCACGCGGTAGCCCTCGCGGGCGACGAGGGCCGGCATGAAGCGGTGCAGCGCATCGAAATAGGGCAGCGCCCGGTAGACCTCGCGCCGGAACACCTTCATGCCGCAGCCGGTATCGCGGGTGTCGTCCTTGAGGATGCGGCCGCGCACGCCGTTGGCGATGCGCGATTGCAGGGTCTTCAGGCGCCCGTCCTTGCGGCCGACCCGCTGGCCCTGGGCCAGGCCGGTGCCCCGACCGCCCTCCTCCAGGGCCGCCACCAGGGCGGGGATGAAGGCCGGATCGTTCTGGCCGTCCCCATCGAGGGTGGCAATGAGGGCGCCCCGCGCCACGGCGACGCCCGAGCGGATCGCCGCCGACTGCCCGCCGCTGCGGGCATGGCGGACCACGCGCAGCCAGGGCCGGCTGCGGCGCAGATCGCCAAGGATCGCCCCGGTGGCGTCGGTGGAGCCGTCATCGACATAGATCACCTCGAACGGGCCGAGGCCCGAACAGGCGCGCTCGATCTCGGTGACGAGGCTCTCGACATTGCCGGCCTCGTTCTTCACCGGGACGACGATGGACAGGCGGATGGAGGGGGCTGTGTCGGTTTGGGTCACGGGGTCACCGCATAGGCCGAGAGGTCGATCCGCCGGCCGCTGTTAATGTTGAAGCCGGAGACCCGGCCGACCGGCGCAGCCTTAACGCCTGTTTCCGCCCGCCGGAACTCGTCCAGGAACGGCTCGGTGACGAAGACGAGGCGGCAGCCGCCCTGAGCCAGGAACTCCGCCGCCTCGGCACCGGTGTTCGTCATGGCGAGATCGGTCCCGATGAGGAAGACGAGGCTCGGCTCGCGGTAGCCGAGACTGGCGACCTTCGGCGCGGCGCAGGGCAGCCCGTCGCGGAGGGCGGCAAGGCGCGGCGAGACCTTCAGCGCCGCGAGCACCGGCTGGGTCAGCCCGAACACCGCCGGCGAGAGCAGGGCCGAGGCCAGGATGGCGCAGGCCAGCGCCCGTTCGGGCAGGCGGCGGGCGAACAGGACGACAGCGAGGATCGCGGCGGCGCAGGAGGCCAGCAGCAGCGGCAGCCCGGCGACGGGGATCACGTGGTCGAAGGTCCAGGCCACCCCGACGAGGCCGAGGGTCAGGCCGACCGGGATCAGCACCACCAGGGCGGCCACGGCCCTGGCTCCCCGCCGGCCCGGATCGAGGGCCCCGCGCGCAACGGCCAGGAGGGTGAGGATCGCCACGGCCGGCATCAGCGGCAGGACGTAATGCGGCAGCTTGGTCGGCACGGCCTCGAACAGGATCCAGGCGGGCACGATCCAGGCGAGGAGGAACGCGATCGCATCGTCGCGCCGGTTGGCGAAGGCGAAGGGCGCGCTCAGCGCCGCGAAGGCGGCCCCCGGCCAGAAGGTGGCGAAGAACACCGCCAGGTAGGTGCCGGGCGGCGCGCCGTGCTTCTCGGCGGCACCGCCGACCTTGCCCAGCATGTCGTGCCCCACCGCCTCGCCGAAGAACGCGCCGCCGCTCTTCCACGCGATGGCGACGAACCAGGGGGCGACGATGGCCAGGGTCAGCCCTAGGCCGAGGCCGGGACGCAGGTCCATGAGCCAGCGGCCGGACCGCTCCTTCAGCGACAGCGCGAGCGCGGCGAGCCCGACGAAGAGCGGCACCATCGGCCCCTTGATCAGGATGCCGATCGCCATGGCCAGCCAGAACACCAGCACGGTCGTGAGATCGGGCCGGCCCCGCATCCGTCCGGGCGTGATCCGGCCGAGCCAGACCCGCGCCAGCGCGCCCATCGCGACGACCGAGCAGGCGGTGAGGAGGGCGTCCGTCTTGGCGAGGCGCGCCTCCGCCGAGATCATGATGCAGGCGGAGAACAGGGCGGCGGCGACGAGCGCGCCCCGGCGCGGCAGGAAGGCGAGGGCCGCCCAGTAGGTGAACAGGCTCGCCAGCAGCGCGCCGATCAGCGAGGGCACGCGGTAGAGCGCGATGGTGGTGCGGGCGTGGTCGAGCCCCAGGGACTCGGCCCCCTTCACCACGGAGGCCTGCACCCAGTAGATCCCCACCGGCTTCTTGTGGCGCGCCTCGCCCTGGAATCGGATGTCGACGATATCGCCGGTCTCGATCATCTGCTTCGAGGCCTGGGCGAAGCGCGGCTCGTCGCGGTCCATCGGCTGGAGCGAGACGAAGCCCGGCAGGAAGCAGACGAGGCAGAGGGCCAGGAGCAGGGCGCAGGCGCGGGCATGGCTCGCCGAGGCCGCCTCGATCAGCCTGTCGAGGAAACCCGCTTCGGCGCCGGGCGGGACGGCATGTCCGGCATCGGCGGTTCTCATGAGACGGGACGCAGTGGGGCGGACATGGGGCGGCTCCGGGCCGACGGGCAGCCCTTGACGATCGGTCGATGCCGCGACGGGCGGCGGTGTCGATGATGCGGCCGGGAAAGTCAAATTCGCCCGCATCGGAGGAGGGCTGCCAGGATCACGCAAAAGCAGCGAAACGACGGCGGTACTCGCCGGGCGTCGTCGCGATCCGGCGCAGGAAGACCCGGCGCAGGGTCTCCTCCGCGCCAAAGCCACAGCGTTCGGCGATGCGCTTCAGCGGCAGGTCGGTCTCCTCCAGCAGCCGGCGGGCGGCCTCGAAACGGATGCCCTCCATCGCCTCGGCCGGGCTGCGGCCCGTCGCGGCGCGGTAATGCCGGGCAAAGCTGCGCGGGCTCATCCCGGCCCGGTCGGCCAAAGCGGGGATCGTCAGATCGGCGGCGAGGTTCTCGCCGATCCAGGCATGGAGGCGGCCGAACCGGTCGTCGCCGCCCTGGAGCGAAAGGGCGGCGCTGAACTGGGCCTGCCCGCCGGGGCGCTTGAGGAACACGACGAGGTGCCGCGCCACGGCCAGGGACGTCTCCCGCCCGAGATCGGCCTCCACCAAGGCCAGGGCGAGATCGATGCCGGCAGTGACCCCGGCCGAGGTCCAGAGCGCGCCGTCGCGGATGAAGATCGGGTCGGCCTCGACCCTCGCCGCCGGATAGAGGGCCCGGAGGGCGTCGCAGCGGGTCCAGTGGGTCACCACCCGGCGGCCGTCGAGGAGGCCCGCCGCTCCGAGGAGGAAGGCGCCGGTGCAGACCGAGGCGACGCGGTGCGACCGGGCGGCCCGCGCGCGCAGCCAGCTCCGAAGGTCGGCATTGTCGAGCTGGGCCTGAACCCCTCGCCCGCCGGCGACGATCAGCGTGTCGATGGAGCCGGTATCCGGGACCAGCCCCTCGGCCGTCAGCGCGAGGCCCGACGAGGTGGCGACGGAGCCGGCGCGCTCGGCGACGACGCTGACGCGATAAGGGGATGGCCGGCCGGCATCGACGAAAAGGTCGTTGGCGGTGGCAAAGACCTGGAGCGGACCGGCCACATCGAGGAGTTGCACCCCGGGATAGGCCAGGATCGCCACGGTGATGATCGCCCCGGCTAGGGGCGGCTCCAGAAGCGGGCGGTTTGGCAGGATAGGAGGGTTTTTGGTCATGTCGGCCGGCAACGTGCGCCGGTATCGTCGGACCTGTCCAGTCGCGGACTTTCCGTTGCCGCCCCCTCCCGGAGACCCTTGCCATGTCCCAGACCGAGATCCGCTTCGAGATCGGCCTCCTGACCTTCGAGGGCGTGCAGCAGCTCGACCTCACCGCGCCCTACGAGGTCTTCGCCTCGCTGCCGGGGGCGCGCGTCCATCTCGTCGGCCTCGACCGCGCCACCATCGTCAGCGCCACCGGATTGCCGCTGACGCCCACGACGGATCTTACCGCCTGCCCGCCCCTCGACCTCCTGTGCATTCCGGGCGGGATCGGCGTGAACGCCCTGATGACGCACGCGCCCGTGCTCGATTTCGTGCGCGCCCAGGCCGAGCGGCCGATCCTCGTCACCTCGGTCTGCACCGGCGCCCTCATCCTCGGGGCGGCGGGCCTGCTGCGGGGGAAGCGCGCGACGACCCATTGGGGCGCCCTCGACCTGCTGGCCGCGTTCGGGGCGATCCCGGTCGACGAGCGGATCGTGCGCGACGGACGGATCATCACCGGAGGCGGCGTCACGGCCGGTCTCGATTTCGCCCTCGCGGCGGTGGCCGAGCTCGCGGGCCGGACGGAAGCCGAGACGATCCAGCTGGCCCTCGAATACGCGCCGGCCCCGCCCTTCTCGGCGGGCCATCCCGGCACGGCCTCGCCCGAAGTGGTGGCGGCGGCCCGCGCGCGATTCGCCGCCTCGCGCGCGGCCCGCGAAAAGATCATCGCGGAGATCACCCGGAATGGGCGGTTCTGAGCCTCATGCGTCGTCGGGCCCGGAGGCGAGGGCATAGACCGCGTCGCCGAGGCGCTGGAACGGACCGTCGGGCCCCGAGCGCTTCCACAGCCGGGTGTTGAGGGCCGCCACCGGGTCGATGCCGGGGACCGACAGGCCGCGCAGGGTCAGTCCCTCCAGGATCTCGGCGGCATGGAGGGGACGGCCCGCCTCCTCGAGGATCTCGGAGGCCGCCTCCATGAGGAGACGGCCCTCGCGCCGGGCCTGCGACCGGTCGCCGCCGGATTCGCCGGCGGGCTCTTCGCTTGCCGTATCCGGCGACGGGGCGACCGGGGCCGGATCGCGCCGCCCGTCCACTGCTCCTCGGGCGGGCACGGATATCCGCCGGCCGATATCGAGGAAGAGCGTGAGGTCGGCGATGACCCGCTCGATGCGGGACCGTTCACGATAGAGGTCGGAGAGGCGCGCCTCGGCCTCGGCTTCCGTCAGGAACATGGTGATACCTCTGGAATATTCCAATTATGGAATATCTAACAGAAGACGCATCATAATGGAATATTCCCAACGGATATTTGGAAGATGCCTCAGCCCGCGAGGGCGCGCCGTGCCGCACCGGCCTTGGATGCGCCCGCCTTCGCCCCGCCGAGCCTGGGCGGCACCAGCAGGGCGCTGGGATGGGCGGGCTGGAGCATCATGCCGGCCTCGTCGAGGGAGACGGGCAGTTTCGGGAAGACCTCCTGCATATGGGCGAGATCGGCCTTGAACGCCTGCCGGAAGCTGCGGATGCTGGCATTGTCGGCGCCGAACTGGCTGTGCAGGTTGGCCCAGGTCAGCCGCAGCGGGCGCTGCAGGACGCGCAGGCGGTAGCCGAGCCAGAACAGGAGATCGAGCTTGCGGGCCGATCCGGCGAAGGCGCGGGCCGCGCGGATATCCACCGGCAGGGCGTGCTGGATCAGGTTGTCGTAGAAATCCTGGTGGAACTGGACGGTCTTCGACCAGACCTGCCCCTCCCCCGATCCGTGCGAGAGCCAGAGGTCGAGCTGGCGGAAGGGCGGCACGTTGAGGGTGCTGGCCTTGTCGCTGCCGTCCCAGAGGCCGATCTGCAGGGTGCAGGCGGCGAGCCGGTTGAGCTGTTCCTTGAACTGCCGGATCGTGCCGCGCTCGCCGCCGGTGACGGAAAATCCCATCTCCTTCATGAAGCCCGACAGGCTGTCGGCCACCGTGATGGTGGGGCTGCGCTGGCGCACCGCCTCGGTGCAGAGATGCAGCAGGACGAGGCGGGCCTTGGGGCCGTAGGGCAGGCCCTGGAACTCCATCTCGCCATTGACCGGGTTCTTGAGGCGGCCGGCCAGCAGGCTGAGGGAGTTGCGGCCGTATTCCCGGAAGAACTCGCGAGCATCGCCCGGATCGCGATAAGGCAGGCCGCACAGGGCCAGCACGCTGTGGATGTGCTGCAGGTTCTCCGGCAGGGTCGGTTCGTTCTCGATGACCTCGCGCACCATGTCGCGCCGACGCCGGTCGCGGGGCATGGCGCCGCGCATGTCGGCGGCCTCGCGCAGGATCGAGGCCTCGGCGTCGCGGGCACGCTGCCGGTGGAGGATGTGCTCGACGATGCTTCCGAACAGGAAGCTGCCGCGGCCGGCCTCGACCTCCTCCAAGAGGTCGGGATCACGGATCTGGGCGAGCTTCTCCTCGATCCCCATGGCTGTCATCGATACCGGCGGCTCTCGTCACTGAACGTCCGCCATCGCACGATTCCGAGGCTAGGAGTCGCCGGGGCCGGATCTTATCCCGACAATCCACGGGCCCGGCCACGAAACCCGGCAACCGGGGGATGGGCCGCACCGGTTCGGCGATCCCGCCACCGGAAGAGACCGCCCCCTGGCCGTTCCGGCGCCTACGCAGAGTTCGATACGGGCCGGAATTCCGTTCTATCCCCATACTTCACCGGCAAACCCCGTTCTCCCCGCAGAATTCCATACGGATCGGCGCAGAATCCCATACGGATCGGGGCCGCGACAGCGCAGAATCCGATACGGAGCCACGCAGAATTCGATACGTCCCCGCGCAGAGTTCGATACGCAAAAGGGGCTCAACCCACGGGACGACCACGCGAATTCGCCGTCCCATATAACTTGCTGAACTGACTCTCTAAAAAGAGGTTACTGATATCTTTCCTAAGGGTCCGGAGGATCGTTCGTTTTGACGGACGGCACGGTTTTTTGATCGATATCTTGGAATTTCCAGAATTCCTCCTCTCCCGGTCCACAGGTTCGGCACAGACGAGGATGGACCGCGCACCTTGCGACAGCGGGTTGAGGAAACCCCGCCGCGTGGCCTAACCCTGGTCCGACACTCGCTTCCGCTTCTCCCCGATCCTCCGATTTCCCAAGCGTGGTGAACCCGTGACATCCGACTTGCCGATCGAGACCCTGCTGCGATTGATGGCGGTGCTGCGCGATCCCGAACGGGGCTGCGCCTGGGACCAGGTCCAGACCCTCGAAACCCTCGCGCCTTACACGCTGGAGGAAGCCTACGAGGTGGTGGACGCCATTGAGCGCGGTGATCTCGACGAACTGAAAGGCGAACTCGGCGATCTCCTGCTCCAGGTTGTGTTCCAGGCACGGGTCGCCGAGGAGGCCGGGAGCTTCGCTTTCGACGACGTGGTCCGGACGATCTGCACCAAACTGATCCGGCGGCATCCGCATGTGTTCGAGGCGGATGGGTCGCCGCTGGCGGACGGTCCCGAGCGCCTGAGCCTGGCGCAGCTCGACGCCAATTGGACCGCCTCGAAAGTGGCGGAGCGGTCGGAGAAGACGGGACCGTCCGAACACGCCGGGGGCGACCTCCTCGGCTCCGTCGCCAAGGCCCTGCCCGCCCTCACCCGGGCCGAGAAGATCAGCCGCAACGCGGCGCGGCACGGATTCGACTGGCCGGACGCGGCCTCGGTCGTCGCCAAGATCCGCGAAGAGGTGGACGAGGTCGCCGACGCGCTCGGGCGGGACGATCCGGATCACCTCGCCGAGGAGATCGGCGACCTGCTCTTCGCGGTGGTGAATCTCGCCCGGCATTCCGGAATAGACCCGGAATATTCCTTGAAAAAAGGGAATATCAAGTTCGAGCGGCGCTTCCACGCCATGGCGGCTTTGATCGCGGAGGATGGGGCAAGCCTGGACGAGGCCGATCTTCCCGCCATGGAGGCCGCCTGGCAGCGGGTGAAGCGTTCGGAAGCCTGATCGCCGGCTCGCTTCGGTCCGTTCGGCCGCCCGCGCTCTAGCGCCGCCCGAACGGCCAATCGACGATCCGCGTGGCGTGGAGCGCCCACCAGACCAGAACCGGCTGCAGGGCGAGGCGGGGGTCGTGATACCACCAGCTGTCGGGCAGGCCGGGAACGGAGATCCCCTCGACCGCGTGCTTGATGTTGGCCGGGAACACGCAGATCGCGTAGGCGGCCAGGGCGTAGCCTGCGGCGCGGCGGGTGCGCGCGACGAACAGGCCCGCCACGCAGGCGAGTTCGTAGAAGCCCGTCAGGATGACGACCTGCCTCGGCCAGGGCACCCAATCGGGCATGATCGGCAGGAAGCTGTCGGCGGCCGCGAGGTGGAGGAAGCCGATGCCGCCATAGAGCGCGGCGAGGCATAGCCGCGAGAGCAGGCGGTTGGGGGCCTCCGGCATGATGGTCTCCGGCCTCACGCCACTTCCGGTGCGACGCTGCATTCCTCGGCGATGAGACGGCGGAGCCCGTGGCTCAACGCGGCGACGGCTTCGTGCCCGCCGGGAAACGCCGTCGTCCCGATCGTCGTGACGGGGGACAGGCCGCGCAGGGAATTGGTCATGACCACCGCCTCGGCGGCCAGGACCTCATCGAGGGCGAGGGAGCGTTCCGTGGTCCCGATGCCGAGGGATCGCGCCAAGCCGAGAACCTGCGCCCGGACGATGCCGGGCAGCACGCCGTCCGACAGGGGCGGGGTGACGAGGCGCCCGTCCAGGATTGCGAAGAGGTTGCCGGTCCCGGCGCAGGCGAGGTGGCCTCCGGTGTTGAGGAACAGGGCCTCGTCGAAGCCCCGCGCCTTCGCCTCCCGGGCGGCGAGGATGGCGTCGAGATAGCCCAGCGTCTTGATCCTCGCGGCCGGCGAGGTCTCGTTGCGGCGGATCGTGCTCGGATGGAGGGAGACCGGCGCGAAGCCCGATCCCGCCTGGCGCGGCGTGGCGGCGATCCACCAGACCGGCCGGGCCGGCTCCGGCGGAGCGAGGCCGCGCGGGCCCGAGCCGCGGGTCACCGTGGTGCGGAGCGCGCCGTCGCCGATGGCGGCGGCGACGAGATGCATCGCCTCCCCCACCGCTTCCCGGTCGATGGAAAAGCCCAGATCCGCGGCCGAGGCGGCGAGCCGGGCGAGATGCGCCTCCCGGAAGGCGATGCGGCCGCCGAGGCAGAGGGCCGTGTCGAAGAGGCCGTCCCCGAGGGTCAGGCCCCGGTCGGCGAGGTCGAAACCGTGGCGGTTGCCCTCGTGGAGGGCGCCGTCAAACCACAGCATCGCGGGTCTCCCGCCACCGGCGCGCCAGGTCGAGGAAGTTGCCGAACACCGCGTGGCCGTTCTCGGTCAGCACCGATTCCGGGTGGAACTGCACGCCCATCGTCGGGTGGCGCCGGTGGGACAGGGCCATCACCTCGCCCTCCCCCGACACGGCGTCGATAACGAGGGATTCGTCCATGCCGGGCTGGGGCGTGACGATGAGGGAATGGTAGCGGCCCACCTGCATCGGGTCGGGCAGGCCCGCGAACAGGCCGGACCCGTCATGCCGGATCGCCGTCGCCTGGCCGTGGAGCGGCCTCGCCGCCCGCTCGACCCTTCCACCGAAGGCCGCGCCGATGGCCTGGTGGCCGAGGCAGACGCCGAGGATCGGGATCTCGCCGGACAGGGCCTCGATGGCGGGCAGGGTCACGCCGGCCTCGTTGGGGGTGCAGGGGCCGGGAGAGAGGATCAGCGCCTCGGGGGCGAGCGCGCGGATGCCGGCGACGTCGACGGCGTCGTTGCGCAGCACCTTCACCTCCTGGCCGAGCTCCTCCACGTAGCGCACCACGTTGAAGACGAAGGAATCGTAATTGTCGACGACGAGGATCATGACGCCTCGCCCCGGTTGCGATCCGGCTCGAAGGCGGCGAAGACCCGCGCCGCCTTGGTCAGGGTCTCCTCGTATTCGGCGGCCGGGTCGGAGAGGAGCGTCACCCCTCCCCCGGCCTGGAGCACGGCGCGGGCCTCGTCCATGAACACGGTGCGGATGGCGATGGAGGTGTCGAGCGACCCGTCGAAACCGATGGCGCCGATGGCCCCGCAATAGAGCTCGCGGGCATCGCCCTCGATCTCCGTGATGATGTCCATGGCGCGCAGTTTCGGCGCCCCGGTGATCGAGCCGCCGGGGAAGGTGGCGGCGATCAGATCGATGGCGTCGAGGCCCTGGCGCAGGGTCCCGGTCACCACCGAGACGAGGTGATGGACCGAGGCGTAGGATTCGAGCCCGCACAGGACCGGCACCTTGACGCTGTGCGGCTCGCAGATGCGCGAGAGGTCGTTGCGCAGGAGATCGACGATCATGATGTTCTCGGCCCGCTCCTTGACGTTGGCCTGGAGCGCCTCGCCCAGAGCCCGGTCCTCGGCGGGATCCTCCACCCGGCGCACGGTACCCTTGATCGGCCGGGTCTCCACCGCCCTGCCCTGCAGCTTCATGAAGCGCTCGGGGCTGCTCGACGCGATGGTGAGAGCACCGAAGGACAGATAGGCGCCGAAGGTCGCCGGGTTGGTCTCGCGCAGGCGGTGATAGAGCGAGAAGGGATCGTATCCCGCCGGCAGCGCCGCCTCGAAGCGCTGGGCGATGTTGGCCTGGTAGATGTCCCCGGCCCGGATGTAGTCGCGCACCCTCTCCACCGCCGCCTCGTAGGAGGCCCTGGTGAAGTTGGAGCCCCAGGCAAGCGGCGGCGTCTCCGTCCTCGTTCCGGTTCCGCCGGCCGCGAGCAACTCCGCGAAACGGTCGAGCCGCGCCCGTGCCCGGTCGGCGCGGGCGGATTCCGTGAGCTCCGGAAAGCCGGTGGCGATGAGCCGGCAGGTCCGGCTGTCATGGTCGATGGACAGGACCGTGTCGTAGAGGTTGAAGGCGATGTCGTCGGTGAGGCCGGCCCGGCGGGCCGGCGGCCTCACCCGCTCCAGGCTCGCGCCGAGATCGTAGGCGAAATAGCCGATGGCTCCGCCGGGAAAACCGGTTCCCTCGTCCCCCGCCAGCCGGTAGGGCGCGAGGCAGGCGCGCAGGGCCTCCAGGCCAGTTTCGCCGGATTGCCGCCCCTCGAGGGGCCGTCCGTCGAGCGTCGCGCGGCCGTTCGCGTAGCGGAACCGCCCGAACGGGTCGGCGGCCACGATCGAGACGCGCCCCAGGGTCTCGTGGCGCATGGCGCTGTCGAGGAAGGCCAGCCCCGGCAGGGACGAGAACGCCTCCGCCGCCGCGACGGGATCGATGAAGGGGATCTCGCGGGTCCACATGATGCTGTCGGACTTAAGAGCTTCGCGCGGGCGGGGACACGGGCCCCTCCTGCGGCATGGTTTCCTGATAACGCGCCACAGGTGACACGGGTCGCGGTTCGACGGAAGCCGCGCGGGCTGCATGGGCCGTGCAGGCTGTCGGCATGGTGCCCGGAACCGCCGCCCTCGCAACCGCGCGAGGATGGGCGTATAGGAAGGCTGCAACCCGGCACCCTCCGCCCCGAGAATCACGGCCGGTCGAGTTTTCCTCGGCCGCGACCGACGAGCGACCATGACCGTACCCGTCACCATTCCGACCCCGGCGAAAGCCGCGCCCAAGATCTCGTTCGTCTCTCTCGGCTGCCCCAAGGCGCTGGTGGATTCCGAGCGCATCCTCACGCATCTCCGGGCGGAAGGCTATGAGCTCGCGCGCCGGCATGACGGGGCGGATGTGGTCATCGTCAACACCTGCGGCTTCCTCGATTCGGCCAAGGCAGAATCGCTCTCGGCCATCGGCGAGGCCATGGCCGAGAACGGACGCGTCATCGTGACCGGCTGCATGGGCGCCCAGCCCGAGGAAATTCGCGAAAAGTATCCGAACCTCCTCGCGGTGACCGGGCCGCAGGCCTACGAATCGGTGGTGGCCGCCGTGCACGAGGCGGTGCCCCCGGCGCACGACCCGTTCCTCGATCTTGTGCCGCCGCAGGGGGTGAAGCTCACCCCACGCCATTACGCCTATCTGAAGATCTCCGAGGGCTGCAACAACCGCTGCACCTTCTGCATCATCCCGTCTTTACGCGGCGATCTCGTCAGCCGGCCGGCCGGCGACGTGCTGCGCGAGGCCGAGAAGCTGGTGAAGGCCGGCGTCAAGGAATTGCTGGTGGTCTCGCAGGACACTAGCGCCTACGGCGTCGATATCCGCTACGCCACGAGCCCCTGGCGCGACCGCGAGGTGCGGGCGAAGTTCTACGACCTCTCCGCCGAACTCGGCGAGCTCGGTGCCTGGGTGCGGATGCATTACGTCTATCCCTACCCGCACGTGGACGACGTCATCCCACTGATGGCCGAGGGCAAGATCCTGCCCTATCTCGACATGCCGCTGCAGCACGCCAGCCCATCCGTGCTCAAGCGCATGCGCCGGCCGGGCAACCAGGAGAAACAGCTCGAGCGGATCCGGCGCTGGCGCGAGATCTGCCCGGACCTCGCCATCCGCTCGACCTTCATCGTCGGCTTCCCCGGCGAGACCGAGGCCGAGTTCGAAGAGCTGCTGACCTGGATCCGCGAAGCCAAGCTCGAGCGCGTCGGCTGTTTCGAATACGAGCCCGTAGGCGGCGCGGTGGCCAACGGACTCGGCGATCTCGTCCCGCCGGAACTCAAGGCCGAGCGCAAGCGCCGCTTCATGGAGGCGCAGCAGGGTGTCTCGGTCCGCCTGCAGAAGGCGCGCGTGGGCAAGCGCCTGCCCGTCATCATCGACGAGGCCAATGGCGGCATCGCCAAGGGCCGCTCGAAATACGACGCGCCGGAGATCGACGGCAACGTCCACGTCACCTCGCGCCGGCCGTTGCGGGTCGGTGACATCGTCACCGTGAAGATCGAGCGGGCCGACGCCTACGACCTCTACGGCAGCGCGGTTTAGGACCGCGCACCGGCGTGTTCAGGTTCTATCCGCCCCCGATCGCCCCGATCGCCCCGATCGTGATCCGTTCGATCCCAGCCTCACGCATGGTTGCCCAAGCGCGTTCCACCGATCCGTCGATATCGATCCCCCGCACCGCATCTTCGATGACGGTGACGGCAAAGCCTGCCTTGCGGGCATCGAGCGCGCTCCAGAGCACGCAGTAATCGGTGGCGAGACCGGTGAGATAGAGGTGTTCGAACCCGCGCTCGCGCAGGTATCCGTCGAGCCCCGTTCGCGTATTCCGATCGGCCTCCAAGAAGGCCGAGTAGCTGTCGGTATGGGCATGATAGCCCTTGCGCATGACCAGTTCGGCCCAATCGACGTGAAGCTCGGACGAGAAACGGGCACCGGGCGAGCCCTCGACACAATGGTCGGGCCAGAGGACCTGAGGGCCGTAGGCGAGGTCCACGGTCTCGAAGGGGGACTTCCCCGCATGGCTGGAGGCGAAGGAGACATGGCCCGGCGGATGCCAGTCCTGGGTCAGGACCACGTGCGGGAACAGGGCGGCGAGGCGGTTGATCGGGGCGATCACCGCATGGCCGTCCGGCACCGCGAGGGCTCCGCCGGGCAGGAAGTCGTTCTGGACGTCGACCACGAGGAGAAGGTCGCGCTCGCCTGGGGGCATCATCCGCCTCCTCCTGTCGTCAGGTGATCACGGGATACCCGGATCACGGGGTCATGATCGTGGCGCCCGTGGTCTGGCGTCCGGCCAGATCCTTGTGCACCTGCACCGCGTCGGCGAGCTTCGCCCGGGCATGGACGGGGATCTTCACCGCCCCGCTCGCCACCACGCCGAACAGGTTTTCGGCCATGGAATCGAGGGTGGCCCGCGTCCCCGCATGGGTGAACAGCGTGGGCCTCGTGGCGAAGAGCGAGCCCTTCTGGGCGAGGAGGGCCAGATTGAAGTTCTCGATCGGGCCGGAGGCGGAGCCGAAGCTCACGAACATCCCCAGCGGGGCGATGCAGTCGAGGGAGGCCGGGTAGGTGTCCTTGCCGACGCCGTCATAGACGACGCGCACGCCCTTGCCGCCGGTGATCTCCTTCACCCGCGCGGCGAAATCCTCGTCGCGGTAGAGGATGACGTGGTCGCAGCCATTGGCCCGCGCCAGCTCCGCTTTCTCGGCCGAGCCCACCGTGCCGATGACGGTGGCGCCGATATGCTTGGCCCATTGGCAGGCGATGAGGCCGACGCCGCCGGCGGCGGCGTGGAACAGGATCGTGTCGCCCGGCTTCACCGGGCATGTCCGGTGCAGGAGATACTCGGCGGTGAGGCCCTTCAGCATCATGGCCGCGGCGGTGGCGTCGTCGACCCCGTCGGCGAGATGCACGGCGGCGCTGGCATTGATCACCACCTCCTCCGCATAGGTGCCCTCGGCCGAACCGTAGGCCACGCGCTCACCCACCCGGAACCCGGTGACGCCCTCGCCGATGGCGGCGACCACGCCCGCACCCTCCTTGCCGGGCGTGAAGGGGAGCTGCGCCGCCTTGTAGGCGCCCGAGCGGAAGTAGATGTCGATGAAGTTGACGCCGATGGCCGTCTGGCGGACGCGGATCTGGCCGGGGCCGGGCTCGCCGACCGCCACCTCCTCGTAGCGCATCACTTCGGGCTCGCCATACTCGTAGACCCGGATCGCCTTGGGCATCGTCGTCACTCCTCGTCTGACCGATGGACGCGACATAAGCTGCCTGCTGTCAGGGGCAAGCCCAGTGCTGCCGAGCCGAGCCCTGACGCCGGCGATCGAGGCGCCTTGCCCGAGGCGAGTGCGGGCGGCATGGCCGTTGCAGACCATCGCCCGGCTTCGCGTGAGACAGGCCGGTCGGTATCGTTCCCCGGCAGCTGCGCAGGAGGGTGCCGCGTTCCATGGAAGAGATCGTCTGGATCAGGCCCGCCGATTACGATCCCGCCGTCGTCGCGGGGCTCGTGTTCCAGCCGGAGCCAGGCCTTCCCGCCTTCGAGGTCATGGACCGCTGCCGGGTGGTGATGATGTTCAAGGCCGGGATCGCCTGGGAAATCAGGCCGTTCACGCAACTCACCTTGAAGATCGTCGAGGAGCCGGAAGGCTGAAGCTTTTCACGGGATCCGCGACAGTTCCAGGTCGCGGCGGATCGCCAGGAGGTCGAGGACGGCGATAACCAGCCAGGGACCTGCGATCCCGATGAAGAATGCCATGGTGAGCTCTCCTCTCCCGGCGATGATCCGGCACCGCCGCATCGGACGATAGGACAGGTCCCGGCAGTCGGCAAACGGGAGTTCGGGCTGTGGCATCGCCCTGATCCCGCGAGATGCCTCAGGGCCGTCCGGCGGCGTTCAGGATCAGCATCGCGATCGTGTCGGGCTGGGAGATCAGGGACAGGTGGCTCGCCGTCACCTCGATCGTCGTGGCGCCCATCCTCTTCGCCATGAAGCGTTCGAGATCGGGGTCGATCGTCCGATCCTCCGTCGAGACCGCGTAGAAGCTCGGCTTCGATCGCCAGGCCGCCTGGGTGGTCCTGCCCGCCAGCAGCGCCTTCGCGAAGGGCTGCTGCACCGCGTAGAGCACCTTCGCCTTCGCCTCGGGAAGGTCGCCGGCGAAATCACGCAGGAAGGCCGCCTCGCCGAGGCGCCCGTATTCTCCGTCGAAGACGATGCCGGCGCTGGCGGGGGGCGTCGGAAAGGTTCGTGCCAGGGCCGCGTAATCCTCGCCGGCATCCGGCGCGCGGGCCGCCACGTAGACGAGGGCGGATACGTTCGGATCGGTGCCGGCCTCGGAGACGATCATGCCGGCGAAGGAATGGCCGACGAGCACGGTCGGCCCGTCCTGCCGCGCCAGCACCCGCCGCACCGAAGCCACCGCCTCGTCGAGTGTGGTCAGCGGGTTCTGCACGGAGGTGACGGTCAGGCCCGCCATCTGCAATCGCCCGATGACCTCGGACCAGCACGACCCGTCGGCGAAGAGGCCGTGGACGAGGACGACGTTCCGCGCCGGCGGCGGGGCCGCCTTGCCTGGGTCCGCCTTGCCTGGGTCCGCCTTGGCTGATTCCGCCTTGGCCGGGTCCGCGCCAAGCGGGAATGCGGCACCGGCGGCCGCGAGTGTCAGGAAGGTTCGACGATCCATCGGAAGGCTCCCGTCGCATCGGATGTCGCGGCATTGGCCGCCCGCGCCCTGAGAAAGTCCAGGCCATCGGGAACCGCGATGCCTCTGACCGAGCCTCACACCAGCCCGGTCAAGTAATAGACCCCGATCACGAGAAACACCGCGCTGGTCTTGAGCACGGTGATCGCGAAGATGTCGGCATAGGCCTGCCGGTGTGTCAGCCCCGTCACCGAGAGCAGGGTGATGACGGCGCCGTTATGGGGCAGGGTGTCCATGCCGCCGCTCGCCATGGCGGCCACCCGATGCAGCACCTCCATGGGGATATGGGCCGCCTGCGCCGCCGCGATGAAGGTGGAGGACATGGCGGCGAGGGCGATGCTCAGCCCTCCGGAGGCCGAGCCGGTGATGCCGGCCAGCGCCGTCACCGTCACCGCCTCGTTGACCAGCGGGTCGGGGATGGCCGACAGGGCCTCGCGGATGACGATGAATCCCGGCAGGGCCGCGATGACCGCGCCGAACCCGTATTCGGAGGCCGTGTTCATGGCCGCCAGCAGCGAGCCGGCCACCGCCGCGCGGCTGCCCTCGGCGAAGCTCTTCGAGACCGGCTTCCAGGCGAAGACGAAGACCGTGAGGATGCCGGCCAGCAGCGCCAGCTCCACCGCCCAGATCGCGGTGACCGACGAGACCGTGGTGACGATGGGCTTGTCGAGCCCCGCCAGCATGGTCTCGGTCTTCGCCCCGTAGAGGCGCGGGATGAGCGCGGTGAAGGCGAGGTTCGAGAGGCCGACCACGACGAGCGGCAGCAGCGCCACCAGGGGATGCGCCAGGGCTTCGTCGGAGACGGGCGTCGGCTCGTTGGTGTGGCCGCTGCCGTAGCCCTCTCCTCTGGCCTTGGCCGAGGCGATGCGCCGGTCGAGATAGGCCACGCCGGCCACGAGGATGAAGGCGGCGCCGATCAGACCGAGCCAGGGGGCGGCCCAGGTGTTGGTGCCGAAGAAGGTGGTGGGGATGATGTTCTGGATCTGCGGCGTGCCGGGCAGCGCGTCCATCGTGTAGGAGAAAGCGCCGAGCGCGATGGTGCCGGGGATGAGGCGCTTGGGGATCTCGCTCAACCGGAAGGCTTCCGCCGCGAAGGGATAGACCGCGAACACCACGACGAAGAGCGAGACGCCGCCATAGGTGAGCAGGTTGCACACCAGCACGATGGAGAGCACGGCCCGGCGCGCACCCACGAGATCGATGACGGCGGTGACGATGGACCGTGAAAAACCCGACAGTTCGATGACCTTGCCGAACACCGCGCCGAGGAGGAAGACCGGCAGGTACAGCTTCACGAAGCCGACCATCTTCTCCATGAACAGGCCGGAGAAGACCGGCAGCACGGCGGACGGGTCGGTGAGCAGCACGGCAAGCAGCGCCGCCACCGGGGCGAACAGGATGACGCTGAAGCCGCGATAGGCGACGAGCATCAGGAATCCGAGCGCCAGCAGCGCGATGGCGAGGCTCATGACGACGCTCTCATGATGGGGCAACCTCCGGGCACTCTGCCCCTGTCGGGACGCTCAGCTGATGCTAAGGCAGGTTCGCATTGGCAATGCCAACGCTTCACCTCGCTCAGGCCTTTGAAGTGTCGCAGGTTTTGGGATGCAAAACCGGTGACCACTTTTGCTAAACCTGCTTAAAAGCCGCAGCGTGGCAATGCCACAGCGAGGTGACCCGAGACGGACGGCACCTATTTGAAACGGCAGCGGTCCGGTCGGTGCCGCTTCGACTGGTCTGGTGAGGGTACCCCTCGCCGAGGAGCGATGCATGGATTCGTCCCCTCCCCGTTTCGACGTGGCCGTCGTTGGCGCGGGTGCCGCTGGGCTCGGTCTCGCCCTGGCCTTGGCCCGAGAGGGCATCGCCACGGCCCTCGTCGGCCGCCACGCCCCCGTCGCCGATGGACGCACGGTCGCCCTCCTCGACGGGTCGGTGCGCTTCCTCGACGCGCTGGGGGCCTGGGCGGAGGTGGCGCCGCATGCAGCGCCGCTCGCCGAACTCCATATCGTCGATGACACGGGCAGCCTGTTCCGTCCGCCGCCGGCCCGGTTCGTGTCCACCGAGATCGGCCTTCCCGCCTTCGGCTGGAACGTGGAGAGCGCCCGCCTCGTGGAGACCCTGCGGGCGCAGGCCCGGTCGGCTCCCGGCCTGACCCTGTTCGAGAGCGACGCGGTGGGGCTGGAACGGGATGCCGACGAGGCCCGGATCGGTCTGGAAGAGGGCGGACCCGTCGTCGCTCGCCTCGTCGTCGGCGCGGACGGTGCCCGCTCGCGCATGCGGGAGCAGGCCGGCATCGCCACCAGGGAGTGGTCCTATCCGCAGGCCGCCATCACCACGCTGCTCGCCCACGAGCGCCCGCACCGGGACGTCTCCACCGAGTTCCATACCCGGCAGGGGCCGTTCACCCTGGTCCCCCTCCCCGGTGGGCATCGGTCCAGCCTCGTCTGGGTCACCGGCGCGGGACCGGCGCGCCGCCTCTCCGAACTGGAGGATGCCGACCTCGCGCGCGCCATCGAGAACCAGGCCCAGGCCATGCTCGGAGCCATGCGCATCGACGGGCCGCGCGGGCTCGTTCCCATGCGGGGCCTCTCCGTCGCCTCCCCGGTCGGGCCTCGCATCGCGCTCATCGGCGAGGCGGCCCACGCCTTCCCGCCCATCGGTGCGCAGGGGCTCAATCTCGGCTTGCGCGATGCGGCGGCGATGCGTGACAGCGTCCTGGCCGCGACCTCGGACGGACGCGATCCGGGCTCGCGCCAGGCCCTGTCCGGCTTCGCCCGGTCCCGGTCGCTGGATGCCCGCCTGCGCACGGCGGCGGTGGACACCCTCAACCGCAGCCTGCTCAGTTCTTTGATCCCCATCGACGCCCTGCGTGGCCTGGGACTCCTGGCCATGACGACGATCGGACCTCTGCGCCGCATCGTCATGCGCGAGGGGGTTCTGCCGCGCCTGGGCGCACCCTCGCTGATGCGGTGACGGTCAGCGCCGGGCGAGACTCGTGGGCGATTCCGCCGACCCGACACGGTCGCCCGTCGATCCGGTGGGGATCGAGGCGGCGGGGGTTCCGCGGCTGAAGGCGGTGCCGTCGCGCCCGAGGCTCTCGCCATGGGCGAACAGGGCCTTCATGTAATCCTGGTCGAAGGGTGCCGAGCTGGTGCGCGTGAACCGGTTGTCGATCTCGGCCACCTCGAGATCGAGGCCGTTGCGTTCGGCGAAACGCTCCGTGAGGGCGAGCGCCGCGCGGGTCTGCGCCTTGATCGCGGCGGACATCGCCCGGCCGAGCACGCTCAGGGTCGTGCGTGTGGCCATCTGGAAGTCCGGTGTCACCGTGTTGTTGACCACGAGGTAGACCGTTCTCGTGGGAAGCCTCACCTTGGCCTTGCCGAGGATCGCGGCTTCCGGCGCCAGGTAGAACGGCGCGGTGGTGCCGCCATCCGCATGCATCTCCTGGAAGCGCTTCCCGCCCGTACCGATCACGTCGAGCATCACCGGCGGGAACACGCCCGGCACCGCCGAGGAGGCGAGGATGATCGAGCGGAACAGGTCGAGCGCCTTCGGGCTGCCCTCGGAGGCGATGGCGCCCATGTCCCACAGGACCGGGCGCTCGCTGTCCACGGCGGTGGTCGCCACCAGCAGGCGCCGTCCCTTGGCGTGCTCGGCGGCGATGTCGGCGAGGAGCTTGCCCGTCACCATCCGGTCGATCCGGCGCTTGAGCGGCCAGGTATCGGTGAGCGCCTCATTGGTGCCGCCGAACTCGAACACGTCGGCGGCGGAGATCTCGGTATAGGCCCGCGCCAGCGTCGCATCGGCGCTGGAGCCGAGGAAGGCGAAGGGCGCGATCATCGCCCCCGTGCTCACCCCGGTGATGATTCCGAAATCGGGCCGGTCGCCGGCCTTCGACCAGCCGTTGAGAAGGCCGGCGGCGAAGGCCCCGTTCTCGCCGCCACCCGACAGGACAAGCCACGGATCGGCCGCCGCGCTCGCGCCGTCGATGAGGCTCTGGAATGCCTTGGTGTCGTCGGCCGCGATCCGTAGCTGGCCCTTCAGGCCGTCGGGCCGGGCCTCGGCGGCGTCACCGGCCGTGAACGGCACGCGCTCGGATGCTCTGGCGGGCGATGCCTTGGAGGAGTCCCTGGGAGAAGCGGTTCTCGCCGGAGCGCCCGCATGGGCCGGAGCGGCTTCGCCCGGCGCGGCGACGCTCAGCATCGTGACGAGGCCGGCAGCGTAGAGGAGACCGTGTCGGGTCGATGATCCGGACATGATAGAGTGTCCTTGATGAGTCTCGAAACGCCCGCCTCTGTTGCGAGAACCCGGCCTGTACCTGCCGGTTCCTACCCGCTGCACGGGCCCCTGCGTCGAACATGCGCCAGCGCACGTCGTTGGGAAAGTGGTCTTCGCCTCGAACCCGCCTTTACGTGGGGGGTAACCTTGACTAACCGCTTCGAGGCTAGAGCCTCACCCCGAAAAGTCCGACCCGAGTTTTCGGCAAAGATGATGCGACCTGAACATCCTATGGCATCGTCCTGAATACGATATCCAGAGCGATGACCCAGTCCGACGATCGATCGACACACGGAGCCCGAGACCCCATGAAATTGCCGCGCCGCTTCTTCCAGCCCCTCGCCACTGGCGCCCCGGCCCCGTTCCGTGACCTGCCGGTGAAGCTCGAGCGGATGATCCACTTCGTGCCGCCTCACAACGACAAGGTCCGCGCCCGTGTGCCGGACCTCGCCGCCACCGTGGACGTAGTGCTCGGCAACCTCGAGGACGCCGTGCCGGTCGACCAGAAGGAGGCGGCCCGCAAGGGCTTCGTCGCCATGGCGCAGGCGACCGATTTCGCCGCGTCCGGCACAGGCCTGTGGACCCGTATCAACGCCCTCAACAGCCCCTGGATTCTCGACGACCTGTTCGAGATCGTGTCCCAGGTCGGGGACAAGCTCGACGTGGTGATGGTGCCCAAGGTCGAGGGTCCGTGGGACATCCACTACATCGACCAGCTGCTGGCCCAGCTCGAAGCGAAGCACGGCGTCGGCAAGCCGATCCTCGTCCATGCCATCCTGGAGACGGCCGAGGGCGTCGCCAACGTGGACGCCATCGCCTCCGCCTCCCCGCGCATGCACGGTATGAGCCTCGGCCCCGCCGATCTCGCCGCCTCGCGCGGCATGAAGACCACCCGCGTCGGCGGCGGCCACCCGGATTACCGTGTCATCGCCGACCCGACGAGCGACGGCGCCGCTCGGGCCAGCGCCCAGCAGGACCTTTGGCACTACACCATCGCCAAGATGGTCGATGCCTGTATGGCCAACGGCCTCAAGGCCTTCTACGGCCCGTTCGGCGACTTCTCGGACGGGGATGCCTGCGAGGCCCAGTTCCGCAACGCCTTCCTCATGGGCTGCGCCGGCGCCTGGACCCTGCACCCGAACCAGGTCGCCATCGCCAAGCGCGTCTTCGCCCCCGATCCGGCGGAGGTCGCCTTCGCGGTGCGGATCGTCGAGGCGATGCCGGACGGCACCGGTGCGGTGATGCTCGACGGCAAGATGCAGGACGACGCCACGTGGAAGCAGGCCAAGGTCATCGTCGACCTCGCCCGGCTGGTGGCCGAGAAGGACCCGGAACTCGCCAAGACCTACGGCCTGAAGTGACCTCTGGCCCGAACTGAGATGGCCTCCCCTGGCTCCCCTTCTCCCCGCACGCGGGGAGAGGGCTTCATGCCCCCTCGTCGGGGCATGAAGCGAGGCGGCAGCCGACGGTGAGGGGGCGGCTCAGGCACAGCCTCGTTCGTTCGCCCCCCCTCACCGCCGCTTCCCGCAGCCACGGATCCCGAAGCGATCGGCCGGATGTCGTTCCGAGATCTGCGGCCTGAGATGGCTCCTTGCGATGCGGCGTGGCAACGCCGCCGATGACAACCTGTCCGACGCATCCTATTTTGGCGTCATGACCGATCTCTCTCCCACCGGAATCCAGACGCGCACCGCCAAGTTCGGCCTCGGCGCCGTGGTGCGCCACCGGATCTACCCGTTTCGCGGCGTCGTCTTCGACGTGGACCCGATCTTCGACAACACCGAGGAATGGTGGCTGGCGATCCCCGAGGAGGTCCGGCCGCGCAAGGACCAGCCGTTCTACCACCTCCTCGCCGAGAACGCGGAGAGCGAGTACGTGGCCTACGTCTCCGAACAGAACCTCGTTCCCGATACATCCGGCGAGGCCCTGCGCCATGCCGGGATTCCGGAGGTGTTCGAGCGGGATTCGGACGGCGCCTACCGTCTCCGGAGCGCGCACGCGAACTGAGTGCGGGACGGTCCCCCACTGCATGGGGCGCCGTCGTCGAATGTGCGCATGAAAAAGGCCGGGCGACGAGCCCGGCCTTTTTCATGTTCGGATCGAGGCCGGGGCTCGGTCTCAGGGCTTCGGAGCGGCACTTCCGGCAGCGGTACCGGCGGCGTTCTGCTTTTCCAGGTTCTTGCGCATGTCTTCGCTGCGCTTCTCGAGCTCGGCCTGGAGCTTCTTCTGCTGCTCTTCCAGCACCTTCGGGTCCACGGCCGGGCCGTCGAAGGCCTTGCCGAAGCCGGCCAGCGGCACGGCGAAGGTCACCTCGCGCTGGGCCTGGTTCTGGACGCTGATGTTGAGGGTGGTGCCCTTCTTCAGCGCGTTCACGAGGTCGTTACCGACATTGCCGGCTTCGGCGAAGCAGCCGTTGGGGAAGCACACGGCGAACTTGCCCGGGGTCGCCTGCTGGCCATCGACGGTGAAGCGGATGCCCGGGCCGAGGAGCAGGCCGAGCGGCAGCAGGTAGCGCACCACGCGCACGCTCTGCTGGGCGTTCTTCATGTCGTAGACCGCCACGGCGAGGACGGGCTGGCCCTGGTCGGAGACGAAGTCGCGGGTTGTGTAGCAGACGTCGGTGCTGGTGTTCTGGTCCTTGCCGCACACCTTGGTCCAGTCGGCCTGGGACGGCTCGGACTTCACGTTGACGATCTGCGGGCCGGCCGGCTGCTGGGCGGCCGGGGTCTGGGTGGCCGGAGCCGCCGGTGCCGGGGCGGCCGGAGCGGGCGCCTTGCCCTTCGGCGCCTGGGCGAAGGCCGGTGCCGCCAAGCCCGTATTGCCCATCATGCCGGCCAGGGCGAGAATCGCGGCGGCGCGCATCGGGCGCGCGGGACGGTTGGCAAAGAACATCAGCTCTGACCCCTTGGATATCGCGAATGACGAAGGAATGCTGCGGCTCTCGAGCCCAGCAAGGCGTTTCCTGAACTCGATGGTGCGGATCGAAACCCGCGGACGGTGTTCGGTCGAGCCCTCGCCGCCCTGGTCCGCGCGGTCAAGCCCTCGGCGCGCGCAAATTGCCCCTTCCCGGAGCTTGGATGGCCAACCTGGCCCGCCAAGGCGCCGGACGGGGCGCTCAACGCCTCGAACCCGCTCGAACGACCGGGCGGCCTGCTTCCCTGCGGAATGCGGCGAAGACATGACACCTGTCTCGTCCGGAGGAGCGCGATCGTCCCCGTTCGGCCTCCTCGACACGGATCGGTTTAAGCAAGGTTTAACCCTAATCGTCCATGACCGGAGGGCACGAGGAGTCGATGCGCGCGGGGAGTTGAGCGGAGGTGTCGGCGCAGCCAGCGATCATGTCCTTTCGTGACGCCCTCCCCGTCCCCGTACCGGCGGACAGCCCCGTCGCGCCGAGCCAGCGCTCGGAAACGGCCAGGCCCGGCCTGTGCACCTTGCTGGCGGCGACCGCCCATGCCGATCCCGGCCGGGTCGCCTTCGTGGATCCGAAGGACAAGGCAGGCTGGTCCGGGCGCGGCCCCATCACCTGGACCTATGGGGCCGCCGCCGAGATCGTCGCGCGCCTCGCCAACGGAATGCGACAATGGCGCCTGGCTCCGGCGAGCCGGGTCGGCCTCATCGCCGCCGCCGGGTCCGAGACCCTGCTGTCCTACCTCGCCATCGAGGCCGCGGGCCACATTCCCTGCCTCCTGCCCCAGGCATGGGACGAGGATGCCCTGGTCTCCGGCATCCAGGCCGCCGGCATCCAGGCCGTGCTCACCCAGTCCCGGGTCGCGGGAAAGCTTCCGGCCGAGTGCCTGCGCCAGGTGGCGGTACGCTATTTCGGCCTGCGCTACCTCGCGGCTTTCGGGCCGGACGTGCCCGACGGCGTCATCAGCCTCGACGGCATGGTCCTCGACGGACGCGGCGGCCCCTTCGCACCGGAGAGCGCCGGGCTCGTCACCTTCGCCGCCGCCGATCCCGCGCAGCCGGTCTATCGTCCCGCCGACGCGCTGATCGCCACCATCGCCGTCCATCTCGCCACGGCCCGGGTCGCCCCCCGCGAGCGCATCCTGACCCTCCTCGCTCCCGTCGACCTGAGGGGGCTCGTCACCGGTCTCGGTGCCGCCCTCGTGGCGGGGGCCGGCCTGGAAATGGTCGGGCCGTTCGATGCCGGCCGCTTCGCCGAAGCGCTGGGCCGGCCGGGCCCGACCCATCTCGTCGCGCCGGCCGCCCTCGAACGCAATTTGGCCGCGAGCCGCAGCCCGGACGGACTCGAATCCATCGTCCTGGCCCATCGGTTACCGACCCGCCTTCACGCCCGGCTGCTGGCGCCGGCCTCCGTCCATGCTCCGCGACGGGTGGTCGATGTCCTCGCCTTCGACGAGACGGCGCTCCTCACCGCCTCGCGAGCCGACGGGGATCTCGCCCACTTCCTTGCGGATGCTCACCCGCTGGCGCCGTTTCCGGCCCTGCTCGATATCGCGCGGGACGAGGACGGGCGATTCGCTTTCCGGGGTCGCGCCTCCGGGGCCAGCCCATTGCAGCGCGGAATTCCGCCGGGAAAAACCGCCGATCTCTGGAATGCCGTGCCCTTCGCGGCAAAAATATTTGCCGGCCGAGCAACCGAGATCGTCCGCTGCTGATCGTCCCGGCTTCGGGTTTTGCCCGAAATCCACCGCTTTCGAGGAATGGTGAGCGGCCATCGCAAAAGGCCAAGATTCAGTGTGCTTGGAAAATAAAATCTGCGTGTGAAAGCAGTTTCTTATAGTGATCGGCTGACGTCATGTGTGAAGGCTGGCAAGCGCGCGACGTTGCCGTCCGACCCCGGGACATCGGCCGGGTGGCCGCAGTAATTTCGCCCCACAGCCGGCGAACCATCCGGGTTGACGTGTGTTATCGCACAGGTCCCTTCCCAAGGGGCGATTGATGGGCTAACCCTGACAGTCATGAGTGCGCTGCAACAAGTGTTGGTCGTCGATGATGGTCACCGCGCCATCGATCACTCCCTCGCCGCCGAGCTTGCCGAGCTGGGTTATGCGAGCGTTACCGCATCCCTCGAGGCCGCCGACGACGTTCTCGCCGTCATCGCCCGCCCCGCGGCCATCCTCCTTCAGACCTCGTCCCGCCTCGACCCGGCCTATGCCATGCTCTCGGAGCGCCTGCGCGAGCAGATGCAGCAGGCGGGCATCCCCGTGATCGTCATCGACGGTGTGACGGGGCGTGGCGGCGGTTCCGCGATCGACCTGCAGAGCCGCATCGGGCCTTACGTCCTGAACCAGCCGGATCTCTGACACCGACGATGAACGGGTCGTCGTAGGCGACTGAGCGAGATCGAGAATTTACATGCGAGGCGGGCCGTTGGGCCCGCCTTTTTTCGTGGTCCGGTGCGATGCCGTTCAGGCCGCCTTCTTCTTCGTGGCGCGGGCGATCTTCGACAATTCGCGAAGGATCGAGGTCGTGATCTTGAGGCGCTCGGGAATGGAATCGAGCTCGCGGATGAACACGATGCTCATGTCCGGGCGGACCTTGGCGAAGGAGGCCTGACCGCCGACGAAGGCCACCAGTCCCTGCGGATTGGCGAACGACTTGTCGCGGAAATGCACGACGACGCCCTTCGGCCCGGCCTCGACCTTCTCCACGTTGGTGTCGCGGCACAGGATCTTGATCGTGACGATCTTGAGGAGCTGCTCCACCTCCGGCGGCAGCGGTCCGAACCGGTCGATGAGCTCGGCGCCGAAGCTCTCCATCTCGGCATCGTTCTCCAGGGTCGAGAGCCGGCGATAGAGGCCGAGGCGGACGGTGAGATCCTCCACGTAATCCTCCGGGATCGTGACCGGGGCGCCGAGCGCGATGGTGGGCGACCACGCCTCCTCCACCGGCTCCTCAATGCCGGCCTTGAGGGCCGTGACGGCATCCTCCAGCATCTGCTGGTAGAGCTCGTAGCCGACCTCCTTGATATGGCCGGACTGGGCATCGCCGAGGAGGTTGCCGGCGCCGCGAATGTCGAGATCGTGGGAGGCGAGCTGGAAGCCCGCCCCCAGGGTGTCGAGGGTCTGAAGCACCTGGAGGCGCTTCTCGGCCTGTACGGTGAGCTGCTTGTTGGCCGGGGTCGTGAACAGGGCGTAGGCGCGGGCCTTGGCGCGCCCGACGCGGCCGCGGAGCTGGTAGAGCTGGGCGAGGCCGAACATGTCGGCCCGGTGCACGATGAGCGTGTTGGCGGTGGGGATGTCGAGGCCGGATTCGACGATGGTGGTGGAGAGCAGCACGTCGAACTTGCCCTCGTAGAAGGCCGTCATCACGTCCTCGAGCTGGCCCGCCGCCATCTGGCCATGGGCCACCGCCACCTTGGTCTCGGGCATTTCGGTGTCGAGGAAGCGCTTCACCTCCGCCAGGTCCTCGATGCGCGGCACCACGTAGAAGGACTGGCCGCCGCGATAGCGCTCGCGCAGGAGAGCCTCGCGGATCATCAGCGCGTCGAACGGGATCACGAAGGTGCGCACGGCGAGGCGGTCCACCGGCGGCGTCGCGATGATCGAGAGTTCGCGCACCCCGGTCATGGCGAGCTGGAGCGTGCGCGGGATCGGGGTCGCCGAGAGGGTCAGCACATGGACATCGGCCTGGAGAGCCTTGAGGCGCTCCTTGTGGGCCACGCCGAAATGCTGCTCCTCGTCGACGATGATCAGGCCGAGATCCTTGAACGCCACGTTCTTGGCGAGCAGCGCATGGGTGCCGACCACGATGTCGACCGTCCCGGCGGCCAGCCCCGCGCGGTTCTGCTTCATCTCCGCGGCGGAGACGAAGCGCGACAGCTGCGCCACCTGCACCGGCAGCCCCTTGAATCGCTCCGCGAACGTACGAAAATGCTGGCGGGCCAGCAGGGTGGTGGGCACCACCACCGCCACCTGTTTGCCGCCCATGGCGCCCGCGAAGGCGGCGCGCAGGGCCACCTCGGTCTTGCCGAAGCCGACATCGCCGCAAACGAGGCGGTCCATCGGGCGGCCGGCATTGAGGTCGGAGAGGACGGCGTCGATGGCCGTGGCCTGGTCCTCGGTCTCCTCGAAGACGAAGCGGGCGGCGAACTCGCCGTAGAGCCCATCCGGGGCCTGGAGGCGGGGTGCCTGGCGCACGAAGCGCTCGGCCGCGATCTTGATGAGCTGGCCGGCCATCTCCAGGATGCGCTTCTTCATCTTGGCCTTGCGGGCCTGCCAGGCACTGCCGCCGAGACGATCGAGGGCGACCTCCGCATCCTCCGAGCCGTAGCGGGTCAGAAGCTCGATATTCTCCACCGGCAGCAGCAGCAGGCCGCCGGCATACTGGATCTCCAGGCAATCGTGCGGCGCGCCCGCCGCCGTCACCGTCTTGAGGCCGACGAACCGGCCGATGCCGTGATCGGCATGGACCACGAGATCGCCGGGCTGCAGCGCCTGAACCTCCAGGATGATGTCCTGTGGCCGTTTCGACTTGCGCTTCTGGCGCACCAGCCGGTCGCCGAGGATGTCGCCTTCCGAGATGACCGCGAGCTTGTCGACGATGAACCCGGAATCGAGCCCCCACACCGCCACCGCCATGTCGGTGCCGCGCTTCAGGGCGTTCACCGCCGTGAGGGTGTTGATGGAGACCGGCTTCTTCAGGCCGTGATCGGTGAGCACGCCGCACAGCCGGTCGCGCGAGCCGTCGGACCAGGATGCGAGGATCACATGATGACCGGATCCCTGGAGTTCCTTCACATGCGCGACGGCGGCGTCGAACACGCTGGCCGTCTCGTCCGCCCGCTCGGCGGCGAAGCTGCGGCCCGCCTTGCCCTCGCAATCGATGGTGAGGCGATCGGGGCTTTCCGGCACCGCGAAGGGCGAGAGCCGGGCGACGGAGGCGGCGGCGACCCGCTCCTTCCAGTCGTTCTGCGTCAGGTAGAGGGAGGACGGCCTGAGCGGCTTGTAGGGCGCGACGCCGGTGGAGGGCGTCTTCATCGCCTCGGCGCGGGCGTCGTAATAATCGCGGATCAGGGTGAGGCGCTCGGCGACCGCCTCTTCCGCCTGCGCGTCGAAGACCAGCGGCACGCCCGGCACGTAGTCGAACAGGGTGTCGAGATGGTCGTAGAACAGCGGCATCCAGTGCTCGAGTCCGGCATAGCGCCGTCCCTCGCTGATCGTTTCGTAGAGCCGGTCGTCGCGGGTCGCCGCGCCGAAGGTGGAGATGTAGCCCTGGCGGAAGCGCCGGATCGTCTCCGTGGTCAGTTGCACCTCGCTCATCGGAACGAGGTCGAGGGAGCGGAGCGAGCCCACCGTGCGCTGGGTCTCCGGGTCGAAGGCGCGGATCGATTCCAGGGTATCGCCGAAGAAGTCGAGGCGGATCGGGTTCGGCAGGCCCGGCGGCGACAGGTCGAGAATGCCGCCGCGCACGGCGTATTCGCCCGTCTCGCGCACCGTCCCCGTGCGCAGGAAGCCGTTGGCCTCGACCCAGGCGGTGACGGTGTCCATCGGCACCACGTTGCCGATCGCCGCCGAGAAGGTCTCCACCGCGATCTTCTCTCTGGGAGGCACCCTCTGGATCAGGGCGTTGACGGTGGTGCAGAGGATGCGCGGCTGTTCCTCCGAGGAACGCGAGCGCGAGAGCCGCGACAGCGCGGTCATCCGCTGGGCGGCGATGGCGGCGTTCGGAGAGACCCGGTCGTAGGGCTGGCAGTCCCAGGCCGGGATGCTCATCACCTCGATCTCGGGGGCGACGAATTTCAGCCCGGTCTGGAACGCGTTCGAGCGCCCGGAATCACGGGCCACATGCACCAGCACCGCCGGCCCCTCGAAACTCCGGGACAGGGCGCGGGCGAGATCGGCCACCACCACCGCGTCGAACCCTTCGGGCACGTTGGCGAGCGTCGGACTGTCGCCGCGCTTCAGCGCCTCTAGCGCACGGGCGAGCGCACCGGATTTCGGCAGGGCGAACCGCGCCGTCTGGGGCTTCGGAGCGGGGGCGGGCGCTTTGGGCTGGGGTTTGGCCATCGGGTCGGGGTTTTCGAACTCATGGAAAAGTGTGACGCGACGCGCCTCCCTCCCCCTGTGGGGAGGGACCGAGGGGGGACCCTCCAACTGCGGAGGCGAGCGGCGCTACCCCTACCTCCAACTCCTCCCCACAAGGGGGAGGAGAGCCCCGCATCGCCGAGACCGCTAATGAATCGGCGCGTCGTGCTTATGGAACGCCTGGAGGCGGCGGTATACCGGCGTGTCGTAATTCTGCGGCGTCTCGTCCTCGCCGGTGAGCCAGCGGAACAGGTCGCGGTCGGGCACTTCGATCAGGGCCTCGAAGGTGGTCAGCTCCTCATCGCTCAGCGTACCGATCTCCGCATCGGCGAAACGGCCCATGATCAGGTCCATCTCGCGCATGCCGCGATGCCAGGCGCGGAAGAGGGTGCGGCGGCGGCGCGGATCGAGATCCGCGCTGGTGCGGGTGGTTCCAGACATGGGGTCAGCCTGTGATGCTGTGATCCTGGGATCCCCGGATCGGTGGAGTGGTCGGATCGCGCGAGGTTCAGCGCAGGCCTTTTCAGCGCAGCCCTCGCGCAAGCGTGACGATTGCGCCCACGATGACGATTGTCTGGAATCCGATAGCCGACAGGACCCATTTGAGAATGTCGTATTTCGACTCCGCGATCTCGGTCTTGAGGTCGGATTTCGTCACCAACGTCGACAGATCGGTTTCCCGCGTCTCGCGAAGGACGCCGGTCACGGCCTCCGCCTGGTCGTCCGAGAACCCGGCGGCTTTCAGCTTCCGGGCGATGGCGAGAGTATCGAGGGCGATCGTGGCCATGGTGCGTGCGCCGGAATTCCATGCCGCAATGTCCACAACGGGACCGGCTTCCCAAATATGGCCGATCCCGACAGAGTTGCAACGCCGCCGGACCATATCGTCACGCGCGGCGGCAGCGGCAAAGAGATCGTTGCCCGGCTCGGTCCCCGCATTCTATGCCGGTTTCATGCTCTCTCCTCCGGACATGACGGATACGCGAGGTCCGGCACTGTCATCCCGCCTTCGGGTGTCTTCCGTCCCGCATCCAGACGAGGGATGGTCGCTTCGCCCATGACAGACGAACCCCGCCCGACGAACCTGCGCCCCAGCATCCTCGATCCGCTCTTCGCCCAGGCCCGGACCCTCCCCGGCGTCGGGCCGAAGATGGCGCCGCTGATCGAGCGGCTCCTCGGCACGCCCGAGCAGCCCGCGCGGATCGTCGATCTCCTGTTCCACCTGCCCCAGGGCGGGGTGGCGCGCACGATGATGGGCTCCATCGCCGAGGCGCCGCCGGGCGAGCCCGTGACGCTGGGTGTCACGGTCACCGGCTATCGCCCGCCCCAGGCCGGGACGGGGCGGCGCCCGTTCCGGGTCCTGGTGGAGGACGGCACCGGCGACATCACCCTCGTCTTCTTCGGCATGCCGCAGGCCCGCGTGGAGAAGATGCTGCCGCTGGGCGCCCATCGCTATATTTCCGGCCGGATCGACCTGTGGGACGGGCACCGGCAGATGGTGCATCCGTCGCGGATCGTGGACGAGGCGGGGCTCGCCGCCCTCCCCGCCGTCGAGCTCGTCTACGGCGCCACGGAGGGCCTGACCTCGCGGGCGATCTCGAAACTGGCGCATTCCGCCCTCGACCGGCTGCCGACCCTGCCCGAATGGCAGGACCCGGCTTGGCTCGCGCGGGAGGGGCTGCCGGGCTTCGCCGACGCGCTCAGGGCCGAGCACCGGCCCGAGGCCGCGCCGCCGGTACCGGCGAGCGACGGCATCTCGCCCCGCACCCCGGCGCGGCGGCGGCTCGCCTATGACGAACTCCTCGCCTCGCAGCTGGCCCTGGCCCTGATGCGCGCCCGCAACCGCCGCGCGCCCGGCCGGGCCAATGCCGGGGACGGGCACCTCAAGGACCGGATCGAAGCCGCCCTGCCCTTCGCGCTCACCGGCGCCCAGGCCCGGGCCGTCGAGGAGATCCGCGCCGATCTCGCCTCCGACCGGCGCATGCTGCGCCTGCTCCAGGGCGATGTCGGCTCGGGCAAGACGGCGGTGGCGCTGCTGGCCATGGCCTCGGCTGTGGAGGTCGGCCGGCAGGCGGCGCTGATGGCGCCCACCGAGATCCTGGCGCGCCAGCATTTCGAGCGCCTGACGGGGCTGGTCGGTTCGCTGCGTCTGCGCCTCCTCACCGGGCGCGACAAGGTTTCGGAGCGCCGAGCGACGCTCGCCGACCTCGCCGATGGCCATATCGATATCGTGGTCGGCACCCATGCCCTGTTCCAGGACAGCGTGATCTTCAAGGATCTCGGCGTCGCCGTGGTGGACGAGCAGCATCGGTTCGGCGTCCATCAGCGCCTCGCGCTCGGCGCCAAGGGGGCGGCGGTGGACATTCTGGTGATGACCGCGACGCCGATCCCCCGCACCCTGGCGCTGACCTGCTTCGGCGACATGGACGTTTCGGTCCTGGACGAGAAGCCGGCCGGCCGCCAAGCCATCGCCACCCGCCTCGTCTCCATCGACCGGCTCGACGAGGTGGTGATGGGGCTCGGCCGGGCGCTTGCCTCCGGGGACAGGGTCTACTGGATCTGCCCGCTGGTGGCGGAATCCGAATATGTCGACCTCGCCGCCGCCGAGGACCGCTTCGCCGACCTGCGGCAGGAATTCGGCGACGCCGTCGGGCTGATCCACGGCAAGATGCCGGGGCCGGACAAGGATGCCGCCATGGAGCGGTTCGCCGCCGGCGAGACGAAGATCCTGGTCTCCACCACGGTGGTGGAGGTGGGCGTCGACGTGCCCGAGGCGACCATCATGGTGATCGAGCATGCCGAGCGCTTCGGCCTCGCGCAATTGCACCAGCTGCGCGGTCGGGTCGGGCGCGGGGCCAAGGCTTCGACCTGCCTGCTGCTCTATCGCGGGCCGCTGGGACAGGTCTCCCGTGCCCGCCTCGAAATGATGCGCGAGACCGAGGACGGTTTTCGCATCGCCGAGGAGGATCTGCGCTTGCGCGGCGAGGGCGAGGTGCTAGGCACTCGTCAATCGGGCGCGGCTGCCTTCCGCCTCGCGAATCTGGAGAGCGATGCCAGCCTGCTGGAATTGGCCCGTGACGATGCCAGGCTCATCGTCGAGCGCGATCCCGGCCTCAGATCCGAGCGTGGCAGGGCACTCCGGGTGTTGCTCTACCTGTTCGAAAGGGACGCGGCGATTCGGTTGCTCGGAGCCGGCTGAGCCGATTCGCCGGCTGAACGAAACCCGCGCCAAACCTGAACGCATCGCCACAAAAGCGACGAATCGACCACCGATGACGTCTGCGCAGTTCAGCTTCACGAGCCATGGAACCGCAGCCACACTGCGTCGGAAAGCCCTTGTTTTTCAAAGGCTAAACTGATTTACGGATCTCGTTTCCCGAGCCGTT
Source organism: Methylobacterium sp. Leaf106 (assembly GCF_001422895.1). Classification (NCBI taxonomy): domain Bacteria; kingdom Pseudomonadati; phylum Pseudomonadota; class Alphaproteobacteria; order Hyphomicrobiales; family Methylobacteriaceae; genus Methylobacterium; species Methylobacterium sp. Leaf106. The sequence goes on from NZ_LMNB01000036.1 coordinate 199,573, forward strand.
GTGCGGTGCCGCACGGACTTCCTGAACTTGAAATGAACGTATTCTCCCCTTAACTGAACATGAACGAACGGCCCGCCAGACTGGGCTGCCACAACGAATTCAGGAGGATGGATATGTCTGCCGGACTGTTCCAAAACCTACCGGGTGCCCACGAAATGGGAAGCGTCCACGCCCTTCCGAGCGAGCCGTGGCTGCTTCCGATCTCGGATGGCAAGGAGCCCGCGCTGAAGACGACGGACGATGTCCTCCTCGCTGTCCGTCAATCCGCCCGCCCCTTCCAGATCGCGGCGAATGCGCTGATGGTCCTGCTCTTGGTGGCCGTCACCGCACAGATCGCCATGGGCTGGGGTGGTTCCACCGTTGCCCCGCACGCCAACAGCCATGTCGCCGATGCCTCGCCGCCGACGCTGCCCATCGAGAAGGCCTCGATGACGGTTCACAACTAGGCGCGTTCGAGCAAGGCTCCCGAAAGGTGGGTTCGCTTTTCGGGAGATGTGCGTCGGGTCGACGTCCCGGCCTGGAGACTTGCCCGGCGTTGCCGAGTTTTTACTCCGTGCTGACGAGCTTCTCCTGACGACGGGACGATGCTTCGAGCGCCGCCTCCGGTCCGGCGGTCTGCCCGTTCTGAGCCGCGCGGATCGACGCCGCCATGGCCTGCAGTCTAACCTGCGGATCTTCCGGCTGGATCACCCCCGCCGACATCACCAGCTTGGCTGCGTCGTCGATGCTCATGGGCACTTCGATGATGTCCGTTCGCGGCAGGTAGAAGAAGAAGCCCGTCGTGGGGTTGGGCGCGCAGGGCAGGAACACGCCCACATGGTCGTTCTCCTCGCCGAGCGCCGTCTGCACGTCGGGGCCGGCCGGTGCCGAGACGAACACCACCGACCACGTCCCCTTCACAGGGAATTCGACCAGGCCGACGGTGCGGAACGACGTGCCGTTAGCCGAGAACAGCGTCTCGAAGATCTGCCGCAGGCCCTTGTAGAGGCCCGAGATCACCGGGGTGCGCGCGAGCAGCACCTCTCCGAACTCCACCACGCTGCGGCCGACGAGATTGGCGGTGAGGAAGCCGAGCAGCGTCACGGCGATGAAAGCGATGACGAGGCCGATGCCCGGAATCGAGAAGGGCAGGTAATGGTCCGGCAGGTAGCTCGCCGGCACCAGGGGCTTCACCCAGCCGTCGATGAGGCTGATGAACCACCACGTGATGTAGATCGTGATCGCCAGCGGCCCGGCGACGATGATGCCGGTGAGGAAGTAGGTCCGCAGGCGGCTCTTCTTGCTCACCCGAGGCGGCGGCCGTGCTCCGGCGGGGTCTGGTTCCGGCAACGGGGTGAGCGTTTCGCGCACGGGCGGCCTGTCTCGTGGGAGGCCGATCGTCAGCCTGCATGACAAGGGTTAGCGGGTCGGGCGTGTCACCTCAAGCGCGAGGAAGCGCCGCTGCCCCGGATGATCCGAGGCCGAGGATCACGGCTTGGTCTCGCCGAGCGCCGCCTCCGCCGCCAGCGCCCTCTCCTTCCACGCATCCCGCTCCGCCAGGGCCTCCTTGAGGGCGAGTTCGGCGCGCTGAGCCCGCACGGCGCTGGCCGAGGCCAGGGCCTGCGCCCGTTCGCGGGCGCGGGTCTCGCCGGCCATCTGGACCTTGAGGTCGCGCGGCGTTGCCATGGTCGTGTCCGTTCTCGGTGGGGAGGGAAGTGGCAGGATGCCCCGCCGACGCTGCTTGTGCCAGATCCATGACGTGACGAAGGCGCGGAAGGCCTGTGCCGGCAACCCGTCGTCCCGGGGCCGCGTCGCGGAGCCCGGGATCCAGAAACGCAGGAGGTTCAGACCCTTACCCCGCCGTCAGCGGCATGTCATAGGCGGTCGCCCTGCCCCGTCCGGGGGCTGGGTGTCCTCAGGGCGACGGATGCGGGTCGTTGGCCAGCCGGATCGGTTCGCCGTGCGGGGTCGCGGCGGCGGCGCGCAGGAAGGCGTCGCTGCGGGCCTGGACGCTCGCAGAATCGGTGACGCCGCGTTCGGCGAGCAGGGCTTCCAGGGTCGCGAGCCAGCGTCCGTAATCGGCCGCCGCTTCCGGCTTCCCCTCCGGCCGGATGGTGCGCCCGAGGGCGCGCGCCCATTCCTCCTGCGTGAACAGGCCCCGCTCCTGCAGGGCGACCACCAGGGCGAAGACCTGCGCCTCCCAGGGTTCCGCGAACGGTCCCGGATCGTCGGGCCGGCACATGGCGGTCATTGTGGCGGTCATTACGGCGTCCCCGGCAGGAGATATCCCTCGAAGGCGGCCACGGTGACGCGCCCGCCCGGGTCGGCGCTCGCCCCCCACAACTCAGCGGCCTCGAACCCCACCGTGTAGAGCCATTGCGGCGGGGCATCCCGGCCCTCCGCGCTGGCATCGGGCAGGACGAAGGCGCCGTGGACCCGCTCGATGACGCCACGCCGGCCCCGGACGTAACGGGGTAGGCGGGTGTGGCCAATGGGGTGGTCGTTGCGGGTCAAGACGGGGTCGCGTACCGCATATAGAGCCGGCGCATCCGGCGGCCGGTCGCTGGGGAATCCCGCGGAGAAGCGGGGTGCGATCTCCTCGGCACGCAGCACCCGTTTCACCGGGCTCGCCGGCCCGGCGCTGGCGCCCGCGGCGATTTCTTCTTGCGTGGCAAGGCCATGCGCGACGACCTGCGCTTCGAGGGCAGCGAGCCAGATCTCGTAATAGCTCGACGCGAGGTACTCCGCTGGGGGCAGCGATTCCCGTGCGGCGCGGCTGCCGTCCAGGGTCCATGTACCAGTATAGCCCACCGCCAGAGCCAAGGCGAAGACACGCCGTTCCCATTCCGAATGAAAAACCGGCTCGTTCGCCTCCGGCATGACGGTGCCGAATCCGTGGCCGCCGCCGAGATCCTGCGCGCCGTTCATTGGGCCGTCTCCGGGGTGAGCGGCAGCCCGGTGCCGATCATGGAATCGCGCGTGACCAGGGCGGCGAGCTCGGCCTCGCTGAGGGATTCGGTGCCGGCGGGGCGGAGGGGCAGGACCATGAACCGGGTCTCGGCGGTGGAATCCCACACGGTGATGCGGGTCGCCTCGGGAAGGGTGAGGCCGAACTCGGCGAGGACCCCGCGCGGGTCGAGGACGGCGCGGGCGCGGTAGGGCGGCGCCTTGTACCAGACCGGCGGAAGCCCGAGCACCGGCCAGGGATAGCAGGAGCACAGGGTGCAGACGACGAGGTTGTGGCTGTCGGCCGTGTTCTCGACCACCACCATGTGCTCGCCGCCGCGCCCCCCGATGCCGAGTTCCGCGATGGCCGGCGTCCCGTCGGCGAGGAGCCGTTCGCAATAGGCCGGATCGGTCCAGGCGCGGGCGACGACACGGGCGCCGTTATGGGGGCCGATGCGGGTCTCGTACATCTCGACCAGCGCGTCGAGGGCGTCGGCCTGGACGTAGCCCTTCTCCAGAAGCAGCGATTCCAGCGCCCTCACCCGCGCCTCGATGGGGCTGAGGGCGCTGCCATGCGCGTGGTCCGGATGGTCGTGGTGATGGTCGTGATCGTGCGCCATGGCGTCTCGTCCTGTGCCCGGAACGGCTTTCACGTCGGTTGTCCGGCCCGGAGGCCGGCAAGCACGAAGCACGGGGCGCGCCGGGCGATGTGCGAGCGCCAGTCTGCTACCCGAGAGGCACCGTGTCGACACCACCTCGCAGAGCCTCAGCGCACGGCCTCGATGGCCTCCTGGGCATCGCGGTAATCCTCGGCGGTGGCCTCCGGCTTCTCCTGCCGGACGGGGGCCTGCGGCGCGGCGCAGAGGCTGACCGTGATCGGGAAATGGTCCGATCCGACGCCGGGCAGCCGTTCCATGTGGCCGAGCAGGAAGTGCTCGCTGAAGAAGACATGGTCGAGGGGCCAGCGCATCACCGGCCATTGCGCGTGGAAGGTCGCGAACAGGCCGCGGCCCCGGCGCGGATCGAGCAAGCCGCTGATGCTCTGGAACAATTGGGTCGTGCGGGACCAGGCCACGTCGTTGAGATCGCCAGCGACGATGGTGGGACCCGGCGCTTCTGCGACTTCGCGGGCGACGATCACCAGCTCGGCGTCGCGCGGCGCGCTGCTATGGCCGGGATGCGGGGGGCGCGGATGCAGGCCATGGAGCCTCACCGTCTCGCCGTCCGGCAGCACCACCTGCGTGCGCAGCGACGGCACGTCGTCTTGGAGCAGGAAGCGGATTTCGGGGCCGCGCAGGGGAAGGCGCGAGTAGAACAGCAGGCCGTAGGTGTTGTCCTGCGGCTGCTCGACCCGGTTCGGATAGAGCGCGCGCAACGGAGCCATGGCCTCCTGCCAGGCGGGATCGGTCTCCAGCAGCAGGACGAGATCGGGCGAGCGACGCGTGACGAGATCGAGGGCCGCGCCGTAATTCCTGTTCGTCTGCAGGACGTTGAGCACCACGAGGCTGAGCCGGGCTCCCGGCTCACAGGCTTTGGCCGCCTTCGCCTGGGTGGCGGCGAGCGGCGTGAAGGGCAGGATGTAGCGGACCTGCATGACCAAAGCCGCCGCCATGGCGAGGGCGAGGACGAGGGAGGTCGTGTCCCTGGAGACCAGAAGGAGGCCGGCGAGGCAGGCCGCCAGCGCCACCGCGATCTGGAGCCGGGGGAAGTCCAGGCTGCGGATGAAGCCGAGATTGGTCTCGATCAGGGGCAGCACCGTCGCTGCCACGAGCAGACCGGCGATGCCCTGCAGGGCGAGCGTGAGATACGTCAAACCTGGTCTCCGCCGCCGTGCGCCCGTCAGGGAGCCGCCCAACCGGGCCATTCAATGGGCCATGCCGCGTCGTCTCGCGCGACCGCCACGCGGCCCCGTATGACCGCCATGCGACCCCCGCTTCGACCGCCACGCGACCCCGTTTCGAGGCGCGCCTGACAATCGACGGATTCCGGTGGCGGTTCCGGCCTATTCGACCGTCACGGATTTGGCGAGGTTGCGCGGCTGATCGACGTCTTTGCCCATGAAAACGGCCGTGTGGTAGGCGATGAGCTGGATCGGCACGGCGTAGACGATGGGAGACACGACCGGGTCGAGGTCGGGCATGGTCACCGTCGCCATGGTGTCGAGGCCGGCGGCCGCCGCGCCCTTGGCGTCGCCGATGAGGATGATGCGGCCGCCGCGCGCGGCCACCTCCTGCATGTTCGACACCGTCTTCTCGAAGATCGCGTCGTGCGGCGCGATGACGATGACCGGCACGCTCTCGTCGATGAGGGCGATGGGGCCGTGCTTGAGCTCGCCGGCGGCGTAGCCCTCGGCATGGATGTAGCTGATCTCCTTGAGCTTCAGCGCGCCTTCCAGGGCCATCGGGTAGCTGGTGCCGCGACCGAGATAGAGCACGTCGCGGGCCTTCGAGACCTCGCGGGCGAGGAGCTCGATCTCGCCTTCCAGCTTGGTCGCGTCCGCCATCAGGCCCGGCACGGTGATGAGCGCGTCGACGAGTTCGCGCTCGCGCTCGGCGCTCAGGGTGCCCCGCGCTCGGCCCGCCGCGATGGCGAGGCACAGCAGCACCGTGAGCTGGCAGGAGAAGGCCTTGGTGGAGGCCACGCCGATCTCGGGGCCGGCGAGCGTCGGCACCACGGCCGAGGCTTCGCGGGCGATGGTGGAGGTCGGCACGTTGACGACAGCCAGGGTGTGCTGGCCCTGGCTCTTGGCGTAGCGCAGGGAGGCCAGGGTGTCGGCGGTCTCGCCCGATTGCGAGATGACGAGGGTCAGGCCGGCCGTGTCGAGGGGCGGCTCGCGGTAGCGCGCCTCGGAGGCGACGTCGATCTCCACGGGCAGGCGCGCCAGGGATTCGAACCAGTATTTCGCCACCAGCCCGGCATAATAGGCGGTGCCGCAGGCGGTGATCGAGAGCCGCGAGAGGTCCTTGAAATCGAACGGGAGCGCCTCGGGCAGGGCGACCCGGCCGTTGGCGAGGTCGACGTAATGGGCCAGCGTGCGGCCCACCACCTCGGGCTGCTCGTGGATTTCCTTGGCCATGAAGTGGCGGTGGTTGCCCTTCTCGACCCGGTAGGCCTGGGCGACGATGCGCTGGCGCTGGCGCGAGACCGGATTGCCGTCGATGTCGCGGATCGCGGCGCCCTCGCGGGTCAGCACCGCCCAGTCGCCCTCCTCCAGATAGGTGATTTCCTCGGTGAAGGGGGCGAGAGCGAGGGCGTCCGAGCCCAGATAGGTCTCGCCTTCGCCGAAGCCGATGGCCAGGGGCGCCCCGTGGCGGGCGCCGATGAGGAGATCGTCGTAGCCGGTGAAGATGAAGGCCAGGGCGAAGGCACCGCGCAGGCGCGGCAGGGCGGCGGCCACGGCCTCCACCGGGCCCAGCCCCTTGTCCATCTCGGCGCTGACGAGCTGGGCCACGACCTCCGTGTCGGTCTCGCTCTCGAAGCGCACGCCGCTGGCCTGCAGCTCGGCCTTCAGCTCGCGAAAGTTCTCGATGATGCCGTTATGGACGACGGCTAGCCGCGCCGTGGCATGGGGGTGGGCATTGGTCTCGTTGGGGCGGCCATGGGTGGCCCAGCGGGTATGGCCGATGCCAATGGCGCCAGGCAGCGGCTCGTCGCGCAGCCTGAGTTCGAGGTTGGAGAGCTTGCCCTCGGCCCGGCGACGGTCCAGCCGGCCATGAGCCAGGGTGGCGACCCCGGCCGAATCGTAGCCGCGGTATTCGAGGCGGCGCAGGGCTTCGACCACCTGTCCCGCCACCGCCTCATGCCCGACGATGCCAACGATTCCACACATGGTCGCTACTTCTCATACGAGTGGGCTTGGCCGGGGAGCGGAAGCGGGACGGGCCTCCGACGTCTCCGACCGGGATCTTGGCGGTGGCCCACGCAAGGAGCGGCCCAAGCCTTCTGGGAGGGCCTTGTACCGGATCGGAACACGATCCGGCCAGGGTTCCTGCTCTTGCACGGTCTCCGAAGCTGAATTCAGCTCAATTGATACGTTCACGTCCGACGATACGATACTGACGGAACTAGTCTTTCTTGGAACGAGCGGCCTTCATCGCCTGCAATGCCGCCCGCATCCCGCTGGCCATGCCTTCGATGATGCGCTGGCGGCTGCGGGCGATGGCGAGGGCGTCGCCCGGCACCGAGGCGGTGATGACCGAACCCGCGCCGACGATGGCGCCGGCCCCGACGCTCACCGGCGCCACCAGGGCGGTGTTCGAGCCAATGAAGGCCCCGGCCCCGATCTCGGTACGGTGCTTGTTCACCCCGTCGTAATTGCAGGTGATGGTGCCGGCCCCGATATTGGCGCCCGGACCGATCTCGGCATCGCCCAGATAGGTGAGGTGGTTGGCCTTGGCGCCCTCGCCGAGGCGGGCGTTCTTCATCTCGACGAAATTGCCGATGCGGGAGCCGGCCTCCAGCACCGCGCCGGGGCGAAGCCTCGCATAGGGGCCGATATGAACGCCCTGCGCCAGCGTCGCGCCCTCGAGATGCGAGAAGGCATGGATCACGCAATGGTCGCCGACCGTCACTTTGGGGCCGAACACCACATGAGGTTCCACGAGAACATCCCGGCCCAACACCGTGTCGACGCTTAGAAAAACCGTTTCCGGCGCCACCAGGGTGGCCCCGCCGATCTGGGCCGCACGGCGCAGGCGTGCCTGGATCGTCGCCTCGGCGACGCCGAGCTGAACCCGGTCGTTGACGCCCTGCGCCTCGGCCTCGTCCACGGGCACCACCGCCACGGCGAGCCCGTCCTCCACGGCGAGGGCGACCGCATCGGGCAGGTAGTACTCGCCTGCCGCGTTGGCGTTGCCGATCCGCGTCAGCAGGCCGAGGGCATGGGGGCCGGAGAGTGCCATGAGGCCGGCATTGCACAGGGTGACGGCGCGTTCCTCCGCGCTCGCATCCTTCTCCTCGCGGATGGCGAGGACGCGCCCGCCCTCCGTCAGCACCCGTCCGTAGCCGGTGGGAGTCTCCGCCGTGAAGGCCAGCACCGCCACCGCCGCCCCCTCGGCCAGGGGCGCGCGCAGGCGGGCGAGGGTGGCCCCGGTGATGAGGGGTGTGTCGCCGAACGCGATGACCACGTCGTCGGAGCCCGCTTCCAGGGCTTCGCGGGCGGCGAGCACCGCATGGGCCGTGCCGAGGCGCTCCACCTGCGGATGGACCGAGGCACCGGGCGCCGCGCGGGCGATCTCGGCGGCGACCGCCTCCTGCCCCGGCTCCACCACCACGGCGATGCGGTTCGCCCCCGCCTCCCCGGCCGCGGCGAGCACGTGGCCGAGCATGGTCCGCCCGGCCACCGCATGCAGCACCTTGGGCAGGTCGGACCGCATCCGCGTGCCCTTGCCGGCGGCGAGCACGATGGCGGTCAGGCTGCGTCCGCCCGTCCTGGCGGGCTCGGTCGAATGGGGGGTCTGCGCCGTCATCGTCGCTCCGCCGCTGTCGGGCCGGGGGCCGGCTCGCGTCCTGTCCGGCTGCGCTACTGCGTGGCTTGTCGGGTAGCAAGCCTGCGCGGCCGGCAAGCCGGGCGCGCGGACGGAGATCCGGTCCGCCCCGTCGCGGTCACTGGCTCTTGAGGATCAGGGTGATCAGCACGGCGGCCACGCAGACGAACATGACGACCCCGAGGACCAGGCTCGCCAGGGTGGTGGTGGAGATGTAGGTGCCGGCGACGGTTCCCAGCATGCGCGTGACGCCGCCTCCCGCCGGGGAGGCGGCGTCACCGGGGTGGCCGCAGCTCGGACAGGCGAGGGCCTGCGCGGAGACCTGTCGCGCGCAGGCAGGGCATGGGATCAGGGCCAATGAGGTGCCTCGTGTGAGGTGAACGACCCACGGAATCTGTCACAAGCGCGGCCATTCGGCCAGTCCGAGCCCCCTCGCCTGCCGTGCCCGGCGCTGGCCGGCCGCTCGCCCGTCGGAAAATCCGCGTTCCGTTGAACGGTTTCGGTTCCTTCCGGCTTAAGGTTGGGTTCAGGCCGTGCCGTGGTAAAGCCGGGACATACCGCATCGCACCCCGCGCCTTCCCGCGCCGACATTACAGGTCCAATGACGCCGACGATTCCGGGACTTCGCCGCGCCGTGACAGAACCCTCCTCCGCTGATCCCGTGGTGACGGGACCCCAGGACCGGAGCCGCCGGGAGCTTCTCTTGCAGGCGAGCGCCGCCGCGCTGGCTCTCTCCCTCCCCGGCACCGCCTCGACCGCCTGGGCGGACGATGCCCCCGCCCTCCCCGCCGAGGGCGCGCCGTTCCTCGGCCATACTTTACCCGACCTGGCCCGCGCCCTGGCCAAGCGCCCCTACGCCGCCCCCCGCACCGACGACCTGCCCGGCGCCCTGACCGGGCTCAACCGCGAGCAATACAACGCCATCCGGACCGTACCGGGCAGCGCGATCTGGGCGAACGAGGCCTTCGGCTTCACCCTCGAGCCCCTGCATCGCGGCTCGGTCTTCACCGGCCGCGTGGCCCTGGCCCTGGTGGAGGACGGCACGGTGCGGCCGCTGGCCTACGATCGCGCCCGCTTCGAGGCGGAGGGCATCGCCCTGCCCGAGTTCAAGGACGATCCCGGCTATTCGGGCCTGCGCATCCGTGCCCGGTTCGATGGCGGCGAACTCACCGATTTCGCCACCTTCCAGGGGGCGTCGTTCTTCCGCCTCGTCGCCAGCGGCCAGGGTTTCGGCGTCACCGCGCGCGCCCTCACCCTGCGCCCGGCCGATTCGCGCGGCGAGGAGTTCCCCGAACTCCGCGCCATCTGGGTCGAGCGTCCCGGTCCCGGCGGCCCGCTGGTGCTGCATTGCCTCGTCGATTCCCCCTCAGCCACCGCCGCCCTGCGGATGAGCCTGCGGCCCGGCGGCGATTCGCTCTGCGATGTCGAGGGCACGGTGTTCGCCCGCGCGGCCATCGATCATCTCGGTCTCGGCGGCATGACCACGAGCTACCTCTTCGGCCCCTACGACCGGCGCGGCGCCGACGATGCCCGCGCCGGCGCCTATGCCTCCACCGGCCTGCAGATCCGCACCGGTGCCAACGAGGCGATCTGGCGTCCCGCGCGCAACCCGGAGACGCTGCAGGTCTCGTCCTTCGTCGACGAGAACCCGAAGGGGTTCGGCCTGATGCAGCGGGCGCGCAGCTACGCCGATTTCGAGGACGACGTGCAGCATTGGGAGTGGCGCCCGTCGCTCTGGCTCGAACCCTTCGGCAATTGGGGGCCGGGCGCGGTGACGCTCCTCGAAATCCCGAGCGATTCCGAGTTCAACGAGAACATCCTGGCCTATTGGCGCCCGAAGGCGACGCTGGCGGCGGGCACCGAGCATGCGTTCAGCTATCGCCAGCATTGGTGCTGGCAGCCGCCGGAAGCGCCGCCCGTGGCGCTCGTCTCCGGCACCCGCAGCGGCAAGGCGCCGGGGAGCAACCGCCGCCTCTTCCTGGTGGATTTCACCGGCGACATCCTGTTCGCCGATCCGGACCTGCAGCCGACGCTGCTGACCTCGCCCGGCACGGTGGCGGCCCCGACCCTGTACCGCTATCCCGACCGTAAGACGGTGCGGGTCTCCTTCGAGCTCGACACGGGCGGCGGGAAATCCTGCGAACTGCGCCTCGTGCTCAAGCGCGGGGAGGCCCCCGTCACCGAAACCTGGCTCTACCGGTGGACACCCTGAACACGCACGCGCTTCCCCCCACCGCCCCGGCCGCCTTCCGGCCCGCGATGCCGCCCGAAGCCCCGCTGCCCATGCCGGTGCAGGCGCTCGACCGCTGGGACACCGCATCGGGGCACCGTCCGGCCAAGCCCGCGCGGCGGCCCTGGGCCGCCCGCGCCTTCGTCTTCGGCGGGGCGGCGCTGCTCACCGCCTACGGCGCGCTGGAGATGTACGAGGTCGTGGCCGTCTCGGGCGGGACGACGGCGCTGCAATACGTGCTGCTCGTGCTCTTCACCCTGAACTTCTCCTGGATCGCCCTCTCCTTCATGAGCGCGATCCTGGGCTTTGCCACGCTCCTGCGCCGGCCGAAGGCGCCGCTTCCGCCGACCCGGCTCGCCACGAAGACCGCTATCGTCATGCCGGTCTACAACGAGGCCACCGCCCGCACCTTCGCGGCCGTGGAAGCCATGCGGGCGGAGATCGACGCCACCGGCCACGGCGCGGCCTTCGACTATTTCGTCCTGTCGGACTCGACGCAAGGAGACGCCTGGATCGCCGAGGAGCGCGCCTTCCTCGATCTGCGCGCGCGCTGGGGCGAGGATGCGCGGCTCTATTACCGGCACCGGGCGAAGAACCATCATCGCAAGGCCGGCAATATCGGCGACTTCGTCTCGCGCTGGGGCGGGGCCTACGACCACATGCTGGTGCTCGACGCCGACAGCCTGATGACGGGCGCTTGCGTGGTGCATCTGGCCGCCGCCATGGAGGCGGACCCCGATTCCGGCATCGTCCAGTCGCTGCCGCTCATCATCAACCGCAACACCCTGTTCGCCCGCGTCCAGCAATTCGCCGCCCGCATCTACGGCCCGGTCATCGCCACGGGCCTCTCCGTCTGGTCGGGCCGCGACGGCAATTACTGGGGCCACAACGCCATCATCCGCACCAGGGCCTTTGCCGAGGCCTGCGGCCTGCCCGACCTCAAGGGCAAGCCGCCCTTCGGCGGCCACATCCTCAGCCACGATTTCGTCGAGGCGGCGCTGATCCGGCGGGCGGGCTGGAGCGTGACCATGCTGCCCGCCCTCCCCGGCTCCTACGAGGAGAGCCCGCCCTCCCTCATCGACGTGGCGGTGCGCGACCGGCGCTGGGCGCAAGGGAACCTGCAGCACAGCCGCGTCATCGGGGCGGCGGGCCTGACGCTCGCCTCGCGCCAGCATTTCGCCACCGGCATCGCCGGCTACGTCGCCTCCCCGCTCTGGCTCGGCCAGCTCGTGGTCGGTATCGCCCTGGTGCTGCAGACCGCCTATGTGCGGCCGGAATATTTCACGAGCGAGTTCGGGCTCTACCCGGTCTGGCCGCGCTTCGACCCCGTGCGCGCGCTCCAGCTGTTCGGGCTCACCATGGGCATCCTGCTGGCCCCGAAGCTCCTGGGGCTGATCCTGGCGCTGATCGACGGGCCGGTGCGCCGGGCCTCGGGCGGGGCCATCCGCCTCGTCCTGTCGAGCTTGATCGAGACGATCCTCTCCGCGCTCATCGCGCCCATCGCCATGCTGATCCAGTCGGGCTCGGTGTTCGAGATCCTGGTGGGGCGCGACACCGGCTGGAACCCGCAGCGGCGCGACGACGGCTCGATACCCTTGCGCGACATCGTCCGCCGCCACCGCTGGCACATGGTGCTGGGGCTGGTGACGGGCATCGCCGCCTTCGCCATCGCCACCTCGCTGTTCCTCTGGATGTCGCCCACCATCCTCGGCCTCGTCCTGGCGATCCCGATCTCCTGGGCGAGCGGCCAGCTCTCCTGGGGCCTCGCCCTGAAGCGCCTCGGCCTGCTGATGACCCCGGAGGAGCGCGACCCGCCCGCCATCGCGTCGAGCGCCGGGGCGATCGCCGCCCGCAACGCCGAGGCCGGCCTCGACGAATCGGATGCGATCCGCGCCCTCCACGCCGATGCGGGTTTCGCCGAGGCCCATGCCCTGATGCTGCCGGAGATGCCCCAACGCCCCCGCGGCGTGATCGACACCGACCGCGCCCTCGCCCAGGCCAAGGTGGTGGAGGCGGAGACCATCGCCGAGGCCGCCGAATGGCTCAGCCCCAAGGAGCGCATGGCCCTCCTCCACGACCGCGCCCTCCTCGACCGCCTCACCCGCCTCGAACCCGCGTGAGTTACAACAGTCACGCATGTCGCGGGATGCGCTGACGAGCCCTCCTCCCCACAAGGGGGAGAGGGACGCGGTCTGCCTACGAGAGCAGATGTGTGAATCCGGTAGCCTGCCTGAGACCGGGGGGCGTCCGGACCCGGAGCCGGGCTCCACGAGAGCCTGCCGCATCGGGACTGCCGATGCCGACCCCCTGCCCGCTCGGCGGCCGATTCGGACGGTCAGTCGGCGCTTCCCGAATCGGGCGCTTTGGCCAGGAGGTCGGCGAGAGTGGCCTCGTACTGGATGAGGTCCTTGCCCCGCTTCATCGCCCGGTAGAAGTCCCGCGCCGCCACATGGGCGTTGATGTCCCGGATGTAGGGGGCCGTGCTCGGCACCTCCTCGAGCAATTCGCTCGCCTGGGCCACGAACAGGTTCTCGATCTCCGACACGTCGTCGGAGAGATAGAGCACCGTGAGGGTCAGGTAGAGGCGCTTGCAGGCCGTATCGGCCTCGCTCTCCGTGATGATGTCGGATTCGCGCAGGAACTTCGTCATCGTCTCGATGACGAAACTCGACCGCCGCGACCCGTTGCGGATCGCGGCTCCGCCGATCAGCAACCGCTCGAACGGCTTGAGTTCGATCTTCAGGGGCATGACCGGTCCTTCGGGTTCGGGTGGGATCATCGATCCGGGCGGTTAACAATACATGACCGCCATGGCAGGGTTGCTTGCGGAATACGGCATCTCCCTCGGAGACCGCGAAGATAGGGAGAATACGTCGGATCTCACTCAGGGTTCGTTGACCGTTCGTCTTAAGACGTTCGCAACGTCCTCGTGGTTTGGTGACGTCGCACCCAAAAAAGGGTGCTTCCAGATCAGAATGGATCGGATCACATGTCTTCAGGCATTACGCTTACCGCGGCAACGCGTCAGAACCTGCTCTCGCTGCAGGGCACCGCCGACCTCCTTTCGAGCACACAGAACAAGCTGTCTACCGGTAAGAAGGTGAACTCGGCCCTCGACAATCCGACCAACTTCTTTACTGCGCAGTCTTTGAACAACCGCTCCAAGGATCTGTCGGGCCTTCTCGACGGTATTTCCAACGGTATTCAGACAATTCAGGCTGCAAACCAAGGTATCACCTCGATCCAGAAGTTGGTCGATTCGGCCAAATCGACGGCCAATCAGGCGCTGGCGACGAAGTCGAGCGCGACAGGAGCCAGTGCGACTGGAGCAAACATCACCGCCGGTATTTCTATCAAAGCTGCTGCTGGTACCGCCGATGGCACCATCGACTTCTCGACGTCGACAGACTCGGCTGCTTTCAAGGTCACCGATGCAAACGGTCTTGATACGACTGTCACAATCGATGGCAATGCACTCGCCGGTAAAGTTGCTGATCTCAAAAAGGTGACTAGCGACGAAATCCTTGGTGAAATTAACAAGCAGCTGACTGATAAGGGTGGTGCTGGAGCACAGGTAACAGCCAGCTTGACGTCAGACGGACGATTGAACTTCAAATCGACCGCGACAGGATCCGATTCCAGTCTCAAAATCGAGGCAGTGGCATCGGCCACAAAGGACATCGGCTTCGCTGCAAATGGTTTCGCCGCTCTGAGCGCAACTGGCGTCAACGCCACTGATGGTTCGACCAAGGCAAGTGCGACAGGTGCGAGCGCGGCAGGTGTCACTGTGGCTAAGGCCGGTGTTGCGGCTGCTACTGACTACTCTATCAACATCCAGCTCGGCGATGGTGCGACCAAAAAAATTGATCTTAGCGCCGCAGCTTCCGGCTCTCCTCTCGTGACCGGTGATAAGGCGGCAGCGGTTGCGACAGCTATCAACAAGCAGATTCAAAGTGACGTTGGTCTAAAGGGCAAGGTAATCGCTGAAGGTAATGATACAACTGGTGCCATTACGATCCGTACGACCGATAGTGGGGCAGACCAGAAAATCACAGTGACCTCAGCCGGAGCCGGCGATATCGGTTTTGGTGTCAATACGAGCGCCACCACTATTGCGGCTGGTAAGGCGACTGGGACTGGTGGTGGTTCGACGTCTGCAAACGGTGCCAATGCACGGTCTGCTCTGGCGCAGCAGTTCAATGATTTGCTGACGCAGATCACGCAGCAGGCGCAGGACTCCAGCTACAACGGCGTCAATCTGCTTTACCGTTCTGGCTCAGACCCGAAAGAAAATACCCTTCACATTTCCTTCAACGAAAAGGACACCAGCTCGCTCGACATCAAGGGGTCTAAACTGGATGCGGCCGGTCTGGGAATCGCCACGACGAGCAGCAACTTTGCCAGCGATGATGATATCAAGACGGCATTGTCGCAGCTGACGACTGCGTCAGCTACGCTTCGGACCCAAGCTTCAACCTTCGGCTCGAACCTTACGGTTGTGCAGAACCGTCAGGACTTCTCGAAGCAGCTGAGCAACATCCTCGACACCGGTGCAGCCAACCTGACGAACGCGGACCTCAACGAGGAAGCCGCCAACTCCCAGGCCCTGTCGACCCGCCAGTCCATCGGCATCTCGGCCCTCTCGCTCGCCAACACGGCGCAGCAGGGCATCCTGCAGCTTCTCCGCTAAGCGGATCAGCCGTCACGACGATGAGCGGCCGGGGGAAACCCCGGCCGTTTCTTTATGCGTAGACCGTCCCTCCCCCGCGCGCACCTTTCGCCGGCGACGAACCGCGCCGCCACCGCCTTCCGTAGGCCGCGGAGCGTCTCCAGCTCGGCATGCGCCTGTCGGACGACGCCGTCCTCATGCTGGGGCGACGAGCCGGCTGTACGGCCGGACGCCCGCGTTCACGCGGTTCCCCGCCCCTATCGGCCACCCTGCCCCGCAATGCGCGTCCACGCCTTGCGCCACAGGCGCCCGGCGTTCCCTCCCGGGATCCTTGCAGACCGGGATCGCGCAAAGCGGCCGGCACATTCCGGCATCTGTCCTCTCCCACGATGCCGCGACGCTCGACGCTGCCCCGCGCGCGGACACAGGCGCTCGAACACCTCGCGGGAGATGGTGGTGGCCTGGATTCGGGCGTGGATGGAGGGGGCGTGCCTCGCTGGGGGTCGGCATCCGAGAGCGTGCCGAGACAGCGCAAGGATCGACCGACACGATTTCACGCTTCGAAGCGGGGGAAGAGCTGAAGGGCCGGGGGTGAGGCCGAGGAAGCGGGCGCCAGGCGCTCGACGTGGCTGCTCCGTTCGTTCGAGGGGACGAAAGACCGGAGCGGAACCAGCCCGAGAGCCGCCACCTTTGCTCTCGTGGAGGACGCCTCGCGTGAGGCGACCGCAGGAGGCATGTCCATGCAGAGCAAGCTCACGAAGACGATCATCGGCGCCGTCATCGCCGTCGCCCTCGCCGCTGCCGTGTCCTATGGGCTCATCAACCAGCAGACGGCGGATCAGCTGCAGACCAAGGCGAACCAGACGCTGTCAGACGGTCAGACCGCCCCCGGCACGGCTCCGCAACAGCCGTCGCCGGCGCCGCAGAGCCCCACCCAGCAAGCGCCGACGCAGCAGAGCCCCGCTCCCGCACCGCGGCCGTGACAGTCGCGGATCGGGCGCCGGCGGCACGCCCGCTTTCCGCCGGCTGAAACCGCCCGGTAACCCTCCGGCTTTAGGCCTCGTTAGGCTTGAAACCGCCGAACCGAGACGGATACCGATGACCAGGGACCAGCTTTCCGCCGAACTGTCGCGCATGGCGAAGATGCAGATCAGCGATATCACCCGGGCCGTGAAGAGCGGCGACAAGGCCATCGCCTTGAACGAGGTGAGCGACCTCGCGCTACGCTTGAACCAACTCGCCGATGCCATCGCGGGCGTGCCGGCCCCGGCACCGGCGCCTGCGGTCTCCCGCCCTCGCGTCCTCGACCCGGCGTGACCGCTGCATCGGAGTGGCGTGCGGAGCGGAACGAACGCTCCCGCGCCCGGCTCGAACGGGCGCTCCCGGCCGTCTTTCCCGCGCCCGTCCTTCGGCACGCGCTGTCCCGCCCGCTGCTGCCGCCCACACCACGGCTCGCCGTCGAAAGCTACTGGCGCAACCACGTCCACCGTGCCGATCGCCTGGCGCGGGCGCTGGCCACGCGCTCGGGCCAGCCGGAGGGATGGACGTGGCGCTTGGGAACAGAGAAAGGCTCGGGCCTCGCCGCCACCTTCCGGATGCCGCCCTCTCCCTATCGCGAGCCCGCGCATGCCCGCGGCCCCGGCCATTGCTGCATCTGCGGACAGCCGGTCTTCCGCTTCGGCTGGCACAGGGATCTGTGGGGCACCGGCACGCCGAACAAGAACGCCCGCTGGCATTCGGCCTGCGTCACGGCCTGGAAGTTCTGGGCCGCGCCCAGCGACCAGGTGAAGGTTTTGAAGGCGCATCAGCGCCATCGCTGCGCCGCCTCCGGGAAGCGCCTGCTGAAGACGGCCGAAATCGACCATCGCACGCCGCTCTATCGCGTCTGGCGCGAGCACCGCGATGCCCCTTGGCCCAAACTCCTGGCCTACTGGGGAGCGCCGAACCTTCAGGTCGTCAACCGGGTCGCACATATTGAGAAATGCGGGACGGAGGCAGGCGAGAGGGCAATCCAACGTAATTGATGGCTCTTGTTCCAGGCAAGTGCAATAAACTATCGTAATAACTCGATCATTAGCTACATCATAAAATTTCGGAATTGAAGCTTGCGGTACAAATATATTCTGTTATTCGGCGATGGCTAGGCAAGTGAAAGGATCAATCTCGTGGCATTGCGCAATGGAACGGAAGGCGATGACCGCATCGTCGGACCGAATCAAATAAATGCGGATTATAGACTGACGTATTCATATTTATACGATGAAGATAAAGAGACTTTCACAAAAGGAGGGCTTTTTGGATTTGGGGGAAATGATACAATTTTAGGCGGAAGCTTTAGTGATCGAATAAATGGGTACGAAGGAAAAGACCGTATCTACGGTAATGCGGGGAATGACGCAAATATATATATTGAAAATCCATTCAAAACTTTGGGATACAAAGAGATAACATTTATAGATGGAGGTCTCTATGGCGATCAAGGAGACGATTTTATAGATGGAGGCTCAGGATATGACCTACTCAAGGGTGGCAGCGGGAATGACACCCTCATTGGCGGAATTGGCTCCGACGGTGGTTTGACCGACTCAAAAATTGAATCTGGCCGGGGTGTTTATTCAACAGACGAGGATTTTATTAATGCAGGTCTTTTTGGGGAGGACGGGGATGATAGACTTGAGGGGGGCGATGGCTCGGATTATTTAGATGGCGGTACAGGCAATGATCGTCTGTTCGGCGGAAACGATGACGATAGCGCTGTATATTATCTTTCAATCATAACAAACAAGAATGGAATAACAAATAAAGTTCAAAGAGACACTTATGGCGGCCTCTATGGTGGAGATGGTGAGGACACGCTGGATGGTGGATCTGGAAGAGATTTGCTACATGGAGATAGTGGCAACGATTTTTTGATTGGTGGAGATGGTGACGACAAAGGCTATACGATGCGTAACGTTTCGAGAGCTGGCGATACGCTCACGTTTAAGGCCGGTCTGTATGGTGGGGCAGGAAATGATACACTTGACGGGGGCGCAGGCAACGATGCGTTAGCTGGCGAAAGCGGCAGTGACATCTTGATCGGAGGAACTGGGGCCGACCAGTTAACTGGTGGCGGCGGCGCAGATAAGTTCCTGTATAACAGCGTGGCGGATAGCACTGTGGCAACCTCCGGCAGCGATCTGGTCCGTGATTTCGTGCGAGCGCAGGGAGATCGGATCGACCTCCACTTCATCGATGCTGTGGCGGGCGGTTCTGTTAATCAGGCCTTCAAGTTTATTGGAAGTGCAGACTTTCACGATAGGGCTGGAGAACTCCGAGCAGTAGTTTCCGGCAGCAATACCCTGGTCAGCGGTGATGTGAACGGCGATGGCGCGGCAGACTTCTCCATCGTGTTGAAGGGCGCTCTCACGCTTCAGGCTGGCGATTTCATTCTCTGATTCGGCCGGACGGATGCAGCCTCACGGATTGTGTGAGGCTGCATTATCGCCAGCGGATGTGACCTGAAAATCAGATGAAGGTGACCTGACGGGTCGTTCGCGCTACGGCTACCGCCACAGGGGATTTCTTATGACGGATGACAAAGGCGGCCATCAGGATCGCAAGGACACCAAGGCGGCCAAGGCCGCGGAGCGCGCGGACATCGCCGGTCAGGTCTGGGAAGAGGTCAGAGGCCGGGAGACGGCGCGTGACGATCAGATCGTTCGCCTGAAGGCTCAGCGTCTCGAGCGCGATGCCGCGGATGCCGCCGCAGCAAAGCCCCCGGCCAAGCGGTCGAAGTGAGCGAACCTGCTTAGCTTTTTGATGTGTCGCAGGTTTTCATCGCAGAACCGGGGCCCACGTCTGCGAAACCGTCCTGGACTCTGCCCGAACCTTTTGGCCGCGGGATCATCGGACGAGGGGGCGGGTTGATCGATGACAGCCACACCCCGGAGCCAGTCCCATGGCCGACATCCGTCACGCGTATTCCGATCCCATCGAGCAGGGCGCCCAGGCGCGGATCCACGGTCACCCCAAGGATGCCTGCCCCTATCCCCGCGACAGCGAAGATCGGACCTCCTGGATGGAGGGCTACGACGGTACGCCGCGTGAGGATGGGCCCGATATGCCATCCGGCGAGAGCCGCCGCTGAGCCTCCTTCAGACCAGATGGCTGTCCGGCCCCAGGGAGCGGGAGGTAAGAGGAAAGCCGAGACGGGGACTGCTCGAATGGTCCTGTGAACGCAGAAAAAGTCCGGCGCGTCATCACGGCGGCCGGGCTTTCGGTTTGGCAGATATCTCGGAGGAGCGGGTTCGCGGGGCTAGCTCAGGCCACGGATGCGCTGCCAATCGGTCAGCTCACGGCTTCGGGCATCGTAGAGAGCCCGAAGTTTGGTTCCCTCTTCCCCACGGCCCGCCGGTTGGTTCGAGACTGCATTGACCATCTCGTCGCCAAACCATGCCGCAAGCTCTGCAGCCCAGGCCGCGTCGGCAGCATGGAGACGGCTGGCTGTAACCGATAAGAAGGGGGCGGGCCTCGGGCGGGCTTTCGCTTTCGTCATGTGCGCCGAAACGGACGAATCGTTGCTCCGGTTTCAGACGAAAATACAAAATTTTCGGTGACGCTCAGGCATTGCCGACCCGGAGGCGGCCCGGCGAGGGTATCAGTGGCGATCCGCCAACGGGGCGGGCGCTCGACGAACGCTTTCAGCCTCACGCCCCGCGCCGACGTCACCCTGGCATCGATCCGGCCCTCGAGGCGGCCGATCACGTCGGTTCGGGGGACATCGACCTTGAACGCGTTCCGCCGCTCCAGCCGACCCAGGTTTCCACCCAAGTCATGGACGTGAAAACGAGCGAACACTCATGGTCGTCAGCGAAGGCGCCCCGGCGTGATTTCTTTCTTTCCGTGATTGAGCGGGCAAACACGGATGCCGGCGAAAGAATCACTGGCGGGCCGCCTTCACACCGTGCGTGCTCCGTCAGCGGAGCGCCCCATACACAGCGATGATCCAGCGGCGACCACAAGCAGGGGGATACCTGTCCACGGCAGCCCATCCGCCCCCACACTGTCGAGGATGGCGCCGCCCAAGACGGCTCCGCCGAAAATGGCGATGTTCCATGCCGTGACGATCATGGCCTGGGCCACGTCGGCCGCAGGACCGGCAGCACGCGACGATGCGGTCTGAAAGAGCGTCGCCGACCCGCCGAAAGCCAGTCCCCAGATCAGTGCAGCCCCGTAGATCGCCAACGGTGCTTCGGTCGTCACCGCAAGTATCGAGACGGCCACGAGAAACAGGCCTATGCCGGTGAAGGTCAATGGTCGCAGCCATGTGTCGATCGGCATGCCCGTCAGACCGATACTGACAAGTGCGGAAACCCCGAAGACCAGAAGGACACTGTCGATCTGTCCAGCCATGAGATGGCCGGCCAGAAGCGGCGCGATGTAGGTGTAGAGGAGGTTGTGGGCCAGGACGAAGCAGAGCGTCACCGCCAGCACCGGCCGCACCCCCGGTGTGTTTCGGCGTGCAACTTTGACCCCGTGAGGTGGGGGATCGGCGTCCAATTCCGACCCCCTAACCTCGTTCTGGCAGACTGCCCTCCGGTACGGCCGGAAGGGTGGTGTAGGGGGATGAAGGGCGTGGACACGATTGCGCGCATCCGGCGCGAGTTCTTCACCCGCGGCCGCGCGATCAAG